>NZ_VFOQ01000001.1:975267-1300356 GCF_006716205.1 Oryzihumus leptocrescens | reverse complement strand
ACGCGATGATCAAGCAGCTCAAGCTGCCCGCCCACATCCCGGTGGCCCGCGACATCGCCGAGACCGGCAACACCTCGGCCGCCTCGATCCCGCTGGCCACCGAGCGGATGCTCGAGCAGGGCGAGGCGCCGCACGGCGGACTGGCCCTGCAGATCGGCTTCGGCGCAGGCCTGGTCTACGCCGCGCAGGTCGTGGTCCTGCCCTGATGACCCCCGCGGCCCGACGGGTAACTCGGGTCAGCCCGCACCACCCCGTCACATCCATCGAATCACCAAGGAGCTGAACCCCATGGCGCAGAGCGAGCAGGAGATCCTCGACGGCCTGGCCGAGATCGTCAACGAGGAGACCGGTCTGCCGACCGAGTCGGTCGAGCTCGACAAGTCCTTCACCGACGACCTCGACATCGACTCGCTGTCGATGATGACGATCGTCGTCAACGCCGAGGAGAAGTTCGGCGTGCGCATCCCGGACGACGAGGTCAAGAACCTCAAGACGGTGAAGGACGCCGTGTCCTTCATCGCCAGCGCCCAGGGCTGACCCACACCTGACCGCCCCGGTGCCCGCGTCCCGGCCACACCCCTGGCCGCGGACGCGGGCCCGGAGCCAGCCCCACGGCATACCCCACCCCACCGGCTGCCTCACCCAGACCAAGGAGCACAACTTCCGATGACCCCGAACCCCGAACGGCGCGTCGTTGTCACCGGGCTCGGCGCGACCACTCCCCTCGGCGGCACTGCCACCGAGACCTGGGACGCGATCCTCGCCGGGCGCTCGGGCGCGCGCACGATGCCCTACGACTGGGTGGCCCAGTACGAGCTGCCGGTGACCTTCGCGGCCACCATCAAGACCCCGCCGGAGGAGGTCCTGGCCAAGGTCGAGGTGCGCCGGCTGGACCCGTCCGCGCAGTACGCCCTGATCGCCTCCCGTGAGGCGTGGGCCGACGCCGGCTCCCCCGAGGTCGACCCGGAGCGTCTCGGCGTGGCCATGGGCTCGGGCATCGGTGGCGTGTGGACCCTCCTGTCCCAGTGGGACACGTTGAAGGAGAAGGGCCCCCGCCGGGTGTTCCCGCTCGCGGTCCCGATGCTGATGCCCAACGGTCCCGCGGCCGCGGTGTCGCTGGAGCTCGGCGCCCGCGCCGGCGCGCACACCCCGGTCAGCGCCTGCGCCTCCGGCGCCGAGGCCATGGGCTTCGCCCTCGAGATGATCCGCTCCGGCCGCGCCGACGTGGTCGTCGCCGGCGGCACCGAGGCGGCCGTCCACGCGCTGCCGATCGCCGGGTTCGCCGCCATGCAGGCCCTGTCGACCCGCAACGACGACCCCGAGCGCGCCTCGCGCCCCTACGACACCGGCCGCGACGGCTTCGTCCTCGGTGAGGGCGCCGGCGTGATCGTGCTCGAGAGCGAGGAGCACGCAAAGGCCCGCGGCGCCCGCATCTACGCCGAGCTCGGCTCGGTCGGGATGTCCGCCGACGCCCACCACATCGCCGCCCCGGAGCCCAACGGCGCCGGCGCCTCGCGCGCCATGCGCGAGGCGGTCGAGCGGGCGGGCCTGAGCCCCAAGGACATCGTCCACATCAACGCGCACGCCACCTCCACCCCGGTGGGCGACGTCGCGGAGTCCAACGCGATCCGCCGCGCCTTCGGCGACGACGCGGACGGTATGCCGGTCAGCGCCACCAAGTCGATGACCGGTCACCTCCTCGGCGCCGCCGGCGCCCTGGAGAACGTCCTGACCATCCTGGCGGTCCACCACCGCCTGGCGCCGGCGACGATCAACCTCGACGACTTCGACCCGGAGATCCAGCTCGACGTCATCCACGGCGAGCACCGCAAGCTGCCGCAGGGCGACATCGCGGCGCTGAACAACTCCTTCGGGTTCGGCGGCCACAACGTCGCCCTGACCGTGAAGAGCATCTGATGACCGCACGCATGCCGAGCGAGGCCGCCCAGGCGGCCGCCACCGCCACCCGGCCGAAGATCGACCGCGAGAACGACCCGCGCAACCCGCGCAAGCGGCTCGAGGCGTTCTTCGACCCGGGGACGCTGGAGCTGATCACCCCCGAGGACACCAGCGGCATGCTGGCCGGTGTCGGGCAGGTCCGCGGCACCAAGGTCGTCGCGTTCGCCTCCGACGCCACCATCCAGGGCGGCGCCATGGGCGTCGACGGCTGCAAGGTCATCCTCGTCGCCTACGAGCGGGCGCTGGTCGACGGCGTGCCGGTCGTCGGGCTGTGGCACTCCGGTGGCGCGCGCCTGGCCGAGGGCGTCGTCTCGCTGCACGCGGTCGGCGAGGTCTTCGCGATCATGACCCGCGCGTCGGGCAAGATCCCGCAGATCTCGATCGTCATCGGCGCCGCCGCCGGCGGCGCGGCCTACGGCCCGGCGCTGACCGACATCGTCATCCTCGGCCCGGACGGCCGCGTCTTCGTCACCGGCCCCGACGTGGTCCGCTCGGTCACCGGCGAGAACGTCGACGCGCTGCGCCTTGGCGGCCCGGAGCCGCACGGCCGCCGCTCGGGCGTCGTCCACGTGGTCACCTCCTCCACCGAGGAGGCGCTCGAGCGCGGCCGCCTCATGTGCGCGCTGCTCGGTGACCAGGGCAGGCTCGACGTGGCCTCGGTCGAGGACCGCGACCTGGCCGAGACGTTCCCGGAGTCGGCCAAGCGCGCCTACGACGTGCACCCGCTCGTGGCCAACGTGCTCGACCACGGCGAGGACAGCATCGAGCTGCATCCCAAGTGGGCGCCGAACATCACCACCACCCTGGGCCGCTTCGGTGGCCGCACCGTGGGTGTCATCGCCAACAACCCGATGCGCCTCGGTGGCTGCCTGGACTCGGCCTCGGCCGAGAAGGCCGCCCGCTTCGTGCGCATGTGCGACGCGTTCGGTGTGCCGCTGATCGTGCTGGTCGACGTGCCCGGCTACCTGCCCGGTGTCGGCCAGGAGTGGGACGGCGTCGTGCGCCGCGGCGCCAAGCTGCTGCACGCGTTCGGCGAGTCGGTGGTCCCCCGCGTCACCCTGGTGACCCGCAAGACCTATGGCGGCGCCTACATCGCGATGAACTCCCGCTCCCTCGGCGCGACCCGCGTCTTCGCCTGGCCGACTGCCGAGGTCGCCGTCATGGGCGCCGTCGCCGCAGTGCGCATCCTGCACCGCCGGCGGCTGGCCGAGGTGCCCGAGGAGGACCGCACCCAGGTCGAGAACGAGCTGGCCCTCGAGCACGAGAAGCTGGCCGGCGGCCTGCCGCGCGCGGTCGACATCGGCGTCATCGACGAGGTCGTCGAGCCGACGAAGACGCGCTCGGCCCTGGCCCGCGCGATCGCCGAGGCGCCGCAGCGCCGAGGCCACCACGGCAACATCCCGCTGTAACGCCGCGCCGTACAGACAGCCCGAAGGGTTGACCACCTCCTGGTGTGGTCAACCCTTCGGCGTCCGGGGGTCCTGGCCCCTCGACGTTGGCGTCAGCCGACAGGTCCGGGGGCACCTGGCTCCCCGATCCCGCCGGCTGACAAGCTCCCTCGTCTCACCCCACCTTGTGCAGCCAGCGCACCGGAGCACCGTCACCGGCATACCTGAACGGCTCGAGCTCCTCGTCCCAGGCGGCGCCAAGCAGCAGGTCGACCTCCTGGGCGAGCACCTCGGCGTTGCCCTTGCTGATGGCGATCGCGGTGCGCAGCCGGTCCTCGTTGACCACCGCGTCGCCGCTCGCGGAGGTCCACGCGTGGTGGATGCCCAGGCGTGGCGTGTGCGACCAGCGCGAGCCGTCGCAGCCGGGGCTCGGCTCCTCGGTCACCTCGTAGCGCAGGTTGTCCCAGCCGCGCAGGGCGCTGGCGATGCGCCCGCCGGTGCCGGCCTCGCCGGTCCAGGACAGCTCGGTGCGCAGGAGGCCGGGCCCGGCAGGCTGGCGGGTCCAGTCCAGGCTGACCCGCTGGCCGAGCACGCTCTCCAGAGCCCACGTGATGTGCGGGCACAGCGCAGAAGGGGTGGAGTGCACGAACACCACCCCGCGCGTCGTGGGACGCGACGTCACAACAGACATCCGGACCTCCTGTGTGCGAGGGACGTCTTCCCCAACGACCTCGTGCACGAAGAGAACCCGGCGGTATGCCGTGTGCCCGGGCGAGCCGGACGTTTCGCCATTGTGCCCCATGGGGCACAACCGCACCACCGAATCGTCCACGGACTCCGCCTAGGATCGCGCCATGCTGGTGCACCCCTGGGACGGTCCGGTCGACGAGCACGAGTGGCGGGAGGCCTTGCGCGTCCTCGACTTCGGCCAGCTCATCGCCCCGGGCGGGCCCGAACGTGAGCTGCCGGTGGTGGTCCCGACGCACTTCCTCTACGACGGTGACCGCACCATCGAGCTGCACCTGGCCCGGCCCAACCCGGTGTGGGCGGCCTTCGAGGAGCGCCCGCGAGCACTGCTGACCGTGGTGGGTGACTACGTCTACGTCCCGGCCGAGGTCAACGCCGGCGACGACCCCGCGCTCGGGGTGCCGACGAGCTACTACGCCAGCGTGCAGGCCGAGGTGGACGTGGAGGTGGTCGACGACCCGGCGGCCAAGGCGTCGATCCTCAACCGGCAGCTGGCGCACTTCGAGCCGGGGGGCTCGCCCCGGGTGCCGGTCGACGCGCTCGGGGCGGACCGACGAGTCCTCCCCGGCATCCGGGGCCTGAGGCTGACGGTCACCGGCGTGCGGGCGAAGTTCAAGTACGGCGGCAACAAGAGTGTCGAGCAGCGGCTCGAGATCGCCTCGGCCCTGGCGTCGCGGGGCGGGCCGATGGACGGCGCGGCCCGGCGCCGGCTGCTGGATCGGCTGCCCGGCGACGCTGTTGGCCCCACCGGCGGCGCCGTTGGGCCGGGCGGCGCGGTGGACGTGGCGTCGCCCGGGGTGCCGACGGGCGGGGGCACCCCGGGCGACGCGACCGGCTAGTTCGTGCCGGACGTGGTGCCGGTCCCGCCGGAACCGCTGCCAGCGTCGCTCCCACCAGAACCGTTGCCGCCGGCGCCGGCCGGGGGCATCCCGCGGCCCGGGCCGCCGGCGCCCTGGACCTCCACGGAGGTCACGGCGAAGTCCTTGCCGACGTGCACCGTCATGTGCGTGCCGTCGGGGCGGACCATGTGCGCCGCGTAGACGCCCTCGGCGTCGGTCTCGACCCGCTCGATGGTGGCCTTGGGCTCCTTGGCCCGCGCCTCCGCCGTCACCTTGTCCTTGGTCGTCCCGGTGAGCAGCTTCTCGCCGGGGTGGGTGGCCTGGTGCGGGTCCGGCGCCTGAGCGCCCGTGGGCGCCTGAGCGCCCGTGGGCGGCTGGCCGCCCGTCGGCGGCTGGCCGTCGCCGGGCTGACCCGAGGGGGCCTGGCCGTAGCCGCCCTGCGGCGGTGCGGCATACCCGTTGGTGGTGGTGGTCTGCGCGGTGGCCAGGGCGGCGACGCCGATGACGAGGTTGCTGGGCTTCTTCATGGTGGGCTCCTCCGTGCGGGGACGTGCTGTCGTGGACCACCGTCGGCGCCGGGAATGTGGCCGCCCCGTCGCGATCTGATGACGAGGCTGTGAGACGCCCGCGATAGGCTCCGCAACGCCCGAGCCGGTATGCCGTGCCAGCCGCGTGCCGGGCCCGGGGCAGTAGCTCAGTCGGTCAGAGCAGCGGACTCATAATCCGTCGGTCGTCGGTTCAAGCCCGACCTGCCCCACCACACGTTTCGGCAGGTCAACGAGTTCCATCTCGCTCGGGCATCGCCCGCTCCGGCCTGCCCCAGGCATTCCCGAGGCTGCCTGCCTCGCGAAAGTCGGAGGACACCCGCGGTCGCCGACGGCGAGGATGGCGGCATGACGATGCACGCCGACCAGCTCCACATCGACGCGCAGACCGTCCGCCGGATGGTCGAGGTGCAGTTCCCTCAGTGGCGCGGACTGCCGGTCACCGAGCTGTGCACACCCGGGACCGTGAACGCGATCTTCCGGATCGGCGACGACCTGGCCGCCCGCTTCCCGCTGGTCGGTCACGACCCGGCGCAGGCCCGCGCGTCGCTGGCGGCCGAGGCCGAGGCCGCGCGTGAGCTGGCCGACGCCGCCACCGTGCCGACCCCGGAGCCGGTGGCGATCGGGGAGCCGGGCGCGGGCTATCCGCTGTCGTGGAGCGTCCAGACCTGGCTGTCCGGCCACGACGCGACGGTCGAGGACCCCGCAGGGTCGACCGCGTTCGCCCATGACCTGGCCGAGCTCATCGCCGGGCTGCGCGCCGACGACACCCGCGGGCGACGCTTCGACGGGTCCGGTCGCGGCGGCCACCTCCCGGACCACGACGAGTGGCTCGAGACCTGCTTCCGGCAGAGCGAGGACCTGCTCGACGTACCCCTCCTGCGGCGGATCTGGGCGGAGCTTCGGACGCTGCCCGAGGTCGACGACGTGGCGATGTGCCACCGCGACCTCATCCCGCCCAACGTCCTCGTCGAGGACGGCCGTCTCGTCGGTGTCCTGGACGGCGGAGGCTACGGCCCGGCGGACCCGGCGCTCGACCTCGTGGCGGCCTGGCACCTCCTCGACGAGACCCAGCGCGGCATCCTCCGCCGTGAGCTCGGATGCGGCGACGTCCAGTGGTGGCGCGGGATGGCCTGGGCGTTCCAGCAGGCGATGGGACTGGTCTGGTACTACCTCGACTCCAACCCGACGATGAGCCGGTGGGGCAGGCGCACCCTGGACCGCATCGTCGATGCCTGGCCGCCCGATCGAGGACGATTCCCCTCCTGGAGCCTGGCCGAGTCCGGTGAGTGCGAACGCACGGGGGTGGCGGTGGTCGTGCGGAGCAGCGGCACGGTCGCACGGTGTTGACGTTCAACGACCCAGACCGGGTGGTGTCATGACGAACGAGCGGTTTGACCGGGACTCCTGGGAACGACGCTGGGCTCACGTGCTGCGCGAGAGCCCGGAGAAGGTGGCGCGGCGGCAGCCGAATCCCCTCCTGCTCGAGGAGGTCGGGGACATGAGGCCAGGCCTCGCCCTCGACGCGGGGTGCGGGCACGGATCCGAGGCGATCTGGCTCGCCACCTCCGGGTGGCGGGTCACCGCAGTGGACTTCTCCGCGACCGCTCTCGACTTCGGCAGAACGACGGCCGACGCCGCCGGATCGGACGTTGCTGACCGCATCGAGTGGCTGGAGGCCGACCTCGGCACCTGGACCCCGGCACCCGGACGCTACGACCTCGTCAGCTGCCTCTACGTCCACGTGGCTGGGTCCGTGGTCGAGATGGTGCGGCGGCTCGGTGCCGGCGTCGCACCCGGCGGGATGCTGCTCCTGGTCGGGCACCGCCCCATCCACCCGGCGACCGGGGCCCCCACGCCGGCAGCGGGTCAGGTGCAGGTGTCGGTCGATGAGGCCGTCGAGGCCCTTGACCCGCACGAGTGGGACATCGTCGTCGCGAAGGAGCGGCCTCGGGCTGCCGTCGGCACGGGTGTCGATGCGGTCGTCCGCGCGGTCCGCCGGGGCTAGCGGGTCACCCATCGGGTGGCGTTCATGCAGGCCCCAGGAGGGAGGCTAGGAGCAGACGGTTTCGAAGGACGTCGCGCCCGGCCTCACCGCGAAGGTCTCGTGATGGCCCGTGGCGTCCGAGAAGAATGCCTGAGTGGCTCGGACGACCAGGCTGCCGCGTTGGTAGGGGTTGTCCCAGCCGGCGGGTGGGTTGCCCTGGCCGTCGGTGAGAGGGCCTCCCACCCGCGTGTAGTACTTGCCCGCATACGCCAGCTCATGGATGCCGCAGTGCGTGTAGAGGGCAAACGGGACGGCGTGCACGACGCCCCCAGTCCCTGCGGGGCGATGGGCGGACGGACCCACAGCGGTACTCGTCGAGGTCGCGCACGCAGCGAACACCAGCGAACTCACGACGCCCGCCACTCCCCACGACACCAACCGCATGACAGTCTCCTCCCGGCGCTTGTCGTTTCAGACGCCCTTGCGCTCACGAGGTTCCAGAGCCGGGACGACCACGTTCACGCCGCCGCCAAGGCGTGTCACCGCAAAGCCATCCGCCCCCGGCCGCTGCTCGTCGGTCGTCAGCTTCTCGTCAGCCGGGCAGCTTCTCGAACAGCTCGTGCGGGGCGTCGTAGTACCTCGTCGTGCGACCCAGACCGGTCATGCCGAGCCGCCGGCACACGGCCTGGGATGCCTGGTTGTCGGGGTCGGTGACGGCGAGGACCTTCGGCAGGCCCCGGCTGAAAGCATCGGCGAGGACCGCCTCTGCTGCTTCTGTGGCGTAGCCATGCCCCCAAGCGCCCGGATGCAGGTGCCAGCCGATCTCGACCTCGTCCGGCCCGACAGTCGGTTCGCCGGCCGTCACGGCAATCGGCTTCAGCAGGAGGTTGCCCACCAGCACGTGCGCAGCAGTCGTGATGGCCCAGATCCGGTGGATCGGATGGTCGACTGCGCGCCGGCGGGCGATCGAGGCAAGGGCCTCCTCGCGGGTCCGCATGGGTGTGGGGTGCGCACCCAGGAAGCGGACAACCTCCCAGCGCGACTCGAGATCCAGCAGGAAGTCGGCGTCGTCATCGCGCCAGGGGCGCAGCACGAGACGGTCGCTGGTGATGATGCGCATGGGCGGAACCTAGCCGTGCCATCGGCCCGGCCGGAGCGCCGTGTCCGCCCTCGCGTGGCGGACGATCCGGACCGTGTCCCAGCGCCGACAGAACACCGCTCCCGGCTGCCCCCCGCGAACTCAGGGCACCGCTCGACCCGGCAGGGGCTCGAGGACCACGACAGCGGTCTCCGTCGACCGGAGTGCCGCGTAGGCGTCGAGGTTCTTGTCGATCTGCCGCCACCACGCCCAGAGCCGCTCTCGCTCCGGTCCTTCGGCGGCATGGGCCGTGACCGGGCCAGAGCCGCCGGCGAGCTCGACCCTGGCCTCGGGGTGGGCCTGGAGGTTGAGCCACCACGACGGCTCCCCCTCAGCCCAGCCGTTCATGGCCAGCGTGACCATGCGTGGGCCGTCCTGGACGTAGCCGAGGATCACGCTGCGTGCCGCCCCGGTGCGACGCCCGGTCGTGGTGAGGCGCAGGGTGCCGTAACGGTTGCCCTTCGGACGCCACAGGCCGACGCGTCCCCCGGTGACGCGATACAACCCGCGGTGCACATGCCAGGCCAGGCGAACAACCCAGCGCGGAGGAAGCCACGGCCGCTTGTCGCGCCCGTCCGGCATGGTTCCCATCTCAACGCCGCCTTCCTTCGCCGCACCTCTGACCGTCACCGCACGCCCGGCATCACGTCACCGTCGCAAGACCCTGCTTGCGCGGGCGCCGGCGGCATCGAAGCCCCTGACGATCAGCCACACCGCCAACACCATCTCGTTGACCGCGATCGGTGCCGCCAGCGCGGCCTGCCACACCACCGAAAGGTCGAGCCCGTAGACCTCCAGCACCCCTCGCAGCAGGATCAGGACTGCAGCCACGAGCCCCCAGAGGGACAGCCAGGTGGGCACCAGGGCTGCCCGGAACAGCAGGCTGTACAGGATCAGCCCACCCGCACCGAGCAGCACCATCGACCCGATGAGATACGTCCACTCACGCAGCGCGAGGACCAGCGCAGGGGCTCGCCCGGCACCGCCCGCTGCCGGGGCTCCCGGGCCCGACGCGAGGAACACGAGGGCGGCGACCGAGGCCGCCATCAAGAACACGGCTTCGAGGGTCCGCACCCCTGCATAGGCCAGAGCCAGTCCCTCGTCGCGACGCCGGAGCACGGGGAACAACAGCGCCCCGATGCCGAGCACCGACAGCGCCAGGACCAGTTCCAGGAGCACCCCGGTGGCCACACGGCCCTGGTCGCCGGCCACCGCGGACAGCGCCCCCGGATCCTCGATCGCCAGCACCATCGAGCCGCCGACAACGGCCGTGACGGTGCCGACGATGAAGAGCGCACCCACGGTCCGGGCGATGACCCGGTCAGTCATCACGGCCGTCTCACCCCCTGACCGAGGTGCCCCGAGTCCCCGACGGACGTGTCGTGCGACCGTTCTCCCCCTCTGGCCACGAGGTGCATGGCGATCGCCTCCTCGTGGCTGGCCGTCCCGTTCAGGCTGGCGGCCGGTCGGGCTCTGAGGGCAGGGGCCAAGGTCCCCGCGCTCGCCGCTTGGGCCGGGCCGGCCCGGGGCAGCCTCGATCCAGCCGGGGGCGCGGACCGCCCGCCACGGCCCGACATCGGGGCGGGCTACCCGAGTCCGCCGCTCCGGGACCGCTCCCACGACTTGGCCTCGTTCTGCCTGGCGTCCGCCTCCACGCTCCCCTGACCGGGCGACCCCGCGGAGGCGCGGCGCCGCCACACCGACAGCACGCCCACCGCGACCAGGCCGAGGAACACGACTCCCAGCACGAACCAGAACATCCCTGCCCCCATCCCCCACCACAACACGTGCCCCCACTGTGCCACCAGCGGAGCGCTGGGTGGAGCGCTTTCCGCGCAGCGTGCGGCTACTTGTCGGTCATCCCGTCGACGCACTCGCGCAGCAGGTCGGCGTGACCGCTGTGCTGGGCGTACTCCTCGATCATGTGCACCACCACGGCCCGCACCGACATGGTGCCCATCCGCGACTCGATGGTGTCCTCGTACGACGCCCCGGCCAGCACCTCCTCGGCCAGCCGGCACTCCTCCAGCAGCCGCTCGTAGTCGGCCTGCGCCCGCGCCGGGTCGAGGTACTCGAAGTCGGCGTCCTTGCCCAGGGACGGGTCGTACATCGGCTCCAGCTGCTGGCCGGCGATCTGCTCACGGAACCACCTGCGCTCCACCTTGGCCATGTGGCGCACCAGGCCGAGCAGCGACAAGTTCGAGGGCGGCACCGAGCGCTGAGCCAGCTGCTCGCCGGTCAGGCCGGCGCACTTGTGCCGCAACAGAGCCCGATGCCAGGCCAGGAAGCCTTCGAGCATGGGCCGGTCCTCGCCCGTGAGCGGGCCGTCGGGCAGGGTCACCTCGGGGGCAGTCCACGTCATGGCGCGATCATCACACCACCGGTATGCCGCGTCGCGGCTTTCGCGCCTCGTGTCACCACCGGGTTCCGAGCGGACACAGTGCTCGGCACCCTAGGGTCTGCTCCGTGGACCCTTCCGACGCCGAGCTCGCCGTCCGTGCTGCCGGGGCGGGCGCTGCCGTGGTGCGGTCGATGTACGGGCAGTCCCTGGCCCGGATCGGCAAGTCCCCCAGCGACTTCGCCACGGAGGCCGACCTGGCCTCCGAGGCCGCGATCCTGGACCTGCTGCGCGCCCACCGCCCGGAGGACGCCCTGCTCGGTGAGGAGACCGGCGCCAGCGGCCGGCTGACCGCCGATCGCACCTGGCTGGTCGACCCGCTGTGCGGAACGCTCAACTTCGCCGCGGAAACGCCCCTCGCAGCGGTCAATGTGGCGCTGCGCAACGGCGCTCACCTCGAGGCCGCCGCCTCCGCCGATCCCGTTGCGGCAGAGGTGTTCTGGACCGACGGCGAAGCAGCCTGGGTCCGCCGGCGCGGCACGGACGAGCCGCTGGTCCCGTCGGCGCGGTCACGGCTGGTCGACCTCAACATCGACGATCCGGCGCCGGACTTCGTTGACCCACAAACGATTCGGCTCCTGACCGACCCGGGCTTCGTCGCAAGGTTCCGCCCTCGGGTGCTGTCCTCCACCCTCGCCGTCGCGTGGGTCGCCGCCGGTCGCCGCGCGGCGTACGTCACCGCCGGCGACCTGCGCGACAGCGTGCACTTCGCCAGCGGCATCGCTCTCTGCGAGGCCGCCGGCTGCGTGGTCACCGGGCTGTTCGGCGAGCCACTGCACACCGGTGGCGGCGGGCTCATTGCCGCGGCAGACGCCGAGACGCACGCCGCGCTCCTCGCCGCCGTCACGCGTCAGGCGTCGGCGGACGGGTCGGACACACCGGACGCCTGAACCGGCACGGTTGTGGGTGGCACCGGATACGGTCCGGACGACCGCATCCCTTGAGCACGAGGAGCTTTCATGGCCGTCTCCGTCGGCACCGCATTCCTGCCCGTCCGCGACCCGGAGGCGGCGGCCCCGTGGTACGAGAAGGCCCTCGGGCTCGTCGCCACGGACGTGAACCAGTGGTCGGCACAGCTGCGCGACCCCGGCGCCGGCAGCACCGCCCTGACCCTCATGGGCCCGCAGAGCGGCATCAGGGCCGAGCCGGGCCTGCCGTTCGCGACGTGCAACTTCGTCACGGACGACCTCGAGGGCCTGCGTGGCCGGCTCGACGCCGAGGGCCTGGCGCCCTCCCCCGTCGACGGGTCGCCGGACATGTGCCTGTTCTTCACCGTCAACGACCCTGACGGCAACGTGCTGCTGGTCGTCGACCGCTGAGGTCATGACGAACGTGACGCCCCCGGACGGCCGGTACTGGTCGGCGTACAACGACGCCCAGGCAGGCCGGTTGCCGCGACCGCTGTGCCGACAGGTCCTCGCACACGCGGGCCCGAGCGACGGGCGGCTCGCCGTGGACCTGGGCTGCGGCAGCGGGATCGAGACCGCGGCCATGGTCGAGGCCGGGTGGCGGGTGTTCGCCACTGACGCCGACCCCGCGACGCCCAGCCGGGTCGCGGACCTGGTCGGTCCTGAGGCGCGGGTCGAGGTCGTGGTCGGGACCTTCGAGGAGGTCCGGCTGCCCCGGGCCGACCTGGTGTACGCCGGCTACGCCCTGCCGTTCGTCGCGCCCTCGCACTTCCCCGACGTCTGGAGCAGGGTGCGGGAGGCGCTGCGGCCCGGCGGCTGGCTCGCGGTCGACCTGCTGGGCGACCGGGACAGCTGGGCGGGTCAGCGCGCCATGACCTTCCTGGACCGGGAGTCCCTCGACGGTCTCGTCCAGGGACTGGAGCTGGTCTCGCTCGACGAGGAGGACGAGGACGGCCGGTCGTTCAGCGGGCCCAAGCACTGGCACGTGTTCCACCTGCTCGCCCGCCGCCCGCGCTGACCCAGACGGGCCGATCGGGCTAGACCAGGCGCTGGGCCCGCGCCATGGACCGGTAGAGCGGGCTGCACCGCACCAGCTCGTCATGGGTGCCCGTGGCCACGACCCGGCCGGACTCCATGACGACGATCCGGTCGGCGTCAAGGACCGTGGAGAGGCGGTGGGCGGCGACGAGCACCGTCCGACCTTGGCGGGAGCGGATCGCCTGGCGCAGCTGGTCCTCGTTGGCCGGGTCCAGCTGCGCGGTGGGCTCGTCCAGGAGCAGCAGCTCGCGACCGGGCAGCAGCGCCCGCGCGATGGTCAGCCGTTGACGCTCACCGCCGGAGAGCCGCACCCCGCGCTCCCCGACGGCGGCGTCCAGCCCTTCCGGCGAACGGTGCTCCAGCGTCGCGAGGTTCACCTCGTGCAGTACCGCTCGCACGCGGCTCTCCGGTGCGTCCGGAAGGCCCAGGGCGATGTTGCTGCGCACGGTGCCTTCCAGCACGGCAGGCTCCTGCTCGGCATACGTCATCCGCTCCCGGAGCTCGCGGTGCGACAGGCAGCGCAGGTCCACCCCGTCCAGCACGACGCTGCCGGCGTCGGGCTCATAGAAGCGCTGGATGAGTGAGAGCACGGTTGACTTCCCGGCACCGCTGGGCCCGACGAGGGCGACCGTCGCGCCCCGCGGCACGTCGAAGCTGACCTCGTGCAGCCCGCTGCCGTCGCCGTAGTCGAAGCTGACGCCCCGCAGGCCGACATGGACGCTCGGGCCCGGGCCGCGCGAGGCAGCACGGTCGACCACGGATCCCGCCGCGACCTCCTCCTCGGCAGGGAGGCCCTCGATCTCGGCGATCCGGTCAAGGGCTCCCAGCCCCTGCTGGAGGCTGCTCCACGCCCGGATCAGCTGGTAGACGGGTCCGACGAACATGTTGACGTACAGCAGGAACGAGACCAGCGAGGCGACCGGCAGGTCGCCCGAGGCCACCCGGATCCCGCCCACCGTGAGAAGCAGGATCTGCGACGCCTGCATCCCGGCGTTGGCCGTGGGGTAGACCACCGCGGCGCGCCGGGCGTGCCGCAGGCCGGCGTCGTAGGTGCGTCGCGCATGGCCGGCCACCGTCCCCGCCTCCTGCTCGGTCGCGCCGTAGGCCCGCACCGTCCGCACTGCCCCCAGCACCCGCAGGCCGGCGGCGCTCATCCGCCCGTACTCCTCGAGCTCGGTGCGGGCAAGGTCCTGCACGCCGCGCGAGGCCACCAGGGAGGCCGTCACGAAGGCCGCGAACGTGCCGAGGGCCAGGAGCAGCAGCGGCAGGTCGATCAGCGCCATGGCCACGGCCGCGCCGATGGCCCACAGCACCGCCGCGGCAGCCTCAACCCCACCGGAGGTCACCGCGGCGTGCAGCGCCCCGGTGTCGTTGCCCAGTCGCGCGAGCAGGTCACCGGTGCTTCGGCGGTCGTACTCGGGGACCGTGAGCCGCAGCATGCGGTCGATGAACCGAACCCTCACGCCGAGCACCAGGCCGTGCGCGGTGCGCTGGAGCAGGTACTGCTGCCCACCGGCGAGCACGACGTCAACCAGGGCCACCAGCACGGCCACGGTCAGGACCGGCAGCAGGGGGCGGTGGTCCGTCGCGTCCCGGATGATCCGCCCGACCAGCCACGGCTGGGCCAGGGCGGTGGCGGCCGAGGCCAGGGACAGCACGAGCAGCGCCAGGAAGGCACCGCGGTGCCGTCGCAGGTATGGCGCGAAGCTCACCACCGCGAGCCGGCGCCGACCGGCGCCACCCCGTGTCCCTACTGCCCCCTCGACTGTCCCCACCCGGGCAACGTAGCCCGGAAGTGCGGACAGTTCCCCCTCATATCGAGCGCAGCGGTCGACCCTCGCCCGCGTCAGGCGCCGGCGGCCGTGAGCCGGACCAGCGCCCGGTGCGCGGCCTGGCGGACCCGGGGCACCGGGTCCTCCCGCAGGTCGGCGACCCTTCCTGTCGCCTCCCCCACCAGGTGCCGCGCCACGACCTTGGCCGCCATCTCGCGTACCCGCCACGCCTCGTCGGTGAGGGCCCGGCATACCGGCGTGGTGGCCTTGGTGTCCCAGTTCCACAGCAGCCCACGCAGCGCCCAGACCCGGAACCAGTAGGTGTCGGTGTGCTCCCGGCCGTCGACGTACTTGCGTGCTCCCGGCCCGGCCAGGGAGAGCACCAGCGCCGGGTCCTCGGCACCGTCGAGCAGGGCGAGGCAGTCGGCGACGACGGCGTCCCTGCCCCGGCGGGCGCACTCGGCCTCGATGTGCTCGCGGGGAGTGACCCCCCAGATCGACCGCGCCGGCATGAGGCCACCATGGCAGACCGCACGCGCCTAGTCTGCTGACGTGGCCAGGGTGGACCCCGAGGACGACGACATCCGCCGCTTCGTCGTGCACCACTACCGCTACGACCCCGCGCGGCACGAGCGACGGCACGTGCTCGTGGCGGCGTTCGACACCGCGACCGAGGCCCGGGCCTGCCTGGACCTGGTCCGGGCGGAGATCGAACGGCGCCGGGAGACCGACCCCGGCTTCGACCGCCGCGAGTACGTCAGCAGCCGGACCCTGGAGCCCGGCGACCGGCGCCGGGAGGCGAACTCACGCCTGCTGCGCCGCACGATCCGGCACGGCGTGACACCCGGTGACTGGGCGGGCGACCTCGAGCTGCCCTCGAGCACCTCGCGGCTGCGCTTCGGCCGGGAACCCGGCCGGCGCACCACGGCGATGCTTCGCTGGCGCCTGCGCCGGTGGCGCGAGGACCGATGATCGCCGGCCGCGCGCGGCGTTGTACCGGGTGCAGCATGGAACCGGAGGGACCGGTCCCGACGCACGAGAGGACGCACCACCATGCGACAGAGGATCACCACCAACCTGTGGTTCGACACCGAGGCCGAGGAGGCCGCCGCCTTCTACGTGTCGGTGTTCAAGAACTCGCGGGTCGTCTCGGTCAGCCACTACACCGACGCCGGGCCGCGACCCGCGGGCATGGTGCTGGCCGTGGAGTTCGAGCTGGACGGCCAGCGGTTCGTCGGGATCAACGGCGGCCCGGAGTTCACCTTCGACGAGGCGATCTCGCTGGCGGTCGAGTGTGAGGACCAGGCCGAGATCGACTACTACTGGGAGCGGCTGTCCGAGGGCGGCGAGGAGGGACCCTGCGGCTGGCTCAAGGACCGGTACGGGCTGTCCTGGCAGGTCGTGCCGACCGAGCTGGACGAGCTCATGCGCGACGAGGACCCGGCCCGCGCACAACGCGCCGCGCAGGCGCTGTTCGGCATGCGCAAGCTCGACATCGCCGCCCTCCGCGCCGCCGCCGACGCCAGCCCGTCAAGCTGAGCGGGACCGTCACCGGCGGAAACCGGGGGTCGACCGGCTGCTGGCCCGGTGGCTGCTCAACGCAGGCCGGCGAAACTCATTCCACGGAGATGTCGATCTGAGGTCCCCCCACGCGACGCGTTGGTGGAGGCTGGCTCACGAGGGGCCCGGCCCACACCGATGACGGACGAAGGAAGAGGCACAGACATGCGTTTCATGGTGATGGTCAAGGCCAACGCAGACACCGAGGCGGGCACGCTGCCCACGCGGGAGCAGCTCGCCGAGATGGGAGCGTTCAACGAGGAGCTGGTCAAGGCCGGCGTCATGCTCGCCGGCGAGGGTCTGCAGGACAGCTCCAAGGGTGCCCGGGTGCGCTTCGGCGAGGGCCGCAGCACGACCGTGGTCGACGGCCCGTTCGCCGAGGCCAAGGAGCTCATCGCCGGCTTCTGGCTGTGGCAGGTCTCCTCGCGCGAGGAGGCGATCGAGTGGGTGCGCCGGGCGCCGTTCCTGCCCGGTGACGAGATCGAGATCCGCCAGGTCTTCGAGGCCGAGGACTTCGGCGAGGAGTTCACCCCCGAGCTGCGCGAGCAGGAGGAGCGGCTGCGCGAGCAGGTCGCGGGCCAGCAGCACTGAGCCCGTCAGGGAGCGCGGCGCGGGTCACCAGTCCCGCCCCGCGCTCCCGCCCTTCCTTCCCCGGACTGCCCCGGCACACCCTCCTCCGCGTCCCCTTCCCCGGGCCGCCCCTTCTTTGCGCACGATGATGTCGTCGCAGGCCCGTTATCCGCGGCTGGCCACGACCCCTCTTGCGCAATGGTGCCGGCGCTTGTGGGATGAGCCGTGTGACGGGGACGGCGAGCACGCACCGGGCGGTCGAGGCGGTCTGGCGGATCGAGTCCGCGCGCCTGGTCGCCGGGCTGGCGCACCTGACCCGCGACGTCGGCCTGGCCGAGGAGCTCGCCCAGGAGGCGCTGCTCGCCGCCCTGGAGCAGTGGCCCTCGGAGGGCGTCCCGCGCAACCCGGGCGCGTGGCTGATGGCCGTCGGCAAGCGCCGGGCGATCGACACCTTCCGGCGGCAGGAACGCCGGGACCGCAAGCACGCCGAGCTCGCCCACGACCATCAGCACCGCGCGGGCGGGGACGACCCGGCCCTCGCCGCCGTGCTCGAGGACGACATCGAGGACGACCTGCTGCGCCTGGTCTTCACCGCCTGTCACCCGGTGCTGTCCACCGAGGCCCGGGTCGCGCTGGCGCTGAAGGTGCTGTGCGGGCTCTCGACCCCGGAGATCGCCCGCGCCTTCCTCGTGCCCGAGCCGACCATCGCCCAGCGGGTGGTGCGCGCCAAGCGCACGCTCGCCGCGAAGGGGGTGCCGTTCGAGGTGCCTCCGGCGCACGAGCGCCCGGCCCGGCTGGCCTCCGTGCTCGAGGTGGTCTACCTCGTCTTCAACGAGGGTTACTCGGCCACCGCCGGTGAGGACTGGCTGCGCCCCGAGCTGTGCGCCGAGGCGATGCGGCTCGGCCGCGTGCTCGCCGGGCTCATGCCGGAGGAGCCCGAGGTCCACGGCCTCGTCGCGCTGATGGAGCTGCAGGCCTCCCGCACCCGGGCGCGCACCGCCGCCGACGGCACCCCGGTGCTCCTGCTCGACCAGGACCGCGGCCGCTGGGACCAGCTGCTGGTGCGCCGTGGCCTCACCGGGCTGGAGCGGGCCGAGGCGCTCTCCGGCGGCGCGCCCGGCCCCTACACGCTGCAGGCGGCCATCGCCGCCTGCCACGCGCGCGTCCGCACCGCCGGGCAGACCGACTGGGACCGGATCGCTGCCCTGTATGCCGTGCTCGTCGCTGTCTCGCCCTCACCGGTGGTCGAGCTCAACCGCGCCGTGGCCGTGTCGATGGCCCACGGACCGGCCCCGGCCCTGGAGATCGTGGACGCCCTCGCGGCCACGGGCACGCTGGGGCGCTACCACCTGCTGCCGGCGGTCCGGGCGGACCTGCTCGTACGCCTGGGCCGGCACGCAGAGGCCCGGGTCGAGCTCGAGCACGCCGCGACCCTCACCCAGAACGAACGCGAGCGCGCCCTGCTGCTGCAGCGGGCTGCCGCCTGCGGCTGACCGCGCGTCACCGCCGCGGCCGGGCCGCGTCCGGGCCGCGTCCGGGCCGCGTCAGTCGGGTGTCAGTGGGTGCCCACCGACTCGGCGACCCGGGCGGCCGCGTCCCGCAACGCCGGGTCGCTGTCGGAGGAGGTCCCGTCGAGGTAGCCGGCCTCGGCGACCCCCACGATCTCGTCGGCCTGGACGGAGGCGTAGCCCGAGCGCGGCATCCGGCCCGGCCCACCGGCGAAGCGCTTGCCCTCACGCAGCAGGTCGTTGACGTTGCCGGTGCCGTCGCCGTCGAGGACGGCCTTGATCCGCGCCGCGTCGTCGGAGGAGGACATCTCGATCCGGGAGACGACGAACAGGACCTTGCGGCCGTTGACGGTGCCGGTGCCGACCGAGCGGGTCACCTTGACGCACGGCACCTGGCGGAAGGTCTCCTTGACCTTGCCCCGGGAGTGCGCCGCGCAGTCGGTGACGGTGTCACTGAGGCGGACCTGGAAGCCTGCCGGAGCCGCCTGACCCGCGCCGGCCGAGGAGCCCGCGGACGCGTTGCCCTGGCCCTCGCCCGACCCGCCACCTCCGGTGAACGCCCAGACCAGCAGGGCGATCACCGCGACCAGGCCGGCCACGATGGCCCAGCTCGGCACGGGCAGGCCGCGCCGCCGTGGGCCGGCCGGTCCGGCCGGCGCCGGCGTGACGGCCGGGCTCTCGAAGGCCGTGGTGTGGGCAGCGTCGGCGGCGGTCGGCAGGGGGACCTGCGCGGTCGCGTCGTAGTCCAGCGGAGCCACGGGCGTCGCCTCGGACACCCCGCTGCTGGCGTAGCGGACCGCCTGGGTCGGCTCGGCGCCCACGGAGGGCATGGCCTGGGTCGCCTCGGGGTCGAGCGGAGCCTGCGGGCGGTGCTCGGCCACCGGCTGCCAGGCCTGGGTCGCGTCGGGGTCCGGGTCGGCCGCCGGGGCCGGCCACGCCTGAGTGGCCTCACCGGCCGGGTCCGCAGCAGGGGCCGGCGGGGGCGCCGGAGCAGGGGTTGGAGCCGGGGCCGGCGCCGCGGGCGGCGTCGGGGCTTCGCCCGCGGTCGACGCCGGAGCGGCCGAGCTGCGCTCGTTGGAGCGACGGACCAGCTCGGCGATCCGCGCGGCGGCGTCGTCGCGGTCAGAGGTCACGGGGACGCGCAGCGTCGCGGCGTCGAAGGCATCGCCGTCGGGCCGGGGCGCGTCGGGCGTCTGAGGCTGGTTCTCGGACATCGTCGCCCAGCATGCCCGTTTCGTCCCGGGCACGCCAAATAGTCGACGCCGGAACGAGATCGCGCTCGCGCCACAGCCGTCAGGCCAGCCCCAGGGCCAACAGGCCCACCAGCACCACGAGCACCACGGCGCCCAGCAGCAGGCTCGTGCCGATGTCGCGCTGCACCTGCTCGTAGGGGCGGTCCGGGTGCTCGGGGTCGTAGGGGTAGGACTCGTGCCCGGGCTCGGTCCCGTGCTCGTGTCCGGGCTCGGCCCCGCCCTGCGGGGGTGGGACCTGCCTGCGCCGGTGGGGCAGTCTCATGGCGACCTCCTGGCCACCCAACGACGCCCCCTCCCCCGGGGTCACGGGACACCGGCGCCCGGCTCCTGAGACCGACGGCGGGTGCGGGCCACCGCCCACGCAGGCACACGGCATACCGGTGGGTGGACGGTGGGGAATGAACCGCGCACCGCGCGGGGTTGCCCCCCAGGTGACGGACACCCCTGACCCTCGCCGCTGGAAGGCCCTGGGCGTCTGCCTCGTCGCAGGCTTCATGACGTTGCTCGACATCAGCATCGTCAACGTGGCCCTTCCCTCGATCCGCACCGGCATCGGCGCCGGGCCCAGCGACCTGCAGTGGGTGGTCTCCGGCTACGCGCTGACCTTCGGGCTGGTGCTCGTCCCGTCCGGCCGCCTCGGCGACGCCCGCGGCCGGCGGACCATGTTCGTCGTGGGGGTGGCCGTGTTCACGGCGAGCAGCCTGCTGGCGGGGCTGGCCCCCACGGCCCTGCTGCTGGTCATCGCCCGCCTCGTGCAGGGCGTCGGCGGCGGCATCCTCAACCCCCAGGTGTCCGGCCTGATCCAGGAGCTCTTCTCCCCCGGCCGCGAGCGCGGGCGTGCGTTCGGCATGCTCGGCACGGTCATCGGCGTGTCCACCGCGGTCGGCCCGATCCTCGGCGGCCTGATCATCCGGCTGCTCGGCGTCGACACGGGCTGGCGGTGGATCTTCTTCGTCAACATCCCGATCGGCGTCGCCGCCATCGTGCTGGCGCTGCGCCTCATCCCTGCCCACGAGCCGCGGGGACAGGACCGCAGCGACCTCGACCCGGTCGGCGTCGGCCTGCTCGGCGCCGCGGTGCTCGCGCTGCTGCTGCCCCTCGTCGAGGAGCAGCAGTGGCAGGGCGGCACGAAGTGGTCGCTGCTCGCCGTGGGTGCCGTGCTGCTGGCGGTGTTCGTGGCCTGGGAACGCCGGCATGCCGCGCGCGGCCGCACCCCGCTGATCGACCTGAGCCTGTTCCGGCTGGCCAGCTACAGCACCGGCTCGAGCCTGGCCATGGCCTACTTCTCCGGCTTCACGGGCATCTTCTTCGTCCTCACCCTCTTCTTCCAGGGCGGGCTCCACTACACGCCGTTGCAGGCCGGCCTGGCGGTGACGCCGTTCGCGGCGGGCTCGGCCGTGGCCGCGGCGGTCGGCGGGCGCCTGGTCACGCGCGCCGGCCGGCCGCTGGTCGTCGGCGGCCTCGCCACCGTCGTCGTGGGCCTCGCCCTGACCGACCTGGTCGTCGCCGGGCACGGCCAGGACAGCGGCCTGGGCTGGGCCACGGCGCTGCCCCTGCTGCTGGCCGGCATCGGCAGCGGCCTGGTCATCTCCCCCAACGTCACCTTGACCCTGAGCGAGGTGCCGGTGCGGCGGGCCGGCACCGCCGGCGGGGTGCTCCAGACCGGCCAGAGGCTCGGCACCGCGGCCGGGATCGCGATCATCGGCTCGATCTACTTCGCGACGCTGACCTCAACCCGGGGCGACTTCACCGCCGCCGCCAGCCGCGGCCTGCGCGCAGCCGTGGCGCTGACCGCCGTCTCGCTCGTCATCGGGATCGGTGACCTGGTGGCGACCCGCCGCCGGGCCGCCCACGCCGCGCGCCAGCCCTCGCTGGAGGGATAAACAGGACCGCAGCCGACCCGCCCGCCCGCTTCGCCGCGACCCGACGACCCACCGGAGGTAGCCCGTGACCCACCAGCCCACCGTCGCCCTGCTCGGCACCGGCACCATGGGGGCCGGCATGGCCCGCAACATCGCCGCGGCCGGCCTGCCGCTTCGGGTGTGGAACCGCAGCCGGGACAAGGCCGAGGCGCTGGCCGGCACCGGCGTGCACGTCGCCGGGAGCGTGGTCGAGGCGGTCACCGGGGCCGACCTCGTGGTGACCATGCTCTTCGACGCCGACAGCGTCGCCGCGACCATGGAGCACGCGCGCGGGGCGCTCGGCCCGGACACGGTCTGGGTGCAGGAGACGACCGTCGGGGTGGCCGGCCACGACCGCCTGGCCGCCCTGGCCGGTGACCTGGGGGTGGCGCTGGTGGACGCGCCGGTCCTGGGCACCCGCAAGCCGGCCGAGGACGGCGCCCTGGTGGTGCTCGCCTCGGGCCCGGAGGAGGTCCGCCCGCGGGTCGATCCGCTCTTCGACGCGATCGGCTCGCGAACGCTCTGGGTCGGCCCCGCGGGTGCCGGCTCCCGGCTCAAGCTGGCAGCCAACGCCTGGGTCCTCACCGTCGTGGAGGGCATCGCCGAGTCGCTGACCCTGGCGCGGGCCCTGGGGCTGGACCCGGCCCTGTTCCTCGAGGCGGTGTCCGGCGGTGCCATGGACGCGCCCTACGTCCAGCTCAAGGGCTCGGCCATGCTCGACGGGGACTTCGCGCCGGCGTTCGGCCTGGACGGCGCGGCCAAGGACGCCGGGCTGGTCGTGGACGCCGCCCGCGACGCCGGCGTGGACCTGGCCGTCCTGGAGGCGGTGCGCGCGCACATCGACCGGGCCCTGGAGGCCGGCCACGGTGACAAGGACATGGCGGCGACCTTCCTCGAGCACTGAGCCGTCCCCGGCCGGTACCGTCACGTCCCATGTCCGGGCGGATCTGCCGTGAATCCTTGACAGCCCTGAAGCGCGTCGCGAAGGTATCTCACAACCTGCTCCGGGCCCGAGACGAGGACGACGCATGACCACCACCCCCACCACGAACACCGCCCCGGGCGGGGCCACCGTGCTCGACGTACGCGCCTCGCGGCGCTCGCTCGTCGGCGGGTGCGTCGGCAACTTCATCGAGTGGTACGAGTTCGGCGTCTACGGCTACTTCGCCACCGTCATCGCCGGCGCCTTCTTCGCCGCCTCCGGCGCCGGTGACCTCGAGGCCCTGGTCAAGACCTACGCCTCGTTCGCGATCGCCTTCTTCTTCCGGCCGGTCGGCGCCTGGCTCTTCGGCCGGGTCGGCGACCGGGTCGGCCGCCGACCGACCCTGGTCCTGGTGCTGCTGCTCATGGCGCTGGGCACCGCGCTCATCGGCGTGCTGCCGACCCGGGCGACGGTGGGCGCCGCGGCGCCGGTCCTGCTCACGCTGGTGCGCATCCTGCAGGGCCTGAGCGCCGGCGGCGAGTTCGGCGGTGCCGTCTCGCTGATGACCGAGCACGCCCCGGCCGGGCGGCGCGGGCTCTACGGCTCGTGGCAGTCGTTCACCGTGGCCCTGGGCCTGCTCGGAGGCGCCGGCACCGCAGCGGTCCTGGCCGTCGCCCTGTCCGACCAGCAGCTGCACGCGTGGGGCTGGCGGGTCCCGTTCCTCCTCGCACTCCCCCTCGGCGCGGCCGCGCTGTGGGTGCGGCTCAAGGTCGAGGAGACCCCGGTGTTCCGCGCCGCCACCGCCGAGGAGGACGCCGCGGAGGAGGACACCGCCGTCCGTCCCGCCGCCGGTGAGGCGGGCCCCGGGGCCCCGACCTCGACCGGGGTGGCGATCCTGCTCGGCATCCTGCGCCTCATGGGCTGGGCGGCCGCCGGATACACCTTCCTCGTGGTCATGCCCTCCTACCTGCAGGTCTCGCTGGGCACCTCGTTCCGCGAGTCGCTCATCGCCGGCGTCATCGCCAACGTGGGCTTCGCCGCCTCGATCCTGCCCGCCGGCGCGCTCAGCGACCGGGTCGGGCGCAGACCGCTCATGGTCACCGGCGCCGCGCTCATCGCCGTGCTCGCCCTGCCGATGCTCAACCTGCTCCAGGCCCCCGGGACCTCGACCGGCACCAAGTTCCTCGTCGTGTTCGTCGCCGGCGCCATCGTCGGCCTCATGGCCGGGCCCGGGCCGGCGATGCTCGCCGAGATGTTCCACACCACCGTGCGCTACACCGGCCTGGGCGTGAGCTACTCCCTCGCCAACGCGGTGTTCGCCGGCAGCGCCGGCCTGATCATCACCGAGGTCATCAAGCGCACCGGCAACGCCGACATCCCGGCCTGGTACGTCATGGCCACCTGCGTCGTCAGCGCCCTGGCCTGCCTCGGGCTGCGGGCCGACGACCACCGCCGCGCGCTCCCCCGCTGAGCCGCGCCATGGCCCTGCGCGTCGTCGGCCTGATGTCGGGCACCTCCCACGACGGCATCGACGCTGCCGTGGTCGACCTCGAGGCCCACGGCGACACCCTGTACGTCACCGTGCTGGGACACCTCAGCGAGGCCTACCCGCCGGACCTGCGCGCCGCCATCGCCCGGACGCTGCCACCGGCGCCGGCCACCGCGCTGGACTGGTGCCGCCTCGACACCGGCATCGGCCAGGCCTTCGCCGCGGTGGCCCGGCGCGCCGTGGAGGAGCTGGGCGGCGGCCGCGCCGACCTGGTCGTCTCCCACGGACAGACCCTCTTCCACTGGGTCGAGGGCGGCGCCGTCCGCGGCACGCTGCAGGTCGGCCAGCCGGCGTGGGTAGCCGAGGCCACGGGCCTGCCCGTCGTCTCGGACCTGCGCTCCCGCGACGTCGCCGCCGGCGGGCAGGGCGCGCCGCTGGTCGCGCTGTTCGACGTGTTGTGGCTGCGGGGGCGCCCCGGCCGCCCGGTCGCCCTCAACCTCGGCGGTATCGCGAACATCACCGCCGGGGTCGAGGGCACCTTCCCCGTCGCCTACGACACCGGCCCGGCCAACGCCCTGCTCGACGCGGCGGTCGTCCACCTCAGCGCGGGGACCGAGGCCTTCGACGCCGACGGGGCCCGGGCCGCGCGCGGCCGGGTGGACGAGGCGCTGCTGGCCGAGCTGCTCGCCGACCCGTACTACGCCCGCCCGGCACCCAAGTCCACCGGCAAGGAGTGGTTCAACGCGGCATACCTGGAGCGCGTCTGGCGCGGCCACGCCCACCTCGGTGGGGACGACGTGCTCGCGACGTTGAGCGCGCTCACCGCCCGGACCGTCGCCGACGAGGCGCGGCGCCACGGCGCGACCGAGGTGGTGGCCTCCGGGGGCGGCGTGCGCAACCCGACTCTGTGGCGCGACCTCGCCCGCGAGCTCGGCGACGTGGGGCTCACGCGGGCCTCCGACCGCGGGCTGGCGGACCAGGCCAAGGAGGCCGTGGCCTTCGCGGTGCTGGGCTGGCTGACCTGGGCCGGGCACCCGGCCTCGCTGCCGTCGGCGACCGGCGCGCGGGGGCCTCGGCTGCTCGGCAGCATCACCCCGGGTGACGGTCCGCTGCGCCTCCCCGGGAGCCCCGGGAGCGGGACCGCACCCACGCGGCTCGTGCTCGCCGGGGCCTGAGGCACACAGCGGGCACATGGTCGGCGCATAGGTCACGTGTGGCACGGGAGTGGCCTGTGGGTAGGTTGATCCGCATGACTGACGCCGCCGCTGCCCCGGGACGCCGTCCGCTCGTCGTGCTCGACAAGGTCAACAAGCACTTCGGCGCGCTGCACGTCCTGCAGGACATCGACCTCACCATCGGCGAGGGCGAGGTCGTCGTGGTCATCGGGCCGTCGGGCTCGGGCAAGTCCACGCTGTGCCGCACGATCAACCGGCTGGAGACGTTCGAGTCCGGCTCGATCACCATCGACGGACGGCCGCTGCCCACCGAGGGCAAGGAGCTGGCCCGCCTGCGCGCCGACGTCGGCATGGTGTTCCAGTCGTTCAACCTGTTCGCGCACAAGACGATCCGCGAGAACGTCACGCTCGGGCCGGTCAAGGTCCGCGGCGTGGCCAGGGCCGAGGCGGACCGGCGTGCCATGGAGCTGCTCGAGCGCGTCGGGGTGGCGCACCAGGCCGACAAGTACCCCGCACAGCTCTCCGGCGGGCAGCAGCAGCGCGTGGCCATCGCGCGCTCGCTCGCCATGGACCCCAAGGTGATCCTCTTCGACGAGCCGACCTCGGCGCTCGACCCGGAGATGATCAACGAGGTCCTCGACGTCATGACCGAGCTGGCGAGGTCCGGCATGACGATGGTCGTGGTGACGCACGAGATGGGCTTCGCTCGCCGTGCCGCCGACCGGGTGGTGTTCATGGCCGACGGCCAGGTCGTCGAGCAGGCCACGCCCGAGGAGTTCTTCACCAACGCGCAGTCCACACGGGCGAGGGACTTCCTCGCCAAGATCCTGACGCACTGACGTCGCGTCCAACAGGGAGGAAAACGCATGAACGTTCGTCGAATCGGCATGGTGGCGGTGGCTGCCGCAGCCGTGCTGGGTCTGGCGGCCTGCGGGGGCGGTGGCGCAGGCGCCGGCGACTTCAAGATCGGTGTCAAGTACGACCAGCCCGGCATGGGCCTGAAGGACGGCGCGAAGTACACCGGCTTCGACATCGACGTGGCCAAGTACGTCGCCAAGGAGCTCGGCCACTCCGAGAGCGACATCACCTTCGTGCAGGCGCCCACGCCGCAGCGCGAGACGCTCCTGTCCACCGGCCAGGTCAACCTCGTCGTCGGCACCTACTCGATCACCGACGCCCGCAAGCAGAAGGTCTCCTTCGCCGGGCCGTACTTCGTCGCCGGCCAGGACCTGCTGGTCCGCTCCGACGACACCTCGATCACCGGCCCCGACTCCCTGACCGGCAAGAAGCTGTGCTCGGTCAAGGGCTCCACGTCCGCGGCCAAGGTCAAGGACAAGTACGCCGGCGTGCAGCTGCAGGAGTACGACACCTACTCCAAGTGCGTCGAGGCGCTCTCCGCCGGCGCGGTCGACGCGCTGACCACGGACAACACGATCCTCGCCGGCTACGCCAGCCAGCCGCAGTACAAGGGCAAGCTCAAGGTCGTCGGCCAGACGTTCTCCGAGGAGCGCTACGGCATCGGCATCAAGAAGGGCGACAAGGCCCTCTGCGAGAAGATCGACACCGCCATCAAGAAGATGCAGGACTCCGGCGAGTGGCAGAAGGCGATCGACAGGAACCTCGGCCCCGCCGGCTTCAAGGTCGACACGTCCCAGAACCCGCCCAAGGTCGACACCTGCTCCTGAGCCGGGAACGACCTGCCGGTATGCCGTCCGCGCACCTCGCGCGGACGGCATACCGGTCGGTGACACGCACGCAACGAAGGGCGGCTCATGGCTGACCTGCTCAAGCAGTACGACGTCCTCGGGGCGTTCTGGATGACGATCGTCCTGACCGTGTTCTCCGCGGTCGGGTCGCTGGTCATCGGCACGGTGGTCGCGGTGATGCGGGTCTCCCCCGTGGCGGTCCTGCGGACGATGGGCGCGGGCTACGTCAACATCGTGCGCAACACGCCGCTGACGCTGATCATCGTCTTCTGCAACATCGGCCTGTTCGTCAACCTCGGCCTGCGGCTGGCGGACAAGTCCTCCTCGACCTTCCTGGTCGACAACAACATCCGCCTCGCGGTCCTGGGCCTGTCGGTCTACCACGCCGCGTTCGTCTGCGAGGCGCTGCGCTCGGGCATCAACACCGTCCCCGCCGGGCAGGCCGAGGCGGCGCGCTCGATCGGCCTGAGCTTCGGGCAGAACATCCGCCACGTCGTGATGCCGCAGGCGTTTCGCGGCGCGGTCACCCCGCTGGGCAACACGATGATCGCGCTGACCAAGAACACCACCGTCGCGTCGGCGATCGGCGTCGCCGAGGCCTCGGGCCTGATGAAGGAGATGATCGAGTTCAGCCCCGACCAGCTCGTCCTGGTGTTCCTCGTCTTCGCCCTCGGCTTCGTGCTGCTCACGCTGCCGATGGGCCTGCTGTTCACGACGATGTCCCGGCGCCTGGCGGTGAAGCGATGACCTCCCAGACCGTCCTGTTCGACACCCCCGGGCCGCGGGCGCGTCGCCGGCACACCCTGGCGGCCGTCGTCGGCGGTGTGGTGCTGCTCGGCGTCCTGGCCTGGGTGCTGTCGAGGCTGGCCGCCAGGGGCAACCTCACCCCCGCCAAGTGGAACCCGTTCGCCTCCGCCGACACCTGGACCGAGTACCTCCTGCCCGGCGTGGTCGGCACGCTCGAGGCGGCGGCGATCTCGATCGTGCTCGCGCTGGTGCTGGGGCTGCTGCTCGGCATGGGCCGGCTGTCCGAGAACCGGCCGCTGCGGTGGTTCTGCTCGGTGTTCGTGGAGTTCTTCCGCGCGGTGCCGGTGCTGCTCATGATGATCTTCGCCTTCAACCTGTACGCCGTGTACCAGGTCTTCGACTCCGAGCAGCTGGCCCTGGCCGGTGTGGTCACGGGGCTGACGCTCTACAACGCCTCCGTCATGGCGGAGCTGGTGCGCGCGGGTGTCGGCTCGCTGCCGGCGGGGCAGCGCGAGGCAGGGCTCTCGATCGGCCTGACGGCCAGCCAGACGCTGCGCTCGATCCTGCTGCCGCAGGCGCTCACGGCGATGCTGCCGGCGATCGTCGGGCAGCTGGTCGTGGTGCTGAAGGACTCGGCGCTGGGCTCGATCATCACCTACGTCGAGCTGCTCGCGCAGGGTCAGACGCTCGGCACGGCGCGGGCCAACATGGTGCCCGCGTTCATCGTCGTCGCCGCGATCTTCATCGCGATCAACTACCTGCTGACGGTGCTCGCCGGGCGCGTGGAGCGCCGGATGCGCCGCCGGGGCCACACCAGCGCCAAGGCCGCGCCCGCGGCTCCCGGGCAGGCGGGCTGAGCGCGCCACAGCAGGGTGTGACAGCCTCATCCGGCATGGGAGACCTGTCATGAGGAAGCTGATCGGACTCGTGCTGCTGCTGGTCGCGCTCGTCGGCGTGGACCGCGGTGCCGCCCACCTGGCCGGCCAGCAGGTCGCCGACCGGATCCAGCGGTCGGCGCACCTGCAGACGCCACCGCACGTGACCGTGGGCGGCTTCCCGTTCCTCACCCAGGTGGTCCAGGGCCGCTACACCCGGGTGTCCGCCGAGACCTCGGGGCCGGTGTCGGTCAACGGGCTGGGCGTGGACCGGCTGGAGGCGTCCGTCGAGGGCGCCCGGGCGCCCCTGTCGGCACTGACCGGAGGCACGCTGTCGTCCGTCCCCGTCGACCACGCCCAGGCCGGGGCGCACATCACCTGGGCCGAGCTCGACCGGATCGTGGCGGGGCGCCTGCAGGGCCAGGGGCTGCGGCTGACGTTCTCCTCCGGGGGCGGCAACGCCGTGCGCGTGCGGGCGGTCGTGTCGACGCCGCTGGGTGACGTGACCCTCCGCGGCAACGCCGACGTCACCGTGCGCCAGGGCGTCCTGCGCGTGGCGGTGTCCGGCGGTGACCTGAACTCGGCCCCGACGGTCGTGCGCTCGGCGCTGCAGAGCGCCCTGGACCGCTCGTTCCCGCTGCCGAAGCTGCCGATGGGCTTCACGGTCACCTCGGCCGCGCCCGACGCCACGGGGCTGGCCCTGGCGGCCGCGGCCAGCAACACGACCCTCGCCCTCCCCTGAGGCCCGCCCCCCACCCACCCGCACACGCCCCGCCCTCCCCCACCCGCACACGCCCCGTCCCGCAGCACGCCGGCCTCCCCCCGGCTATCCCGCCGAGAGGGACGTTCCTCAGGGTTTCGCACCACCCGAACCCGGAGAAACGTCCCTCTCGGCGGTGTGGTTCGGCGGGGTCCCTGAGGTGGGGTCGGCGGCCGGCCTGAACACCACGAAGGCCCGGATCCGTTCTGGATCCGGGCCTGACGCGACGAGCTCCCCCGATTGGACTCGAACCAATAACCTGCCGGTTAACAGCCGGCTGCTCTGCCAATTGAGCTACAGGGGATTGTTGCGGGCTGCGCTCGCGGGCGTAACTGTAGCAAAGGTTTCGGGCTGTTCCGAAACCGCCCGGGCCGGTGTGGCGTGCCCGTGTCAGCGGGTGATGCCGACCTGGTCCTCGAGCTCGGCCAGCGCCTGGGCGACCTGCTCCTGGACGCTCACGTCACTGGCCCGCACGCCGCGACCGAGGACCGTCTGGGAGACCAGCTCGCCGGTGCGGAAGTCCTTGCGGATCGCGACCCTGGCCATCCGGCGCTCACCCACCGAGAGGCGCTGGGCGAGCACCACGCTGGCCTGGACCCGCTCGCGCAGCGTCTCCGGGAGCAGGGTCTGCTGGTCGCGCAAGGTCCACTGCACCGGTCGCGTGCCGTCGACGAACGTCACCGTCAGCAGGAAGGTCTCGTGCTGCCACACCCCGGCGTCCACGACGTGCCAGGGTCGCCGCAGGCTGACCGAGGCGGCGTCGGGGGCGACCACGCACAGCGCCCACGTCGTCGCCACCACCGTGGCGCCGGTGGCGTCGTCCACGGCGTGGGCGAGGACGCGCTCCCCCCGCCCGAGCTCGAGCGTCGCGGCGACGTCGACGGGCAGGTCGGGCTGGGTCTTGCGGAGACGGGGAAGGCGCATCAGCCCAGCCTGTCACGCAGGGCGACCAGCTCACGCTGGAGCCCCTGGAGCTGGACCGACAGGGCCCGTGCCGCCTCGGGATCACCGGACTCCATGCGCCGCAGCGCGCTGAGCGCGTCAGCGATGCGCCGGGTCAGGGCCACCTCCTGCACGCGCACGAGCAGGGAGTTGAGGTAGCGCCGTTCGGGCAGCCCGGTCGCGCCGTCGATCCTCGTCGGCAGCGGGGCCACGGCCAGCTCGCTCACCAGCGGCCGGACGGTGGCCGCGGCAGCCTCGGTGACCCGGTCGGCCCACACGCCGGTGGAGGCGGCGGCGCCGGGGCCGCCGGCCGCGCGGATCGCGTCATGGACGGCCCGGTGGGCCGGCGCGGTGAACGCCACCGGGTCGATGGCCTCGAGCTCGGTCGCGTCGAACTGGCCCGGGAACTGCAGCACCGCCTGGAGCAGCTGCCGCTCGGCCAGCACCACGGGGTCGCGCAGGTCGGGGTGCGGCATGACCTGGGCCTCGTCGCGCCGGTCGTGCTCCGGCTCGCCCCGGCCGGCACCCCCGTTCGGGCCGTGGCCGGCGCCGTCCGTGCCGCGCCCCGGGACACCACCACCGGACGCCGCGTCGCGAGCGGCGATCCGCCCGGCGCGACCGACCTCGGCAGCCACCTGCTCGACCTCGACGCCGATCCAGCCGGCGACGGTGCGGGTGTACTCCGGCCGCAGTGAGCGGTCGCGGATGCCGGCGATGATCGGCGCCACCGCCCGCAGGCCCTGGATGCGCCCCTCGGCGTTGGCCAGGTCGAAGCGCGCCAGGGTGGTGCGCACGGCGAACTCGAACATCGGCAGGGCGTCCTCGATGAGCGCGCGCACCGCCAGGTCGCCGCCGGACTGGCGCAGCTCGCACGGGTCCTTGCCGGAGGACTCCACGGCGACGAACGACTGGGAGGCCCAGCGCTGGTCGTCGGCGAAGGCCCGCATCGCCGCCTTCTGGCCGGCGGCGTCACCGTCGAAGGTGAACACCACCTTCGCCGGCGCCAGGTCGCTCTCGTCGCGCATGAGCCGGCGCAGCACCTTGATGTGGTCGACGCCGAAGGCCGTGCCACAGGTGGCCACAGCGGTCTCGATGCCCGCGAGGTGGCAGGCCATGACGTCGGTGTAGCCCTCGACCACGACCGCGGTGCGGTCGCGGGAGATGGCCTTCTTGGCCAGGTCGAGGCCGTAGAGCACGGTGGACTTCTTGTAGATCGAGGTCTCGGCGGTGTTGAGGTACTTTGCCTCGATCCGGTCGTCGTCGAACAGCCGCCGAGCGCCGAACCCGACCACGTCGCCGGTGATGTCGCGGATCGGCCACATGAGGCGCCCGCGGAACCGGTCGTAGAGTCCGCGCTGCCCCCGCCCGGCCAGCCCCGCGGTCACGATCTCGTCGTCGCTGAACCCCTTGGCCCGCAGGTGCCGGGTCAGGGCCTCCCCGGCCCGCGGAGAGAAACCGACCCCGAAGTGCTCGGCAGCGGTCCGGTCGAAACCCCGGTCCCGCAGGAAGTCACGCCCGGCGCGCGCCTCGGCCAGGTCGACCAGGGAGCCGGCGTAGAACTCCGCGGCCACCCGGTGCGCCTCGACCAGCCGGGACCGCTTGCCCAGCCCCTCGTCCCGTCGCGGGCCGCCGCCGTCCTCGTAGTGCAGCTCCATGCCGAGCTTGCCGGCGAGCCGCTCGACGGCCTCGCTGAAGCTGAGGTGCTCGACCTTCTGCACGAAGGAGATGACGTCGCCGCCCTCGCCGCAGCCGAAGCAGTGCCACGCGCCCACCGCGGGACGGATGTTGAACGACGGTGACTTCTCGTCGTGGAAGGGGCACAGGCCCTTGAGCGAGCCGGGCCCGGCGCTGCGCAGCGTGACGTGCTCGCGCACGACGTCCTCGATCGACGAGCGTTCCTTGACGAGAGCAACGTCGTCGGCCTTGATCCGACCCGCCACAGAGCCTCCTTGGTGTGCCGCGGCGAGTCTAGGTGGTCACACCCACATCGCGTGCAGGGCCGTGGCACGCGGGTCGGTGTAGCCCGCCACCTGGTCCACGACCGCCCGCATCGCCTCCGCATCGTCCCCGGCCTCACGCCAGTCAGCCAGGTGGGTGACGTCGAGCCGGTCCTCCGGCTTGTCCAGCAACGCCTCGACCAGGTCGCGCACCACGTCGCGCTGCCGCGCCATCACCTGGAGCCGCTCGGCGGCGTTCATGACGAAGTGCGCGGCCACCCCCTTGAGCAGCGCGCACTCGGCCCGGACCTCCTCGGGCACGACCAGGTCCGCGGCGTAGCGGGTCAGCGGACCCGGCCCGTATGCCGCGCGGGTCGCCTGCTCGACGGCCAGCACGAACCGCCCGACCAGCCGGCTGGTCATGTCCTTCAGCGCAGCCAGGTCGGCGCGGGAACCGTTCCAGGACAACGGGATCCACCCGGTGTCCAACAGCCGGGCCATGGCCCGGGCCAGGTCCTCCTCGGTCAGGTCCGGGGCGTAGGCCGCGCGCGCCACCTCGACCACCTGCGCCATCTGGGACTCCGAGCGCAGGTCGGCCAGGACGACCCGGCCGGAGGCGACGGCGTCCTCCACGTCGTGCACCGAGTAGGCGACGTCGTCGGACCAGTCCATGACCTGGGCCTCGAGGCACCGGCGCGTGTGGTCTGCCTCCGGCGCCCCGAGCCGGACCCACTCGAAGACCGGCGCGTCCGCGGCATACACGCCGAACTTGGAGGTCGGCGACGGCGCCTCGCCGCGCCGCCACGGGTACTTCAGGACCGCATCGAGGCTGGCCCGGGTGAGGTTGAGCCCGGCCGGGCGCCCGTCGGGGTGGGTGCGCTTGGCCTCGAGCCGGGTGAGCAGGCGCAGCGTCTGGGCGTTGCCCTCGAACCCGCCGATGTCGGCAGCGACGGCCGCCAGCGCAGCCTCGCCGTTGTGCCCGAACGGCGGGTGACCGAGGTCGTGCGCCAGGCAGGCCGTGTCGACGACGTCGGCGTCGCAGCCGAGCGCGGCCCCGAACTCGCGGCCGATCTGCGCGACCTCCAGGGAGTGGGTGAGCCGGTTGCGGACGAAGTCGTCACTCGTCGGCTGCACCACCTGGGTCTTGGCCGAGAGCCGGCGCAGCGCCGAGGAGTGCACGACGCGGGCGCGGTCGCGGGCGAAGTCGTCGCGGTCGGCCCGCTTGAGCGCCGGGTCCTCGCGGACCCACCGTTCGCGGTCGGCGTCGGCATAGGTGCTCACGAACAGGCACTGTATGCCGCGCCGCCGACCTCGGCGGCCCGGCTCACCCCGGCGACGGCCGCGGCCGGTCAGGCCGGAACGGGCGTCAGGCTCAGGCGGCCAGGGCGCCCGGCAGGCGCACCAGACAGCCGATCCACCCCTCGGCGTGGTTCTTCACGTCCTCGGCGTCGACGAGGTCGGAGTGGGTCAGCACGAGGCGGGTGCCGCCGTCGACCTCGCTCAGCTCCACACGCACCAGCGACGGGGCGTGGTCGAACTCGACCCACTTCCACGTGAACTCGAGCACGGTGGGCTCCTCGATCGCCGTGTAGCGCCCGGCCACGTCGTGCGGGCCCATGGACACCGTGAAGTCCCCGCCGACCCGCAGGTCGCGCTCGACGGCGATCTCCCAGGCGGGGTTGGGGCAGTACCACCGGCTCATCAGGGCAGGGTCGGTCCAGGCAGCGAACACCCGGGCGATCGGCGCGTCGAACGTGCGCTCCATGACGATGGTGGACTCGGTCGTGGTGGTGGTCTCTGCGGTCATGCGTCCTTCTCCTCGATGAGGAACCGCTCCAGGCGGTCCAGGTTGGCGCTCCACATGCGCTGGCGGTCGATGAGCCACGACTGCGCCTCCGCGAGTGGGGCCCGGTTGAGAGAGCACACGACGGTGCGGCCCCGCTTGCGACGCGTGAGCAAACCGGCGTCCTCCAGCACGCGCAGGTGCTTGGTGACTGCGGGCAGGCTCATGTCGTGAGGCACGGCGAGCTCGCTCACGGTCGCCTCCCCGCGCGTGAGCCGCTCGACGAGCGCTCGACGGGTCGGGTCACCGAGCGCAGCGAACGTCAGGTGCACGGCCACGACGGACACTTAACCATTTGGTTAATCATCATGGCAAGGACAGGGCCCCCGGCGCACCGGGGGCCCTGCGGGTGTCGGATGGCCGGCGGCGGTGCTCAGCCCGTCGCGCCGGTCACCAGCGACACGGCGGTGTTGCCCTTGCAGGCGTCCATCGCGCGGATCGCCCATCGCCCCTTGAGGCCGTTGCCGGAGAAGTTGGACTCGGCGTCGTCGGCCTCGACCTCTCCCTCCGACAGGGACCAGCCGTTGCGGGCGTAGGTGGCCTGCATGTCCTTGAGCGTGTCCCGGAACGGCTTGGGCGACACCGCGGTGACGACGACGCGTCCGCCGTCGCGGGACTCCACGTGGGTGACGACGTAGCCGTCCGGCAGCGCAGCCTTTGAGGAGAAGGCCGCCGGCAGCTCGACCGCGGAGGCGTCCCTGGCACAGACCGACATCTGGTCGGCCGCGGACTCCGTCGCCTTCTGCTCGGCGCTCTCGCACCCGGTCAGCGCACCGGCGAGCAGCAGGGCTGCGGCGCCGGCAAGGACCCGGGCCCCGGCACCGGCCGCATGCCCCCTCCCCCGCGTCACGACGTCACCGTCACGGATCGCCGGTTGTCGCTCTCGTCCGACTCACGGACCGTGTTGGCCGGGTCTGCCACCACCAGGATGGTGTGCGTTCCCTTGGCCAGCTTGAGCCCGGCGAACGTGACGGTGCGCTTTGCACCGGCGGCCAGGTCGCTCGCGGCCGACGTCGAGACGACCTTCCCGTCGACGACGAGCTGCAGCGCCGCCCCAGTGGCCTGCGCGGCCCCGGTGTTGGCCAGTGTCGCGGTGGGGACGTAGAGCCCGCTGGCCTTGCTCACCGAGAGCGAGCTCGGGGTGAGGTTGGGCTGGGGGTCGTTCGCGGCATACAGCGTCTTGCCGGTCTGCTGGCGGGCGATGGTCGCATAGGCGTCGAAGTTCTGCGCCCCGCCCGGTGCCGCGCAGGCGCCGGTGCAGCCGTCGGCGTAGCCGACCAGCACCCGGCCGTCCTTGTCGACGGTGGCGTCCATGAAGTCGAGCAGGTTGCGGTCGTTGCCGCAGGTGGTGCCGCCGGTGCAGATCGAGCCGCGCTGCACCGGGTCGGTGGGCGTGGTGTCGACGGTCACCCAGGACTTGCCACCGTCGTACGTCGTGGAGACGTAGAGGTGCCAGTCGCCATGGAAGTTCGCGGCGTCCTGGTAGTTGCCGGCGGTCGTGGTGCCGATGAAGGCGAACGACGCTCGGTCGTCGTCACCGGCGACCACGGCGGGGAAGACCGTGTTGTGGATGCCCAGGCCGGCGCCGACGTTCTGGTCGTCGCTCCACGTCTTGCCCTTGTCCCGGCTCACCGCGACGCGGGGCGTCCCGTCGGCAGCCTGGTAGCCCATGTAGACCGTGCCGTTGGCGCCGATGCCGACGCTGGGGTCGGAGTCGCCGGGGGTGCTGGCCGGGTCGGTGCGGACCGACCACGTGGTGCCGCCGTCCTCGGAGACCGCCACGCCCTGGTTGCTGCCACAGCCCTTGTTGGGCACGTAGACGGTGCCGTCGGGGGCGACCTTGACGTGGCCGTGCAGACCACCGCAGTCGAGCAGGGAGTACATGGGGACGGCCGGACCGAAGGTCGTGCCCCCGTCGTGGCTGGAGGCGCAGCTGGCGTCGGCGACGTCCTGGCTGCAGTAGTAGACCGCCCGCGGGTAGCTGCTGGTCGGCAGCGAGCCGAGCGTCCCGGCCGGCCACGCGCCACCGCCGACCGTCTGGTGGTCGACGCCGGAGTTGATCCCGCCGCCCTGGCTCGGCGACCACGTCGTCCCGTCGTCGTCGGAGTAGCACATGAGCGAGGTCTTGCCCGCGAGCTGGCTCTCGAACACGCGGCCGGTCACCGGGTCGGTGAAGCCGATCGGGTCCAGCGAGGTGGTGCCACCGGTCGGGCACCCGTTGGCGGAGGTGGCCGAGACGTTGCTCCAGGTCACCTTCGACGGGCTCACGCTGTCGTCCCACGTGGCCTTGTAGGTGTCGTAGAGCGCCTGGTAGAAGGTCGCCCCGGTCTTGTGGCTGTTGCCGATCGACGGCTCGCCGGCGTTGTGCGCCTGCGCGAAGGACTGCGGCGCGCCGTACTGGCTGAACGTCGGCGGCGTGTCTGTGCCCGGCGGCGGGTTCGCCGGGATGTCCGTGAGGGCCGCAGTCCCGGTGACCGACTCGCCGAGTGGGTTGAACGGGACGACTCGGACCGTGTAGTCCCCGGTCGTCGGCGGCACCTGGATGACCTCGGGGTCGGCGTTGGAGGCAGAGGACCCGACGACCGTGCCCGCCTTGTCGAGCAGGTAGACGTCGAAGTCGGCGGCCGTGTTGCCCCACCCGACCTTGACCGTGAGCTGGTGGGTGTCGCCGTACCCGGCTGGGGTGCTGACGTGCAGCGCGTAGTCGTCGCACAGCCCCGGACCGCAGGTCACGTCCCCGGCGGTCCCGGTCACGTTGGGGGCGGCGAACGGCCCGGCGGTCCACTGCGCATAGGGCGAGGTGTCGGACACCGACCCCTCCGAGGGCGTGGCCGCGACCGCGGCCGCACCCACCCCTCCGACGAGCAGCGCCGCCGTGGCGGTCAGGGCCAGCGCCCGGCGCGGCCGGGCGGCAAAGGGGCGGATCGGCATGAGGCGATCTCCTCGGGGTCACCGGGCGGCACCCTGCGCACCGTCCGGTCAGGCGACGCACCCGTCCGGGCGCGTCCCCGGGGAAACGAGCACCACCGGCCAGTGGTTACGCCCTGCCGCTCGATCAGTCGCTCAGCGGCCAGGGGTGGTCGAGCGGACGTGCGGCCGCGCGCCTAGGGTGCGGCCATGGAGTTCCGGAACCTCGGCAACAGCGGTCTGCGCATCTCGGAGATCGCCTACGGCAACTGGCTCACCCACGCCTCACAGGTCGAGGAGGACCAGGCCGTGGCGTGCGTGCGGCAGGCGCTGGAGGAGGGCATCACGACCTTCGACACCGCCGACACCTACGCCGACACCGCGGCCGAGGCCGTCCTGGGCCGCGCGCTGGCCGGCGTGCGCCGCGAGGAGGTCGAGATCTGCACCAAGGTCTACTTCCCCGCCGGAGGGCGCGGCCCGAACGCGCACGGCCTGTCGCGCAAGCACATCCACGAGTCGGTCAACGGCTCGCTGGCGCGGCTGGGGACCGACTACGTGGACCTCTACCAGGCGCACCGCTACGACGACATGACGCCACTGGAGGAGACGATGGAGGCCTTCGCCGACGTCGTCCGGCAGGGCAAGGCCCTCTACATCGGCGTCTCGGAGTGGAACGCCGAGCAGCTGCGCGAGGGCCACCGCCTCGCCCGGGAGCTGCGCATCCCGTTCGTCTCCAGCCAGCCGCAGTACTCGATGATCTGGCGGGTCATCGAGGGCGACGTCGTCCCCGCCTCCCGCGAGCTCGGCATCGGGCAGATCGTGTGGTCGCCGCTGGCGCAGGGTGTGCTCACCGGCAAGTACGTGCCCGGTCAAGCTCCTCCGGCCGGCTCGCGCGCGACCGACGACAAGGGCGGTGCCGACATGGTCGGCCGCTGGCTCGCCGACGACGTGCTGCTCGAGAGGGTGCAGCGCCTTCGGCCGCTGGCCGAGCAGGCCGGGCTGTCGATGGCCCAGCTCGGGGTCGCGTGGGTGCTGCAGAACGACAACGTCTCGGCCGCGATCATCGGCGCCTCCCGCCCGGAGCAGGTCACCGAGAACGCCCGCGCTGCCGGGGTGCGCCTCGACGCCGACCTGATGGCGGCGATCGACGAGGTCCTCGACGGCTCGATCGAGCGCGACCCGGGCATGACGCGGATGCCGCGCCGGGCGGAGTTCCCGATCCGCTGACGCCCGCCCCACGATCCTGTATGCCGTCCCCTCACCTGAGGGGGCGGCATACCGGATCGGTCGGCATCAGTCGGTCGGGAAGACGAAGCAGGACCGGCAGCGCGCCTCGTAGCTGAACGTGCCGTCGTCCGGCAGCGGGGTCGACGGCGCCAGCCGCGTCGTGAAGGCCCGGTCCCGGTCGAGCACCTGGGTGTAGACGGCGCGGAACTCGCGGCAGACGTCGCAGACGGCGCGTCGGTGGGTCACGACCTGCGGACCGAGCTCGAACAGCGCCCTGACCGGTGCGAACAGCTCGCCCCGGTGGTCCAGGTCGATGCCGGTCGCGACGACGCGGGTCCCGCGCTCGATCAGGGTGCCGAGCACCTCCACGTCCGCGACGTCGAACATGTGGATCTCGTCCACGCCGACCACGTCGACGTCGTCGTCCAGCAGCGGCTCGAGCGACATCGTCTTGGTCGTCACCAGGCTGCTGCCACTGCGGGAGGTCACCTTGTCGTCGCGCTGGTGGCGCGCTGACTGGTAGACGCGGTGCGTGACGTCGGAGTAGGCCAGCGGTGAGAGCAGGCTGATGAGCTCCAGCGACTTGCCGCTCTTCATCGGGCCGACGATGACCGTGAGGTCACTCAGCCCGTTCGTCGTGGGCATCCGCCGGGTGGGACGGGTCGTCGGACGGGCGGCCAGACCTGGCAGTGACTGCTGCGAAACCCCGATGGACACGAGGCGACATCCTGCCATCCCGCGCGACACCAGGTCCGCCGACTCCCCGGAGCAAAGGGGCGTCCGTGGGGTGTTATGAGGGTGTTATGAGCGTGTCATGAGCCGCGCGGAGCCACGGGTGCGTCGAGGGCGCACCCGCTCGCGCTCGGCCTCGGGGCGTCGCTCGGGCATGCCGGCTGACGCGGCCGTCGCGGGCCGGGGTGCGGGGCGGGGGCCTCAGGTGTGCCAGGTGACCCCGGTCGGGGCCACGGTGGCGGTCCAGCCGCGCTGGTGCACGATCGTGTGGTGCCGCCCGCACAACAGCGCCGCGTTGGACACGTCGGTGGCACCGCCGTTGGCCCAGTGGATGACGTGGTGACCGTCGCACCACCACGGCGGCGCGGCGCAGCCCGGGATGGTGCAGCCCTGGTCGCGGAGCCAGAGGTGCTTCAGCTGGGCCGGGGTGAACAGGCGTCTCGTCCGGCCCAGGTCGAGGACCTCCCCCTGGGTGCCGAGGACGACCGGGATGACCGCCGCGTCGCAGGCGATCCGGCGCACCGTCTCCGGCCCCAACAGGGTCCCGTTGCCGTGCACACCCCCGGCGCCGAGGACCGTCCCGGACCCGCACGCATCCCGCAACGACTCGAAGTCCATGGTCACGAAGACCTGCGCCTTGGTCTGCACCGGCACCTCACCCCCGGCCGCTGCCGAGCGCCAGCACGCCTGCACCAGGGCATCACCGCGCCGCTGGTCCGAGGAGCGCAAGTCCGAGATGCCGTCGACCGGGTTCGGCGCGGACAGCGGACCGATCGCCGCCTCCAACACGCTCGCCCCCTCGGGGTCCAGGCGCAGCTGGTACTCCACCATCCCGTCATCGGCCCGCCCCGCCGACAGGCTCACCCCGTGCCTGAGCCGGTCCTGGCGCACCTGGAACTCGCCCTGGCGCCCGTAGGTGGCGATGATCCGCTCCCGCAAACCCCGCACCTCCCGCGGCCCCGCCTCCTCCGCCACGGCCAGGAACCCTCCCACACCGTCGGCAACGCCGCCGGCGTCAACCGCGGGCCGAGCTTGCGCATCTCGGTCAGCGCGACCGCCGCGCAGCGCACCCCGACCCGGCCGGCCAGCACGCACCCACGAAGCCGCTGCACCGACCCGTGGTCCAACACGTGCGCCGCCCCCGCCCCGACCGGGCGGCCCACGCACGCCTGCGCCACCTTGACCAGGTCACCCGCGCCCCCGGACCGGTAGGACGGCGCCCACTCCAGCACCCACCCCGCCGCCGTCGCACACGTCGACACCTCGCCGCGCTCCAACGCCTCCGCCAGCGTCGCGACCTGACCGGCCTCACACCCACGCCGCAACGCATCCAGCTCGGCGAAGAACGGCCCCAGCTCCGCCCCCACCCCCTGATGCAGCACACCCTCCACCCCGACCAGCACATCCGTCACCGCCCGCACCAGCTCCCGCCGCCGCGCAAGCGACAAATCCGCCGCGGGCACGTCACCGGACCCGCTGGCCGCGGCCCCCTGACGATGATCCCCCTGATGCATGGTTCGAACATACATTCGACCACCGACACGTCATGGCGACCCCAGGACGGGAGGCCAACACGTCGGCGAGCGGTCGGAGGCAGCTCGCTCCCAGCACGGCGGCACGCCGGAGCGTCCCGAGCTCGGGCAGGGCCTGGCACTAACGGGATGGGTCCCTATGGCGCGGGACAGCACGCTCATCAGCCGATGAGGGGCGGGCTCGGAATCCGTGGTTTCAGGGGACCGACGCAGGCCAGCGATGGCTGCGCCACCCCTCCCACGTCGCGAATCCTGCCGGCGGGCAGTCAACAGGTTCGCTGCCGTCGAGCTCCCCTTGCGTCGGGATGCTGATGACGGCAGCCCACTCGTCGAGTTCCTCGTCGGACATGTGCCACGTCGTGTGCGGCTCTTCGGCGTGGCGCCGGTCAAGCCGTCTCCTCTGCTCGGTCGGTGGGAGTTCGAAGTAGCGCATCTCCACCGCCGCACCGAGGTCGGCGGCTGCCTGCCGCAGCGCGGAGCGCTCATCTCGACCCCAGAGGCCGAAGTCGATCACGACGTTGATGCCGAGCTCAAGAGCCCGCAGCCCGATCTCGATGAGCCGTCCTTCGATGACGTCCGCGGCCGACGGCGGGTTCGCGGGCCCGTACAGGGCCTTCACCCACTCGTCCTTCGTGAGGCGGACAGCCTTCTCCTCGACCTCGATGCGCCGTGCTTCTGTGGTCTTCCCGGTGCCCGGCAGTCCTACGGTCAGGAACAGAGTCGGTCGTGTTGTCATCGCTTCCCCATCTGAGCAGTCGCGTCGTCATCGCCGACGTGCGCTCGGACACGCCGGACCACCGGCGTGGCGACACGGATCGGCCGCTGAGCGGGTCGGCCGCCTACGCGGGCGTGCCGTACCGGACCGCGCTGCGCGCCCGGGCCTTGGCCGCCTCCACCTCGCGGTCCCGCGGCGCGGCCTGGGTCACGAGGTCATCGAGCAGGTGCTGGGTGATGTGCGCGACCTCGGCCACCGCCGCCTCGAAAGCCGAGGCGTTCGCCGCAGACGGCTTGGTCATGCCACTGACCTTGCGCACGTACTGCAACGCGGCGGCCTGCACCTCATCGCTCGTGGCGGGCGGCTCGAAGTTGTGCAACGTCCTGATGTTCCGGCACATGCCCCCGACGATGCCACGCCGCGGCGCCGACGTCAGCGCCAACGGCAGGATCGCCTCAGCCGCCGGAGACAGACAGCTCCGCCTGCGCCACGGCCTCGGCCGCAGCACCGGTCAGCTCCCGGGTAGCCAGCCACCCCTCGGGCAGGGCCACGTTGCGCGGCGAGCCGGCCCGCCCGCGCTGCCCCTCGGCGGGCTCACCCGGCCACTGCTGGTCGAGGTCGAGCGTGCCGATGAGGTCGTCAAGGGCGTCAAGGGAGTCGACGAGTGCGAGGTTGTGCCGCACGTGTTGCCCGGCGCGGAAGCCCTTGAGGTACCACGCGATGTGCTTGCGGATGTCGCGGCACGCCTTGAGCTCGGAGTCGTAGAACTCCGCCAGGTATGCCGTGTGCCGGCGCATCGTGTCCGTGACCTGTCCCAGCGTGGGCCGCACCCGCGCGGTCGTCCCGGCGAACGCCGCGGCGAGGTCGGTGAACAGCCACGGCCGGCCAAGACAGCCCCGCCCGACGACCACGCCGTCGCACCCGGTCTGCTCCACCATCGCCAGCGCGTCCTCGGCCGACCAGATGTCGCCGTTGCCCAGCACCGGGATCGAGGTGACCACGTTCTTCAGCGCCCGGATCGCCGGCCAGTCGGCCTGCCCCGAGTACGCCTGCGCGGCGGTGCGCGCGTGCAGCGCCACGGCGGCGACGCCCTCACCCTCGGCGATCCGCCCGGCCTCGAGGAACGTCAGATGGTCGGTGTCGATGCCCTTGCGCATCTTGATGGTGACCGGCACGTCATACGGGCTGGCCTCCTGGACCGCCCCGCTGACGATCGCGCGGAACAGCTCGGTCTTCCACGGCAGGGCCGCTCCCCCGCCCTTGCGGGTGACCTTGGGGACCGGGCAGCCGAAGTTGAGGTCGATGTGGTCGGCGCGGTCCTCGGTGACCAGCATCCGCACCGCGGCCCGCACCGTGGCCGGGTCGACGCCGTAGAGCTGGATCGAGCGGGGGTTCTCCTCGGGGTCGTGCTGGATCAGCCGCATCGACTCCGGCGTGCGCTCCACCAGCGCCCGCGAGGTGATCATCTCGCTGACGTAGAGCGAGGTCCCGCCGCTGGCACCCGTACCGGCGTCGCCGTACTCGCGGCACAGCCGGCGGAACGCGCGGTTGGTGATGCCGGCCATGGGCGCCAGCACCACGGGGGACTCGATGGTGTGGCGGCCGATCTGCAGGGGCGGGAGGACAGCGGTCATGGTGGGCCCGATTCTCTCAGGCCGCGCGAGCAGGGCCGAACGGAGTCACCCCCGGGGCAGAACGTCCCTACCGCAGGAGACGTATGCCGCGCAGCATGTCCGCGTGACCCCGCGCCGCCCGGGGTCCTCGCGGAAGGCAGTGCGATGAAGAGCTTCGCCGAGCTGCAGGCCGGTCTCGGTCACGCCCTGGCGGCCAACACCGAGGGCTCCAGCACCCCGCACGTGGTGATCGCCCTGCCCTCCTACAGTGCCAGCGACTCGTTGCTGCGGCACTACGGCGAGCGCATCCTCGCCCTGGAGCACCGCTACCTGCTGGCGACCCTGATGACCCACCGGCTGGAGCGCGCCCGGCTGGTCCTGGTCAGCTCGATCGCGCCGACGCCGGACGTCCTCGACTACCACCGCCGGCTGGGTCCCCGGCCGCAGGCGTGGGGCGCCGGCACCCAGGTGGTGGCCCTGGAGGACACCTCGCCGCAGTCCCTGGCCGAGAAGCTGCTGCGCCGCCCCGACGCCCTGGACCGGCTGCGCCGGGCCGTGGGCGACCGGCCTGCGTTCATCGAGCCCTGGAACGTCACCGAGCACGAGGTCGCGGTCGCGGAGCGGCTGCAGCTGCCGGTCAACGGGATGGACCCCTCGCTGTGGCACCTGGGCTTCAAAGGCGCCGGCCGCAAGCTGTTCGCGCGGGCCGGGGTGCCCCTGCCCGCGGGTGTGGAGGACGTCCGCACGGTCGACGACGTGCTGCGCGGCATCGAGGCGATCCGCGCCGCGCGGCCCGACGTCTCGGCGGTCGTGGTCAAGCACGACGACAGCTACGCCGGCGACGGCAACACGGTGGTCAACCTGCTCGACGGCCCGGTGCCGGCGGACACGCAGACCCTGGCGCGCCGGGTGGCGGCACTGCCCCCCGGCTACCTCGCCGAGCTGGCCCGGGGCGGCATCGTCGAGGAGCTCGTGACCGGCACCGAGGTCACGACGCCGAGCGCCCAGGTGGACCTGCTGCCCGACGGCCGCGTGGTCGTGCTGGCCACGCACGAGCAGGTCGTCGGGGGCACCAACGGGCAGGTCTTCCTCGGCTGCCGCTTCCCCGCCGACCCCGTCCACGCGGCCGAGGTCGCCCGCCACGCCCGTGCCGTGGGCGAGCAGCTGGTCGCCGCCGGGGCCCTCGGCCGGGTCTCGGTCGACTTCGTCGCCAGCCGGGACCCCTCCGGGGCGTCCCGGGTGTTCGCCCTCGAGGTCAACCTGCGCAAGGGCGGGACCACCCACCCGTATGCCGCGCTGCGCAACCTCGTGCCGGGCCGGTACGACGAGGTGCTCGGCCAGTGGGTGACCACCGCCGGGAACGCCCCGCGGGCCTACGTGTGCACCGACAACCTGCTCGACGAGTCGTGGGTGGGCCTCTCCCCCGGCCCGGTGATCGACGCAGTGCGTCGTGCCGGACTGCAGCTGGACCACCGCACCGGGGTCGGTGTGGTGCTGCACATGCTGTCCGGGCTGGCCATCGACGGGCGGATCGGCCTGACCGCGATCGGGCTGGACGCCGCGCACGCCCAGGAGCTGCACGACGCGGCCTGCCGGGTCATCGCGGCGACGGCTGCCGAGGCGACGCACGAGGGCCGCCTCGCCGGGCTCACACCCTAGGCGTGAGGTGAGCCTCCACCGCGGGCCGAGCCCCGGCTCCGGTCACACACCCTCGAGGGTGGCGGTCAGACGGGCCAGTGCACCGCTGTAGCCGTGCCTGGGCGGGGTGCCGTAGCCGACGACGAGGGCGGGTGGACGGGTGACGCCCGGTGCCTCGAAGTGCGACAGCCCATCGACGGCGAGGCCACGGTCGGCAGCGAGCTGCACCACCGTCGCCTCCTCGACATGGTGGGGCAGCGACACCAGGGCATGCAGGCCCGCCGGGAGCCCGTGGATCGCAGCCCCCGGCGTGGTGCGCGCCAGTCGCGGGGCTGGGCCCAGGCAGGCTCAGCCTCCTCGCGGTTCCGGGCCTCGACCCGGCTTCCGTCCAGGACCTCGGCGTCGCCCGGCTCTCGCACGGCCCCTACCCCCAACGCGCGGCCCTGGAGGCACTCGCGAAGCATGCCCGGCGCGCCGCTGCCGCGGTGTCCGCGGACGGCCCCGGGTAGCCGGGGCAAGCTGGCCGCCGTCAGAGCCAGCCGTTGTCCTCGGCGATCCGCACGGCCTCGGCCCGGGTTCGCGCGCCCGTCTTGCCGATCACCGAGGACAGGTGGTTGCGGACCGTCCCCTCCGACAGGAACAGCTCGCGCGCGAGGTCGGCCACCGTGCCGCCGTCTCGGGCGGCCCGGGCCACCTCCGCCTCGCGTGTGGTCAGCGGCGACTCGCCGCTGACCAGGCTGTCGGCTGCGAGCGCGGGGTCGACCACCCGGAGGCCGGAGTGCACCCGGCGCACCGCATCGGCGAGCTGGCGCGCCGGGGTGTCCTTGACGACGAACCCTGACGCCCCGGCCTGCAGCGCCCGGCGCAGGAACCCGGGCCGGCCGAACGTGGTGACGATCAGCACCCGCACCCCGGGCATCGCCTCCCGCAGCGCTCGCGTGGCGGCGATACCGTCCATGCCGGGCATCTCCACGTCGAGCAGGGCCACGTCGGGCCGGTGCTCCCGTGCCGCGCCGACCACCTCGTCACCGCTGGCGACCTCGGCCACGACCGACAGGTCGGGCTCGAGGTCGAGCAGCGCGGCCAACGCACCCCGCACCAGGGCCTGGTCGTCGGCCAGCAGCAGGCGGATCGTCATGACACCGTCCCGGCGATGATCTGCATCGAGAATCCTTGTGGCTCAACGGTTCTGGTCATCAGCATGGCGCCCAGGGCCGTCGCCCGCTCCTGCAACCCGCGCAGCCCGTTGCCCGAGCGCTCCAGGACCTCCGCGTCGCTCGGGCCCCGGCCGTTGTCGAGCACCTCGACGGTGTCGGGGGTCAGCCGGATCGTGCAGCGGGTCGCCGCGCTGTGCCGGATGACGTTGGTGACGCCCTCGCGCACACCCCACGCGAAGAGCTCGCGCAGGTCTCCCGGAACGACGTCCGTCGACGTCGGCAGGTCGGCGTCGATCTCGGCGGCCAGCAGGGCCGCCCGCGCCCGGGCGAGCTCCCCCGGGAGGGTCAGCTCGCGATACCCCTCGACGGCGCGGCGGACGTCGACGAGCGCGTCCCGCGAGAGGCGCTCGAGGTCGGCCACCTCCGCGCGGGCGCGCTCGGGGTCGACCTCCAGCAGCCGTCCGGCGAGCTCGGCCTTGACCGTGATCACCGTCAGGGAGTGCCCGAGGATGTCGTGCAGGTCGCGCGCCACCCGGTTGCGCTCCTCCTCCACGGCGAGTCGCGCATTCTCCTCACGGGCCCGGGACAGGTCGATGTTGCGGCGGATGAGCTGGCTGACGCCCCACATGGCCACCGCCGCGAGGAAGATCGACAGCAGCAGGCTCGGCAGTGGCTGCCAGCCGGGGACCAGCGTGCTGAGGGCCAGGGTGGTCCCGGCCAGGAGGAGCACCGCCACGACGGCGGCGCGCGTGGGCAGGAACATCACCGCAGTGACCGTGAGGTAGACCGAGGTCGCGAGCCCGGACTCCCCGAGTGTCAGGCACATGACGACAGCCAGAGCCAACAGGAGCAGCAGCATCGCGGCCCCCACCGGCTGGGGCACCGCACCCGCCCGCAGGCTGCGTCCCCGGACCAGCGCGAACGCCACGACGTAGGCGGCGGCAAACAGGATCGTGGCAACCATGCCGACCCAGCCCTGCCAGGTGTCACGGTGCTGCCACCCCGCCTGCAGCGGATCGAGCAGGAAGACCAGCCAGATCACGGAGAACAGGTAGCCGACGCGGCGGGGTCTCCCCGCCGCGTCGGGTCCTGCCCAGCGGTCGAACGAACTCATGCCGCTCACGCTAGTCACGCCGCCGTCCTGCGTCTCAGACCCGCGCCGTGTCCTTGCGGAAGCGCCACGCGGCGCCGGCGACGAAGAGCGCCAGCCAGACGAGAAGGTTCACCAGCCACAGCGCATCGAACGAGGTCCCGGTGAGCGGTGCGTGCACCAGCTGGTTGACGCCGTACATCGGGGTGAGCTCGGCGATGTGCCGGAAGGTGCTGCCCATCTGCTCCAGCGGGATGAACAGGCCGCCGCCGAAGGCGAGCAGGGCCAGCACCGGACCCAGGATCTGCATGACGTTGTCGCTCGGCAGCAGGTAGCCCATGAACAGCCCGAACGCCGCGAACACCAGCGACCCGACCCAGGCGATGAGGCCGGTGACCAGCCACAGCCGGGGGTCCATGTGCGCGTGGCTCATGGCGCCGACGCAGTAGGTGGCGACGACCGAGGCCAGGCCCATCGTCATCGCGGTGACCATCTTGGTCGCCACGTAGGCCACCGGGGACAGCGGCGTCAGCCGCAGCTGCCGGCTCCAGCCGAGCGAGCGCTCGATGGAGACCATCGCCCCACCACTGGTCGTGGCGATCATGGCGCCGTAGATGGCCATGCTGATCATCACGTAGGCCGCGCCGTTGCCGTGCCCGACGTTGTCGTTCGAGTACTTCTGGCCCACGCCGAAGATGAGGAAGAACACCACGGGCATGACGACGGTGAAGATCACGGCCCGGCGGTTGCGCAGCAGCCGGCGCAGCTCGATCCGCAGCAGGGTCGCGCTGAAGCCGCCCATCGGCGGCACGTGCCGCTCCTCGCGGCTGCCCAGGGCGCTCGTGGTGGCGGTCATCGGGTCACGTCCTCGGTCTCGTCGTCGCCGGTCAGGGCGACGAAGGCGTCCTCGAGCCCGCGCGCGGTGATCTCCAGGTCGCGGGCGTCGGTGGTGGTCAGCAGGTGGCGCGCGACGGCGTCGGTGTCGCGCGAGTGGATCAGCACGGTGTCGCCGCGCACCTCGACGCCCTCGGCACCGGGTATGCCGCGCAGCGTCGCCTCGGTCGCGCCGGGCAGGGTGGCCCGGAGCGTGCGGCCCGAAGCCATCGCCTTGATCTGGGCGGGGGTGCCGTCACCGACAACCATCCCCTTGCGCACCAGCACGATCCGGTCGGCGTAGGAGTCGGCCTCCTCGAGGTAGTGCGTCGCGAACAGGACCGTGCGGCCCCTCTCGGCGTCCTCGCGGATGGCGGCCCAGAACGAGCGCCGGGACTCCACGTCCATGCCCGTGGTGGGCTCGTCGAGGATGACCAGCTCGGGGTCGGACAGCAGCGCCATCGCGAAGCGCAGCCGCTGCTGCTCCCCGCCGGAGCACTTGCCGACGAGCCGGTCGGCGATCTCGGTGATGCCAGCCCGTGCCAGGGCCTCGTCCACCGGACGGCTCCGGGCGAACAGGCTCGCCGTGTAGGTCGCGGTCTCGCGGACCGTCAGGTCCTTGAGCAGCCCCCCGGTCTGCATGACCGCGGAGACCATCCCCCGCCGGATCGCCTGGTAGGGCTCCATCCCGAAGACGGACACCTCGCCGGCGGTCGGCGCGGACAGGCCCAGCACCATGTCGATGGTCGACGTCTTGCCGGCGCCGTTGGGGCCGAGGAAGGCGACGATCTCGCCGGGCCGCACGGTCAGGTCGATGCCCCGGACCGCCTCGACGGAGCCGAAGCTCTTGCGCACCCCGCGCAGGCTGATCGCGTCAGCCGCGGAGGCTCCCACCCCTGCGGAGTCCCGCAGGGACTCCAGTGAAGTCGTTGTCATGGCAGTGATCCTGTCGCCCGCGGCGACCGGGCGCGCCCGACGCGCGTCACGGCATACCCATGACATCCGTCAGGCTCGCGACGCACGTGAGCCCCGGCACCCAGTGGGCGCCGGGGCTCAGCAGCCGTCGTGCGTTGTCAGCAGCCGAGGAGGCGGCTGGCGAGCCAGCCCTCGACCTGGTCGAGGGCGACGCGCTCCTGGCTCATCGTGTCGCGCTCGCGGATCGTCACCGCGTGGTCCTCGAGGGTGTCGAAGTCGACGGTGATGCAGAACGGGGTGCCGATCTCGTCCTGACGGCGGTAGCGGCGGCCGATGGCGCCGGCGTCGTCGAAGTCGATGTTCCAGTGCTGGCGCAGCTGCGCGGCGAGGTCCTTGGCCTTGGGCGTGAGGTCGGCGTTGCGCGACAGCGGCAGCACCGCGGCCTTGACCGGCGCGAGGCGCTTGTCGAGCCTGAGGACGACGCGCTTGTCGACCCCGCCCTTGGTGTTGGGCGCCTCGTCCTCGGTGTAGGCGTCGATGAGGAACGTCATCAGCGAGCGGGACAGGCCGGCTGCCGGCTCGATGACGTAGGGCGTCCGGCGCTCACCGGTGGCCTGGTCGAAGTAGGTCAGGTCGGCGCCGGAGTGCTTGGCGTGGGTCGACAGGTCGAAGTCGGTGCGGTTGGCGATGCCCTCGAGCTCGCCCCACTCGGAGCCGGCGAAGCGGAAGCGGTACTCGATGTCGACCGTGCGCTTGGCGTAGTGCGACAGCTTCTCGGGCAGGTGCTCGAAGTGGCGCAGATTGTCCTTGTTGATGCCCAGGTCGGTGTACCAGCGGGTGCGCTCGTCGATCCAGTACTGGTGCCACTCCTCGTCCTCGCCCGGCTTGACGAAGAACTCCATCTCCATCTGCTCGAACTCGCGGGTGCGGAAGATGAAGTTGCCCGGGGTGATCTCGTTGCGGAACGACTTGCCGGTCTGCGCGATGCCGAACGGCGGCTTCTTGCGCGCAGCGCCCATGACGTTGGCGAAGTTGAGGAAGATGCCCTGCGCGGTCTCTGGGCGCAGGTAGTGCAGGCCGGACTCGTCCTCGACGACGCCGAGGTAGGTCTTGAGCAGGCCGGAGAACTGCCGCGGCTCGGTCCACGCGCCACGCGTGCCGCAGTTGGGGCAGGCGACGTCCTTGAGGTCGACGTCGTCGGGGTTGGCGATGCCCTTCTTCTCCGCGACCGCCTCCTGCAGGTGGTCGGCACGGAAGCGCTTGTGGCACGACTGGCACTCGGTCAGCGGGTCGGAGAACGTCGCGACGTGGCCGGAAGCCTCCCAGGTCTTGGTCGGCAGGATCACCGAGGAGTCCAGGCCGACGACGTCGTCGCGCTGCTGCACCATGGCCTTCCACCACTGGCGCTTGATGTTCTCCTTCAGCTCGACGCCGAGGGGACCGTAGTCCCAGGCGGAGCGGGTACCTCCGTAGATCTCACCGCACGGGAAGACGAAGCCCCTGCGCTTGCAGAGGCTGACAACGGTGTCGACGGTGGAGGTAGGAGCAGCCATGCGCCCAAGGTTATCGGCCACGACGCGCTCCCCACACGCGAGTATGCCGACCGCCCACCTCCCAGCCCCGGCCCGCGTCCCGGTCCGACCCACCTGAGGTCGACCTCGCCTGCCGGCCCGGCCCGGCGACCGACCCCGGATCTGCCCGCCGACCCCGGAAGCGTGTCTCCAACCCCGCGGGCGCACGCAGGGTCGACGGCACAGACGGGGGGTTCATCCGGCCACTCGTGCGCTCCTGCGCGCTCGCGCGAAGGCGGTCTGGATGCTGGCGAGCGTCGCGCCGGGGTCGTCGAGGGCCCGCCACGTCAGGCGCACGATCTCCAGGCCGAGCGCCCTCAGCCGGTCCTCACGCAGCTTCTCCTTCACCAGCTCCTTCTGGCCGAGGTTGCCGCCGTACTTGAGCAGCCCGTCGAACTCGACCACGGTCCGCTGGCCACGGAACAGGAAGTCCACCCAGCCGACCAGTGAGCCCCGGGCGTCATGCAGCTCGACCTGCAGCTCGGGCTCGGGCAGGCCCAGCGCACGCAGCAGCACCCGGGTGCGGCTCTCGCCCACCGAGCCGGACCGTCCGTCGACCAGCTCGGTGACTGCCCGGGCACTACCCCGCCCGCGCCCGAGGGCCAGCCCTGCCAGGGCCCTGCGAAGCTCCTCTCGCGTCGCCATCCCGCGGCGCAAGGCCTCGTCGGCGGCGACGACACCCGACTCGACCCCGGCCCATGCGGCCCACTGCAGCACCGCCTCCGCCGGGCGCACGCACCGCACCCCGGCCCGCCGTGTCACCGCTTCGGGTGGTACCGCGGCGTGGGCCACCACTCCCGCTACCGGGCGGTGCTTCCCAGGGCTGGTCCGCGCGACGTGGATCTCGGGCCGAGCCCCCTTTGCCTCGAACACCGGCAGGTCGAGCAGGGCCAAAGCCGAGGCATGGCTTGCAGCCCACCCGGGTCCCAGCGCGCGGCAGACCGACGTGACGGCCAGTGCACGCCGCCCCTCTGGTGACGTCGCCTCGAACCGCGACCGGTCGACATACGCCCCGGACCGCACGCGCAGCAACCGACCGCCGCGGACGAGACGGGACAGACCCGCCCGCGTCAGCCCGCAGTCGGTGGCGTCACGGGTGGTCAGCACCCCGCCCTGCGCGGTGAGGCGAATGTCGAGGAGGTCAGCCATCCCGCGACCGTCCCGGACCGGCCGCACTCCGACAAGGCCGCGGGCCGAAGCTGTGGACAGGGCGCGGCGCCAACCCACCCTTGTGGACAGCGGCTTCCTTCCAAGCCCGCCCCCGGATCTGGCCGTCGACCCCGCAACCGCGCATCCGGCCCCGCGGGCGCCCCGGGGCCCGGGCGGCATCCCCGGGGCTGGTGGGCGATATCGGGGGTCGGACACCCTGCGCGGGACCCCCCGCACGCGGCCCCGAAACGGACATCTTCCGCCAACGCGTGGCGACTGCTACGTTTCGGCCGACAAATTTGCCCGCACACAGGGGGATCCCCACATGTCGTTCACCGACGCCATCCGCACCGGCTTCGCCAAGTACGTCACCTTCTCCGGCCGCGCCCGCCGCTCGGAGTACTGGTTCTGGACCTTGTTCTCCGTCCTCGTGTCGGCCGTGGCCAGCGTCATCAGCAACGCGGCGCACACCCAGATCATCAGCTACGTCGCCACGCTCGCGCTGTTCCTCCCCGGCCTGGCCGTGGCCGTGCGCCGTCTGCACGACACCAGCCGCACCGGCTGGTGGGTCCTGATCGCCGTCGTGCCGCTCGTGGGGGCCATCGTCCTGCTGGTCTTCATGGCCATGGACAGCACCCCCGGCGACAACGCCTACGGCCCCAACCCCAAGGCCCTGCAGGCGGCCCCGCCGGCTCCCGGCGCCCCGTACGTCGGCGCCTGAGCGACACCCGCACCACCCGCGAGGGCGGACCCGTCACGGGTCCGCCCTCGCGCGCGTCCGGGCCCGGACGGCCCCTCCCGTACGCTCTCCCCCGTGCGAGACAAGATCGAACGCGCCAGCGTGCCCGTCCTGACGTTCCTGGCCCGGCTGCCCCGCCTCGTCCCCTTCGTCATCCTGCTGGTGCTGCTGCTGGCCGGCGCCATCGCCGGCCACGCGCTCGGCTTCGTCCTCATGGGCCTGGCCGCGCTGTTCGTCGGCTGGCTGCTCTACCTGGCGTGGCCGCGACTGACCAGCTCCGAGCGCCTCATGCGCTCGGCCGTCGTGCTGCTCGCCGTCGCCCTCGCCATCACCCAGCTGTTCCCGCGAGGCTGACCCGGCCACCCGGCATACCCGGGTGGTTTTGACAATCATTCTCAACTAGCCGCAGACTGCGGGTATGCCGTCCCGCCTGCTCCGCCTCGCCGCTCCCCTGGCCCTCGTGGCGGCGACGGCGCTCGGCGGCTGCGCGTCGGCGACCGCCGACGACGGGCGGGTCCCGGTGGTGGCCTCCTTCTACCCGCTGGCGTTCGCCGCCGAGCAGGTCGGCGGCGACCACGTGCGCGTGACCAACCTGACCAAGCCGGGCGCCGAGCCGCACGAGCTCGAGCTCGGCCCGCGGGACGTGCTGACGGTGGCCAAGGCTCGAGTCGCGGTCTACGAGAAGGGTTTCCAGCCGGCCGTCGACGACGCGATCTCCCAGCAGGCCACCGACAACGCCCTCGACGTCGCCCGCGCCGCCCACCTCGACCTGCACCTGGAGGGCGGCACCGACCCGCACTTCTGGCTCGACCCGACCCGCTACGCCGCGGTCGCGAACGCCATCGCCGACCGCCTCGCCCGGGTCGACCCCACCCACCGGGCCGACTACGCGGCGAACGCCCGCACGTTCACCGCGCGGCTGGCCGCCCTCGACACCACGATGCGCCAGCGCCTCGCCTCGTGCCGGCAGCGGCAGCTGGTCACCAGCCACAGTGCGTTCGGCTACCTGGCCCGGCGCTACGGGTTCACCCAGGTCGGCATCACCGGGCTGAGCCCCGACGCCGAGCCCAGCCCCTCGGCTCTGGCCGACGTCGCGCGACTGGTGCGCTCCCGCGGCGTGACCACGGTCTACGCCGAGACCCTGGCCAGCCCGGCGATCGCCGACACCGTGGCCAGCGAGACCGGAGCCCACGTCGTCACGCTCGACCCGCTCGAGGGGCTCACCGCCCGCTCCGCGGGACACGACTACTTCGCGGTGATGCAGGCCAACCTGCGCGCCCTCCAGGCCGGACAGGACTGCCCATGACCCAGACCCGCCCCACCCCCGTGATCTCGCTGCACGACGCGGCGTTCGGCTACGCCGACCGCGCCGTCCTGACCGGCGCCACGCTGGACGTGCAGCAGGGCGAGGTCCTCGCCCTGCTCGGCCCCAACGGCTCCGGCAAGAGCACGCTCGTGCGCGGGCTGCTCGGCCTCAACGACCACGTCGGCGGGCAGGTGGAGCTGTTCGGCACCCGGCTGGAGGACTTCCGCGAGCACGCCCGGCTCGGCTACGTCCCGCAACGGCACACCCTCTCGGCCTCGGTGCGCGCCACGGTCAACGAGATCGTGGCCATCGGGCGGCTGCCGCACCTGCGCTGGTGGGGCCGGCCGACCCGCGCCGACCGCGCCATCATCGAGGAGTCGCTCGAGCTCGTCGGCCTGGCGGACCGCGCCGAGGCCGACGTGAGCACCCTCTCCGGCGGGCAGCAGCGCCGGGTCCTCATCGCCCGGGCGCTGGCCGCCCAGCCCGACGTGCTGGTCATGGACGAGCCGACCGCCGGCGTGGACGAGGCCAACCAGCGGGTGCTCTCGGAGGTGCTGGCCCGGCTGGCCGAACGCGGCACGACGATGCTCATCGTCACCCACGAGCTCGAGCCGCTGCGCGACATCGTCAGCCGGATCGTGGTCGTCACCTCCGGCCGGGTCAGCTTCGACGGCTCGCCGGAGCGGTTCGCCGCCGAGCGGGCCGCGCTGCCCGCCCTGGACCACGGCCACCACCACGACGACGAGCCCCGGCCGGGCAGCCACCGCCCCGCGACCACCCCCGCGGCCGGCCCGCTCGACCCCGCCGGAGGTCACCGTGCTTGAGCTCCTCAGCTACGACTTCATGCAGCGGGCCCTGCTCGCCGCCCTGCTGGTCGGCATCGCCGCGCCGATGGTCGGGGTCTTCCTCGTCCAGCGCCGGCTCTCCCTCATCGGTGACGGCATGGGCCACGTGGCGCTGGCCGGCGTCGCGGTGGGCGTGCTGACCGGCACCGCCCCGGTGTTCACCGCGCTCGTGGCCGCCGTGGCCGCCGCCGTGGTCGTCGAGCTGATCCGCGCGCGTGGGCGCACCAACGGCGACGTCGCCCTCGCCGTGCTGTTCTACGGCGGCATCGCCGCCGGCGTGGTGGTGATCTCCCGCTCCAGCAACGGCACGGCCAGCAACCTCACGGCATACCTGTTCGGGGCCATCACCACGACGACCGCCACCGACCTGTGGGTCTTCGCCGGGCTGGCCCTGGTCGTGGTGGCCAGCACCTGGCTGCTGCGGCCGCGGCTGTTCGCCGTGGCCAACGACGAGGAGTATGCGCGGGCCACCGGCATGCCGGTCACCGCCCTGAACATCGCGCTGGCCGTCCTCACCGCCGTCACCGTCGTCGTGGCGATGCGGGTGGTCGGCCTGCTGCTGATCAGCGCCCTGATGATCGTCCCCAACGCGGCGGCGCAGCTGCTCGCCGGCAGCTTCCGCGCGGCGATCCGGTGGGCGGTGCTCATCGGCGTCGTGGCCAGCGTCGGCGGGGTCGGGCTGTCCTTCTACGCCAACACCCCCTCGGGTGGCACGATCGTGCTGCTGGCGATCGCCGTCTTCCTCGCCGCGGCGGTCGGCACCGGGCTGCGCTCCCGTCTGGGCCGCCGGACCCACCTGCTCGCCGAGGTCCACGACCACGAGCACGGCCCCGGGTGCGGCCATCCCGCGGTGGCGCACGGCGACCACGTGGACTACCTGCACGACGGGCACCGTCACGCCCCACACGAGGGGCACTACGACGAGCACGTCCTGGGCGCCGAGGGGGCGCCCGCCGGGCACGACGAGCACGCCTCCGGCGGGAAGGTGGGCCACTGATGACCCAGGCGTCGCGACGTCCGACCCGGCAGCGGGCAGCGGTGGAGGCACTGCTGCGCGAGGCCGACGAGTTCAGCTCGGCCCAGGAGCTGCACGCCCGGCTGCGCGCGGCCGGCGACAGCGTCGGCCTGGCCACGGTCTACCGCACCCTGCAGGCGATGGCCGCCGACGGCGAGGTCGACATGCTCCGCACCGACGACGGCGAGGCGGTCTACCGCCGGTGCAGCACCGGGCACCACCACCACCTGGTCTGCCGCTCCTGCGGCGCGACGGTCGAGGTGGAGGGACCCGCGGTCGAGCGTTGGGCCGCCCAGGTCAGCGCCGAGCACGGCTTCACCGACGTCAGCCACACGCTGGAGATCTTCGGCACCTGCACGGCCTGCGCCGACGCCTGAGCCTCAGCAGCCCGTCGCGCCGGCGAGGCGAGTGGCCTACAGGCCGGTGTCCTCCAGGGCAGGCGCCGGCGCCGGCGCCGCAGCAGCCCCGGCCGCCCGGTCCACCGCCCCGCCGTAGCGGCGGTCGCGCTCGGCGTAGGTCTGGATCGCCTCCCAGAGGTGACGCCGGTCGAAGTCGGGCCAGAGCGTGTCGAGGAAGACCATCTCGGCGTAGGCCGACTGCCACAGCAGGAAGTTGCTCGTGCGCTGCTCCCCCGAGGACCGCACGAACAGGTCCACGTCGGGCATGTCCGGCTGGTCGAGGTAGCGGGCGATCATCTTCTCGTCGATCGCCCCGGGGCGCAGCCGGCCGGCCTGGACCAGCTCGGCGATGCGCCGCGTGGCGTCGGCGATCTCGGCCCGGCCGCCGTAGTTGACGCACATCGTCAGCGTCAGCACGTCGTTGCCCCTGGTCATCTCCTGGGCGACCTCGAGCTCCTTGATCACGGACCGCCACAGCCGCGGGCGCCGGCCCGACCAGCGCACCCGCACGCCCCACGCGTTGAGCAGGTCGCGGCGCCGCCGGATGACGTCGCGGTTGAAGCCCATGAGGAACTTGACCTCCTCGGGCGAGCGCTTCCAGTTCTCGGTGGAGAAGGCGTAGGCCGAGACGTGCTTGACGCCGATCTCGATCGCACCGGCGACCACGTCGAGCAGCGAGGCCTCACCGGCCTCGTGCCCCTTGGTCCGCGGCAGCCCGCGCTGGTTGGCCCAGCGACCGTTGCCGTCCATGACGATCGCCACGTGCTGGGGCACCAGCTCGGCGGGCAGCACCGGGGGCCGCGCCCCGGAAGGGTGCGGGTAGGGGGCCTGGCTCATGCGCGCTCTCGCTCCACGAGGCGCAAGGATCTCACGCCGCGTTCGAGGTGCCACTGCAGGAAGGCCGCGACCAGGCCGCTGCCCTCGCGGCGGTGCTGCGGGACGCTGGCGTCGGCCACGACCCAGTCCCCGGCCAGCAGCGAGGCGAGCAGCTCCATCGTGGCCGGGGCCGGGGCGGCCGAGCCGGGCGTGCGGCAGGACGGGCAGACCGTGCCGCCGCTGGCGATGTTGAACGCGCGGTGCGGCCCGTCGGCACCGCAGCGGGCGCAGTCGTGGAAGCTCGGCGCCCAGCCGGCCACGGCCAGGGAGCGCAGCAGGTAGGCGTCCAGGACCAGCCCCGGGTCGTGCTCCCCGCCGGCCAGGCTGCGCAGCGCCCCCGCCAGCAGCAGGAACTGCTGCACCGCCGGCTCGCGCTCCTCGGTGAGCCGGTCGGCGGTCTCCAGCATCGCCGTCGCGGAGGTCCAGGCGGTGTAGTCGCGCGCGATGACGTCGCCGTACGGCGCGAGGGTCTCGGCCTGCGTGACCGTGTCCAGCGAGCGCCCCTCGTAGAGCTGGACGTCGACGACCATGCACGGCTCGAGCCGGGCCCCGAAGCGGGACTTGGTCCGCCGCACCCCCTTGGCCACCCCGCGCACCTTGCCCTGGGTGCGGGTCAGCAGGGTGACGATGCGGTCGGCCTCGCCCAGCTTCTGGGTGCGCAGGACGATCGCCTCGTCGCGGTAGAGCGGCATGGGTCCATTCTCCTACGGACCGCCCACACCGCCGGTACGCCGTGCCGCGCGGCCGCGGTCCGCGTCACCACGGCGGACACGACGCCGGTGGCGGCCACCCGGCATACCGGGCTCGTCAGCGCCCGACCCTCGCCACCGCCTCGGCGACCGGCACCTCACCCTCGGTCAGCTCGAGCACCCGGCCCGAGGTGCCGGGTGCGGCCAGCAGGGCCGCCAGCGTCGCGGCCACGTCGTCGCGGCTCACCGCGCCGTAGGCGATGGCCGGGCCCAGGTTGATCCGGCCGGTGCCCGGCTCGTCGGTGAGGGTGCCCGGCCGCAGGATGGTCCAGGCCAGCGCGCTGGCCGCCAGGTGCACGTCGGAGGCCCGCTTGACCCGCACGTAGTTCTCGAACGTCTCGGGCAGGTCCCGGCCCCGGCCGGCGTCCATGAAGACCGACACCATGAGGAACCGGCGCACCCCCGCGCGCTCGGCCGCGTCGACCACCTTGACCGCCCCCTCGCCGTCGATGGCGTTGGTGGCCTGCGGCCCGCCCCTGCCCCCGGCGCCGGCACTGAACACCACCGCGTCCGCACCCTCCAGGCCCGCCGCGAGCTCGCCGACCGAGCCCGCCACCAGGTCGAGGAGCAGGGGCTCCACGCCCGCCGCCTTCAGGTCGGCCACCTGGTCATGGGTGCGCACCATGCCCACCGCGTCGTCCCCGCGTTCGGCCAGCAGGCGTCCCAGCCTGAGCCCGACCTTGCCGTGCCCTCCCACGATGACGACGCGCATCTGCTCCTCCGATCCTTGGCCGACAACGACCACAGTGCCACCACCCGGGGGCTAGCGTCGTCATCGTGCTGCTGCAGGCCGCCCTGAACGGGCCCCACACGACCACCGACCACCCGGCCGTCCCCGAGTCCGTCGAGGCGCTCGTGCGCGACGCGGTCGCCTGCGTCGGGGCCGGCGCCCGCGCCATCCACCTGCACCCTCGTGACGCCTCAGGCCGGGAGAGCCTGGAGCCGGCGGTCGTGGACGAGGTGGTGCGCCGGGTGCGCGGGGCCTGCGGGGTGCCGGTCGGGGTCACCACCGGTGCCTGGATCGAGCCGTCCGCGCCGTGGCGGGTGTCGCTGGTCAAGGGCTGGCGCGCGCCGGACTTCGCCTCGGTCAACGTCAGCGAGGAGGGGTGGCTCGAGGTGGCGCGGGCACTGCTGGACGCCGGGATCGGCGTCGAGGCGGGGGTCTGGACCGTGGGGGACGCCCACGCCCTGGCCGCCTCGGGGCTGGCCGGCGACCTCACCCGCGTGCTGGTCGAGGTGCTCGGCTCCCCGCGACAGGAGGCCGTGACCGTGGTCGACGCGATCCACGCGGCGCTGGACGCCGGTGGGGTCGCGGTCCCCCGGCTGCAGCACGGTGAAGGCGACGCGACGTGGGTGCTGCTGCAGGACGCCGTGCGCCGCGGGCTGGACACGCGCATGGGCCTGGAGGACACGCTCCTGCTGCCCGACGGCACCCCGGCCCGGGACAACGCGGAGCTCGTCGCCGGGGCGCGCGCCCTCGGCGCAGGCGGCTGACCCGACCGTCGCTCCCGGTCACCGGTCACCGCCCAGCAGCCCGAGCACCAGGTCCCGGGGCAGGCCGTGGGTCTGGTGCAGGTCGGTGAGGTCCGTCTCGCTCAGCGGCCCGCGGCGCAGCCGGCGCTCGACCAGGGGCCGGCCTCGCCGCACCAGCTCACCGAAGCGGCGCTCCTCCCCCAGCATCACCTCGCGCACGTGGCCGGGACCGGTCCGTCCGTGCTGGCGCAGCGTGTCCTCGAGCAGGTCCACCGGCAGGTCCGACAGGCTCGACCCCGGCTCGTGCCGCCACAGCAGGGTCAGGCTGCGTCGCACCAGCCGGCGCAGCACGTAGCCGCGGCCGCTGCTGGAGGGCCGCACGCCGTCGCCGATGACGACGGTGCCAGAACGCAGGTGGTCGGTGACCACGCGCGAGTCACGCGAGCCCATCGGCCAGAGCCGGCCGACGGTGTCCGTCCACGGCCGCAGCAGGTCGGTCTCGTGCACCGAGCCCACGCCCTGCAGCACCGTGAGCAGCCGTTCCAGGCCCATCCCGGTGTCCACGTTGGGCTGCTGCAGGGGCACGAGCCGCCCGTCGTCGAGGCGGCGGTGGCGCATCATCACGTGGTTCCAGACCTCCACCCAGCCCGGGTCGGTGGTGGGGGTGCCGGTCGGCCGGCCCTCACCGGTCCAGACGAACACTTCGGAGTCGGGACCGCACGGACCGGTGGGCCCGTTGGACCACCAGTTGTCCTCCACGGTCAGCTCGACCGGCACGCCCAGCTCGCGCCAGGTGCGCAGCGACTCCAGGTCGGGTCCGACCTGCTCGTCACCGCCGAACACGGTCACGTGCAGCCGGTCGTGGTCCAGGCCGAAGCCCTCGCGCAACAGCTCATAACCCCAGCGCAGGCTCATCGGGCCGGGGTAGTCGCCCAGCGACCAGGTGCCGAGCATCTCGAACACGGTCAGGTGGGTGTCGTCACCGACCTCGTCGAGGTCGGTGGTGCGCAGGCACCGCTGGAGGTTGACCAGCCGGCGACCCTGCGGGTGTGGCTCACCGAGCAGGTGCGGGGTCAGCGGGTGCATCCCGGAGGTGGTGAACAGCACCGGGTCGCCGTCGGGTGGGATCAGCGAGGTGCCCTGCACGCGGCGGTGGCCGCGCTCACGGTAGAAGTCGAGGAATCTCGAGCGGACGTCGTGGGAGTCCATGGTGATGGCCTTCCGGTCGGGACGACCGGGAACGGCGACGGGGGCGGAAGCCGCGTCGAGGGGCCATCGACCAGGCGTCCGGCGAGCCGTCTCCGGTCGCCGGGGGTGGATGGAGGGTCAGGCAGCGGCGACCAGCGAGCGGGTAGCTCGCGTGGCCGCGGAGGTGCGCTGGATGACCGACATGTCCCCACGGTAGCCGCCGCACCGTGGCCGGTGCCCGGAATTTGCCGGCCGGATCGAACACCTGTCCGTCGAACAGGCGTACAGTGAGGGTATGACGGTGGCTCTCCAGGGATCCCTGCTCGACGCGGTCGACGAGGTCGGCCTGCGACCACTCGGCGCCGCCGTGCGCCGCACGCCGCTCAGCCGCGGGGCCTGGGTCGACGTGCGCCCGGGCTGGCTGACCGGCTCCGACGAGGTGTTCGCCCGGCTCTCCCAGGACGTGCCGTGGCATGGCGAGCGGCGGCAGATGTACGACCGCGAGGTCGACGTCCCCCGGCTGCTCGCCTTCTACGACGAGGGCGTGCGCCTGCCGCACCCGGTGCTCGAGGCGGCCCGCGAGGCGCTCAGCCGGCACTACGCCGCCGAGCTCGGCGAGCCGTTCCGCACGGCAGGGCTGTGCCTCTACCGCGACGGCCGCGACAGCGTCGCCTGGCACGGCGACACGATCGGGCGCAGCCGCACCGAGGACACCATGGTCGCCATCATCTCGGTCGGCACCCCGCGGGCCCTGCTGCTGCGCCCGCGCGGTGGCGGCGGGCAGACCGTGCGCCACGTGCTCGGCCACGGCGACCTCGTCGTCATGGGCGGCTCGTGCCAGCGCACCTGGGAGCACGCGATCCCCAAGACAGCCAGACCGGTCGGGCCGCGCATCAGCATCCAGTTCCGCCCGCGCGGCGTGCGCTGACCGCGAGGCGAGCACCCGGCACACCGGGGCGTGACCGAGGCGGTATGCCGTGTCGCGCCGATCCCGCCTCGCGCACCCGGGCGCGATGGCAGGATCGCGAAACGTGAGCACGACCGGGGACCTGCTGCGCGACATCGACGACCACTGCGACGCCGTGTTGCGGCGCGATGCCGAGGCACGCCCGTTCGGCCCGCTGACACTGTTCCTGGCCGACCGGGGCGGCCCCTTCCACGCCCGGCCGACACCGGACGGCGCCGAGGTGACCCCCGGTGACATCGCGACGATGCGGCGCGTCCAGCGCGAGCTCGGGGTGCCCGAGTCGTTCGAGTGGGTCGACCAGACCTGCCCGTCCATGGCGGCCGCGGCAAGGGCGGCCGGGCTGGTGGTCACGACCCACCCCCTGCTGGCCCTGACGCACCCGGCTGCCGTCGTGGTCCCCGACCTCCCCGACGGCGTCCGGCTACGGGTCATCACCGCCGACGACCCCGACCTCCCGGGCGTCCGGGCCTGCGTGCGCCTGGCCTTCCGCTGCCCCGGGACCGCGACGGGCGCCATCGGCCCGGCGGAGCGTGACACCGCCCTGGCGTCGTCCACGGACGACGACCTCGACCGCAACGCCCGCTACCGCGAGCGCATCCAGCGCGGGCGCACCACGATGGTGGGGGCGTTCACCGACGAGGGCGCGGTCGGCGGCGGCAACCTCACGCCGCTGGGCCAGGTGGGCGAGATCGTCGGGGTGGGCGTGCTGCCGGCCGTGCGCCGGCAGGGAGTCGCGGCAGCGATCACCACAAGGCTGGCACAGGAGGCCGCGGCGGACGGGGTGCGCACACTGTTCCTCTCGGCGCAGGACCAGGCCGTGGCGCGGGTCTACGCCAGGCTGGGGTTCACCTGCATCGGCAGCACGGGCCGGGCCGAGCCGTGATCGGTGACCGGTGGGGCGTGACCGACGCCGAGACCACGCGGCACTACCCGTGCGACGACGTCGTGCGCGCACCGACCCTGCAGGCGTGGCGGGGAGTGAGTGTGCACGCGCCCCCGGCGGCCGTGTGGCCGTGGCTCAGGCAGGTGCGGCTCGCGCCGTACTCCTACGACTGGATCGACAACCGCGGTCGTCGCTCCCCGCGCCGCCTGATGGCTCTCCCCGAGCCGCGGGTGGGCGACGCCTTCACCACTGCCGGGGGCCGCCAGCTGGGGCGGGTCGTCTCGGTCGACCCGGGGGACCAGCTGACCGCGACGATCCTGGGCGCGTTCATGTCCTATGTCCTCGTGCCCGTCGGAGACGGCACGACGCGGCTGCTGCTCAAGGTCGTCGCGACCACCAGCCGGCTGGTCACACCGGTGCTGTCCGCCGGCGACCTGGTCATGGCACGCCGCCAGCTGCTCAACCTCAAGGCCCTGGCCGAGCGGGAAGCCCGTCCCGGGCCGCAGTGACCCCGGCACGAGTGCCGTGCGGGGGGCGCCTGCAGGCTCACCGGGGCACGCGGCTCAGGGCCGCGGGCCCTGCCCCCTGAGGGCGCGGACCTCCTCCTCGAGGGCGGCCACCTGGCTGATGAGGGTGCGCAACAGCTGCTCGAGCGACTCGGTCTCGCGCATCGACTCGGCCAGCTCCTCCTCGACGTCGGCGACCTCTTCCTCCATCGCCGCGGCCCGCACCAGGAGTCGCTGCGTCACCGCGAGCGCGATCGAGGCGGCCACGCCGCCGAGGATGGCGACGCCGCCGACCATGACGACTGCCGCGACGACGCGGCCCGCGGGACTGACCGGGTAGTGGTCGCCGTAGCCGACCGTGGTCAGCGTCGTCAGCGCCCACCACAGGCAGTCACCCAGGGAGTGCAGGTTGGAGCCCGGCTCGTCCCGCTCGAACGCCCAGGCAAGGCTTCCCCCGCCCAGCACGAGGACGACGGCCGCTGCGGTGACCACCGCCGCGATGCGCGCGATGACACCCCAGCCCGGAGGTGCCAGGGGCGCCGCCACGGGCAGCGGGCCGGTGGGAGGGGGAAGCGGCACGGCACCCGTGCCGCTCCCGTTCCTCCTGCGGTTGCCGTTCATGCTCCCCCAGCCATGGGCTCAGGCGACGTCGCGCTCGGAGCGGTTGACCGCGGAGACGACGGCCTTGAGCGAGGCGATGACGATGTTGGCGTCGAGCCCGACACCCCACAGGACCCGCTCGCCGACCGCGCACTCGACGTAGGCCGCGGCCCGGGCGTCACCACCCGAGGACAGCGCGTGCTCGTGGTAGTCGAGGACCCGCACGTCCACGTCGAGGCCGGACAGCGCCTCGACGAACGCGGCGATCGGGCCGTTGCCGACCCCCTCGACGGTGCGTTCCTGGCCGTGGTCGGTGAGCGTCACCGAGATCCGGTCGGCGCCGTCGACCGTGCTGTCCGAGCGCATCGAGACCAGCGCGAACCGGCCCCAGCCGGCCCCGGTCGCGGGGAGGTACTCGTCCTGGAAGGTCTCCCACAGCTGCGCCGCGGACACCTCGCCACCCTCGGAGTCGGTGCGCGCCTGGACCACGCCGCTGAACTCGATCTGCAGCCGGCGCGGCAGGTCGAGGTGGTGCTCGGACTTGAGCAGGTAGGCCACGCCGCCCTTGCCGGACTGGCTGTTGACGCGCACGACCGCCTCGTAGGACCGCCCGATGTCGTGCGGGTCGATCGGCAGGTAGGGCACCGCCCAGGTGAGGTCGTCCACGCCCTTGCCCTCGGCGGTGGCGTCGGCGGCCATCGCCTCGAAGCCCTTCTTGATCGCGTCCTGGTGCGAGCCGGAGAACGCGGTGAAGACCAGGTCACCGCCGTAGGGGTGGCGCTCGTGCACCGGCAGCTGGTTGCAGTGCTCCACGGTGCGGCGGATCTCGTCGATGTCGGAGAAGTCGATCTCGGGGTCGATGCCCTGGCTGAACAGGTTCATGCCCAGCGTCACCAGGCAGACGTTGCCGGTGCGCTCGCCGTTGCCGAACAGGCAGCCCTCGATCCGGTCGGCGCCGGCCAGGTAGCCCAGCTCGGCCGCCGCGACGCCGGTGCCCCGGTCGTTGTGCGGGTGCAGCGAGAGCACGACCGACTCGCGCCGGTTGAGGTGGCGCGACATCCACTCGATCGAGTCGGCGTAGACGTTGGGCGTGGCCATCTCCACGGTCGCCGGCAGGTTGACGATCATCTTGTGGTCCGGCGTCGGGTCGAACACGTCGATGACCGCGTTGCAGATCCGCGCGGCGAACTCCAGCTCGGTGCCGGTGTAGGACTCCGGGGAGTACTCGTAGTAGACGTCCGTCTCGGGGATGGTCTCCTCGAGCTTGCGGCACAGCCGGGCGCCCTGCAGCGCGATGTCGACGATGCCGTCCTGGTCGAGGCCGAAGACCACGCGCCGCTGGAGCACCGAGGTGGAGTTGTAGAGGTGGACGATCGCCTGCTTCGCGCCGCGGATCGCGTCGTAGGTGCGCTCGATGAGGTGGTCCCGCGCCTGCGTCAGCACCTGGATCGTCACGTCGTCGGGGATGTGCCCGCCCTCGATGAGCATGCGCACGAAGTCGAAGTCGGTCTGGCTCGCCGAGGGGAAGCCGACCTCGATCTCCTTGTAGCCCATGCGGACCAGGAGGTCGAACATGCGCTTCTTGCGCTCGGGACTCATCGGGTCGATCAGGGCCTGGTTGCCGTCACGCAGGTCCACGGCGCACCAGCGCGGCGCGGTGTCCATGCGCTTCGTCGGCCACGTGCGGTCGGGCAGGTCCACGACGATCTGGTCATGGAAGGGCTGGTACTTGCCGACCGGCATACCGCTGGGCTGCTGGGGGTGGATCATGTTCTCGCCTCTACGTGTTCGCGGGTTCAAGGTGAGGCCTGGGCAACACGGACTCCGCGACGAGGGGCGGCCGTCTTACAGGGCCCCGCCGCGGCGGCGAAGGAGGAGCAGCGCTCCCGGCGCGGTACGCACAAACCGAGGGTATGCCGCGCCACTCACCGGAGTCCACCGGGTGGACCCCGGTCCCGCATCGTGGGACCGCGCACTCCCCTAGGCTGCCGCGTGTGTTCATCCTCGAGCTGACCTACACCGCCCCGCTGGACCGGATCGACGCGCTCCTGGAGGAGCACGTCGCGTGGCTGGACGCCGGCTACGCCGAAGGGGTGTTCGTCGCCTCCGGGCGCAAGAACCCCCGCGACGGCGGCGTCATCATCGCGGTGGGCCGGGACCGTCACGCGGTCGAGGCGCGGGTTGCTTCCGACCCGTTCGCGGTCCAAGGCGTCGCGGAGTACCGCGTGGTGGAGTTCGTGCCGACCAAGACCGCCGCCGGGCTCGAGGGCTACCGCGAGACGTTGGCTGTCTGACCGGGTCCCGGTCAGTTCCTGGCCGTCCCGGCTGATCGGAGCGCTGTGCGACACAGCCCGAGCGCGCGCACACTGGGGGCAGTGGGCGCGGGCGCGTCCGGGTGGAGGGGCGATGACCGAGGCAGAGCGTCCCGACGGGCTGTCGGGGAGGCGCCGGACCCGGGATCCGGGTGACTTCGACGTCGCGTATGCGACCGGGACCCCACCCTGGGACATCGGCCGGCCCCAGCCGGCGTTTCGCGCACTGGCCGATGACGGACGTCTGGTGGGCCGGGTGCTCGACGTCGGCTGTGGCACCGGTGAGCACGCCCTCCTTGCGGCCGCGCTCGGTCTCGTGGCCACCGGGGTCGACACGTCCGCCACCGCGATCGCGATCGCCCGGCGCAAGGCCGAGGAGCGGGCCCTGCACGCCCGGTTCCTGGTCCAGGACGCGCTCGACCTCGGCGCACTCGGCGAGTCCTTCGACACCGTCCTCGACTGCGGGCTCTTCCACGTCTTCGACGACGCCGACCGGGCCACGCTCGTCGAGGGCCTGCGGGCGTCGATGCCGGTCGGCGCCAGGTACCACCTGCTCTGCTTCAGCGACGCCGAGCCCGGGGACTGGGGTCCCCGCCGCATCCGGCAGGAGGAGATCCGTCGCGCCTTCGCCGACGGCTGGCGGGTGGAGACCATCGAGCCGACGAGCCTCGAGGTCACCATCGACCCCGGACACGCACACGCCTGGCTGGCGGCGATCGTGCGGGCCTGACCTTCTGCGGCGGTTCCGGCTCTTCGGGGTGCAGCTGTCGGTCCCCGGGTGCACCGTGGGCGCATGGGGAACTCACACGCACCGCATCCGGTCTGCTCGATCCTGCCGCCCTACCTCGTGGAGCGGCTCACCCGCCACGACGACCCTGCCGTCGCCGAGGCCGCCCAGCGCACGCTGCGCCTCGACCGCGAGGTCCGGGGCCGGCGCGAGACCCGCGCCGCACGCGTGGGCAGCGGCCGACGGGCCTCCTCGCAGCCGGCGACCGGCGCCGAGCAGGGCATCATCCCGCCCTACCTGCGCCACGCCCCGGCGCCCGGCACGCAGCCGGCGGAGGCCGCCACCGCGGGCGGCGGACCGAAGCGCCAGGTCGACGACGCCAAGCATGGCACGACGCTGCCGGGCACGCCGGTGCGGCACGAGGGCGAGCCCCCGGTCGCCGACGCCTCGGCCAACGAGGCCTATGACGGCCTCGGCGCCACGTGGCAGCTCTACTGGACCGCCTACCAGCGGGACTCCCTCGACGGCGCCGGGCTGCCTCTGGTCGCCAGCGTCCACTACGACACCGGCTTCGACAACGCGTTCTGGGACGGCGAGCAGATGGTGTTCGGCGACGGCGACGGCACCTGGTTCCGCTCGTTCACCGACTGCATCGACGTCATCGGCCACGAGCTGACCCACGGCGTCACGCAGTTCACCGCGGGCCTGACCTACGTGGGGCAGTCGGGCGCCCTCAACGAGTCGGTGTCCGACGTGTTCGGCTCGCTGGTCAAGCAGATGTCGCTGGGGCAGACCGCGGAGCAGGCCGACTGGCTCATCGGCCAGGGGCTGTTCACCCCGCAGGTGAAGGGCGTCGCGCTGCGCTCGATGAAGGCGCCGGGCACCGCCTACAACGACCCGCACCTGGGCCAGGACCCGCAGCCGGCGACGATGGACGGCTACGTCGACCTGCCCCACGACGACCAGCACGACAACGGCGGGGTGCACACCAACTCCGGCATCGCCAACCACGCCTTCTACCTGGCCGCGACCGCGGTCGGCGGCCACGCCTGGGAGGGCGCGGGCCAGGTCTGGTACGACGTGCTCACCGGCTCCGGGCTGCCCAAGGACGTGGACTTCCATGGGTTCGCCACCGCCACGGTCGAGGCAGCCGGCAAGCGCTTCGGCGCCGACAGCCGTGAGGCCGCCGCGGTCCAGGACGCCTGGACCCAGGTCAAGGTGCTCTGAGCGGGCACGCCCTGCCCGGGGTGGCACCGCGCGGCGCCACCCCGGTCACGGGGTCCGGGCCGGCCGGCGAGCGGCCGACCCGGACCACGGCCTCAGGACAGGTCGAACCGGTCGAGGTTCATGACCTTGTCCCACGCCGCGACGAAGTCACGCGCGAACTTCTCCGTGGCGTCGTCGGCCGCGTAGACCTCGCAGATGCCACGCAGCTGGGAGTTCGAGCCGAAGACCAGGTCGACGGCCGTGGCGGTCCACGTGGTCTCACCGGTGGCGCGGTCGCGGCCCTCGTAGACGTTCTCCGCCTGGCCGGACGCCTTCCACTCCGTGCGCATGTCGAGCAGGTTGACGAAGAAGTCGTTGCTCAGCGTGCCGGGGCGGTCGGTCAGGACGCCATGGGACGAGCCCGCGGCCGTGGCCCCCAGTGCCCGCAGGCCGCCGACCAGCACCGTCATCTCCGGGGCGGTCAGCGTGAGCAGGTTGGCCTTGTCGAGCAGCAGCACCTCCGGCGGGAGCTTCTCGCCGGCCCGCAGGTAGTTGCGGAAGCCGTCGGCCCGCGGCTCGAGCACGGTGAAGGCCTCGACGTCGGTCTGCTCCTGCGAGGCGTCGGTGCGACCCGGCGTGAACGGGACCGTGACGTCGACGCCGGCGTCCCTCGCCGCCTTCTCGATCGCCGCGACGCCGCCCAGCACGACCAGGTCGGCCAGCGAGACCTTCCGGCCGGAGCCAGCGGCGTTGAAGTCCTGCTGGACCTGGCCGAGCTTCTCCAGCACCGGTGCCACGTCGGCGTTGGACTCCCAGCTGCGCTGCGGCTCCAGGCGGATCCGCGCACCGTTGGCGCCACCGCGCATGTCGGTGCCGCGGAAGGTCGCCGCCGACGCCCACGCCGTGGTGACGAGCTGGCTGACCGACAGGCCCGTGGCCAGGACCTGCTCCTTCAGCGCGGCGACGTCGCTGTCGGTGACCAGCTCGTGGTCGACCGCGGGGACGGGGTCCTGCCACAGCTGCGCCTCGGGCACCCACGGGCCGAGGTAGCGCTGGACCGGGCCCATGTCACGGTGCAGCAGCTTGTACCAGGCCTTGGCGAACGCGAGCGCGAACGCCTCGGGGTCCTCGAGGAAGCGACGCGAGACCCTTTCGTACTCGGGGTCGAAGCGCAGCGCCAGGTCGGTGGTGAGCATCGTCGGCCTGTGCCTCTTCGACGGGTCGTGCGCGTCGGGCACGTCGGCCTCGGCGTCCTTCGCGACCCACTGCTTGGCGCCGGCGGGGCTCTCCGTCAGCTCCCACTCGTGGCCGAAGAGCCTCTGGAAGAAGCCGTGGCCCCACGTCGTCGGCGTGCTGGTCCAGGTGACCTCGAGGCCGGAGGTGATCGTGTCGCCACCCCTGCCGGTGCCGTAGGTGTTCTTCCAGCCCAGGCCCTGCTCCTCCAGCGGCGCCGCCTCCGGCTCCGGACCGACGTACTCGGCGCTCGCCGCACCGTGGGTCTTGCCGAAGCTGTGGCCGCCGGCGATGAGGGCCACGGTCTCCTCGTCGTTCATCGCCATCCGGCGGAACGTCTCGCGGATGTCCCGGGCCGCGGCCAGCGGGTCGGGGTTGCCGTTCGGGCCCTCGGGGTTGACGTAGATCAGGCCCATCTGGACCGCGCCGAGCGGGTTGGCCAGCTCGCGGTCGCCGCTGTAGCGCTCGTCACCCAGCCAGGTGTCCTCGGTGCCCCAGAAGACCTCCTCGGGCTCCCAGATGTCCTCGCGGCCGAAGCCGAAGCCGAAGGTCTTGAAGCCCATCGACTCGAGGGCGACGTTGCCCGCGAGGACCAGCAGGTCGGCCCAGGAGATCGCGCGGCCGTACTTCTGCTTGACCGGCCACAGCAGGCGGCGCGCCTTGTCCAGGTTGGCGTTGTCGGGCCAGCTGTTGAGCGGGGCGAACCGCTGGGCGCCGGCACCGCCGCCGCCGCGGCCGTCCTCGATGCGGTAGGTGCCGGCGGAGTGCCAGCTCATCCGGATGAACAGGGGGCCGTAGTGGCCGTAGTCGGCCGGCCACCAGTCCTGCGAGGTGGTCATCACCTCGACGAGGTCGCGCTTGAGCGCCTCGACGTCGAGGGTCTGGAACGCCTCTGCGTAGCTGAAGTCCTCACCCATCGGGTTGGACCGCGGTGAGTGCTGGTGGAGGACCTGCAGGTTCAGCTGGTTGGGCCACCAGTCGCGGTTCGTCCGGGGCCGACCCGTCGTCTCGGGGGTCGGTGCGGGGATGACTGGGTTCTCGCTGTCGCTGCCGTGCTCGGTCACGTCGCTCGTTCTCCTGTCTGGCTTTTCGTGCGGTGGGCTGTCGCTCATCAGCTGAGCTGTCCCGGGTCCGGGGCCGTCACGCGCCCCCGGTCGGGACCGGTCTGGTGGCTCGGTGCGCCATCTGCCGGGACGGGGGCCGTCGCGACACATGCCGGGCACCGACCCCAGAAGATCACCTCGGCCTCGTCGACCTCGAAGGGGGCGCCGTCGGGCGTCAGGCAGGGGGCGTGGCCGACCAGGCAGTCGACGTCGGCGATGGCCCCGCACGAGCGGCACACGGCGTGGTGGTGGTTGTCCCCGACCCGCGCCTCGTAGCGCGCGACGGAGTCCTTGGGCTGGAGACGCCGCACCAGCCCGGCGGCCGTCAGGGCGCGGAGCACGTCGTAGACGGCCTGGTGGGAGACGGCTCCCAGGTCCTCGCGCACCACCCCGATGATCGAGTCGGTGTCGGCGTGCGGGTGGGCGTGCACAGCGCTCAGCACGGCCACCCGTGGTCGGGTCACGCGCAGGGTGGCCTGCCGCAGCAGGCTCTCGAAGTCCGGCGTCGTCGGCACCCTCCGAGTCTGGCCCACCGTCTGGAACCGATCAAGAACGGGCGGCCACCTGCTGCCCGTCAGGGCAGGAGCCGGCGACTCAGCGGCACCCACCGGGTCGCGGCCGGTCAGAAGCCCAGGCGCTGGAGCTGCTTGGGGTCGCGCTGCCAGTCCTTGGCGACCTTGACGTGCAGGTCGAGGTGGACCCGCTGGCCGAGCAGGGCCTCGATGCCGCGGCGCGCGTTCGTGCCGACCTCGCGCAGGCGGGAGCCGCCCTTGCCGATGATGATCGCCTTCTGGCTGGGCCGCTCCACGAAGACGTGCACGCGGACGTCCAGCAGCGGGTTGTCGTCCGGGCGCCCCTCCCGCGGCAGCATCTCCTCGACGACGACGGCGAGGCTGTGCGGCAGCTCGTCGCGCACGCCCTCCAGGGCGGCCTCGCGCACCAGCTCGGCGATCATGACCGCCTCGGGCTCGTCGGTCAGGACGCCGTCGGGGTAGAGCTGCGGCGAGACCGGCAGGTAGGAGGAGAGCAGCTCGCCGACCTCGGCGACCTGGTCGCCCCGGGTCGCGGAGCACGGGATGATCGCGTCCCACTCCCCCAGCTGGTCGATGGCGATGAGGTGCTCGGCCAGGCGCTGCTTGTCGACCAGGTCGGTCTTGGTCGCGATCGCCACGATCGGCCGCTTGCGCTTGGCCGCCTTGAGCTCGGCCAGCTCGCGGGCGATGAAGGTGTCGCCGGGGCCGATCTTCTGGTCGGCCGGCAGGCAGAAGCCGATGACGTCGACCTCGAGCAGGGTCTCGCGGACCAGGTTGTTCAGCCGCTCGCCCAGCAGCGTGCGCGGCTTGTGCAGCCCCGGGGTGTCCACGAGGATCAGCTGCGCCGCGTCCGTGGTGAGCACCCCGCGGATGGTGTGCCGCGTGGTCTGCGGCTTGCTGGAGGTGATCGCGACCTTCTGCCCCACCAGGGCGTTGGTCAGCGTCGACTTGCCGGCGTTGGGCCGACCCACCAGGCAGGCGAACCCTGCCCTGAACTCCTGTGTCACGAGGCTTCCTCCTGGCTCTCCGCCGCCGCGACCGGCATACCGGCAGGGCTGTCGTCGTCCTGCTGGGTCGCGCTCAAGGGTCGCACGACCACCGTGGCGACCCGGTGGCGGCGTCCCCCCATGCGCTCGGCGGTCAGGGACAGCCCGGCGACCTCGGCGTGGGACCCGGCGATCGGGACGCGCCCGATGGTCTTGCCGAGCAGGCCGCCGACGGTGTCGACCTCGTCCTCCTCGATGCTGACGTCGAACAGCTCGGCGAGGTCGTCGACGTGCATCGTCGCCGGCACGCGCACCGAGCCGTCCGGCAGCGTCTCCACGCCGGGCGACTCGCGGTCGTACTCGTCGGCGATCTCGCCCACGATCTCCTCGATCACGTCCTCGATGGTGACCAGGCCTGCGGTGCCGCCGTACTCGTCCACGACGATCGCCACATGGCTCTGGTCGCGCTGCATCTCGCGCAGCAGGTCGTCGACCGGCTTGCTCTCGGGCACGAACTGCGCGGGCCGCATGGCGTGCTGCACCGGCTGGGCGGCCGCCTCCGGCGAGGCGTTGACGCGGCGCACGACGTCCTTGAAGTAGAGCATCCCGAGCACGTCGTCGGGGCCGGCGCCGACCACCGGGATCCGGGAGAACCCGCTGCGCAGGAACAGCGACATGGCCTTCTGCAGCGTCTTGTCGGCCTCGATGGCGACCATGTCGGGGCGGGGCACCATGACCTCGCGCACGAGGGTGTCCCCGAGCTCGAAGACGGAGTGGATCATCTCCCGCTCGTCGGCCTCGATCAGCGCCGACTCCCCCGCCAGGTCGACCAGGTCGCGCAGCTCGGCCTCGGACTCGAACGGGCCGTCCCGGAAGCCGTGGCCGGGGGTGACGGCGTTGCCCAGCGCCACCAGCAGCCGGGCCACCGGCCCGAGCACCCGGCGCAGCCACACCAGCGTGGGCGCGGCGAGCAGCGCGATCCGGTCGGCGTGCTGGCGCCCGAGCGTGCGCGGCGAGACCCCCACGACGACGAAGGACACGACCGCCATGACCCCGATGCTGACCAGCAGGGCGGTCCAGAAGGAGTGAACCGTGGCCACCACCGCGAGGGTGATCATCACCGCGACGGCCGCCTCCGCGACGACGCGCACGAACGTCGCCACCGAGATGTATGCCGCGCTGTCGCCGACGATGAGGGCGAGCGCGGCCGAGCCGCGCCGTCCCTCCTCCTGAAGCTCCGCGGCACGGACGCGCGAGAGCCGGGAGATGGAGGACTCGGCGGCGGCGAGCAGGAACGCGACGAGGATGCTCGCGAGCGCCGCCAGGACGAGCTGGAGGACCATGGCGGACCGCGTCAGGCGCCGGCGCGACCGCGCGTGGCCAGGAACGTCAGCAGCAGCTGGCGCTGGAGCTCGAACATCTCGCGCTCCTCCTCCGGCTCGGCGTGGTCGTAGCCGAGCAGGTGCAGGATGCCGTGGGTGGTGAGGAGCAGCAGCTCCTCCTCGGTGGCGTGCCCGGCCTCGCGGGCCTGCCGGGCGGCGACCGACGGGCACAGCACGATGTCGCCGAGCACGCCCTCCTCGGGCTCCTGGCCGTCACGGCCGGGACGCAGCTCGTCCATCGGGAAGCTCATCACGTCAGTGGGGCCGGGCAGGTCCATCCACTGCACGTGCAGGACCTCCATCGCCGCCTCGTCGACGAGCTTCAGGCACAGGTCGGCCTGCGGGTGGACCCGCATCTGCTCCATGACGTAGCGCGCGCACGCGACGAGCTCCATCTCGTCGAGCGCGTAGTCGGTCTCATTGAGAACGTCGATGCTCACGGGGAGCAGTCACCGCCTTGGCGTTGGCTCGGCGCGCGGCGCGGTTGCCGGCAGGTCCGGTGGTCTGGTCGTCCCAGCGCCCGTAGGCGTCCACGATGGCGCTGACGAGGCGGTGGCGCACGACGTCGTGGCTGGTGAGCTGGGCGAAGTGCACGTCGTCGACGCCCTCGAGGATGTCCTGCACGATCCGCAGGCCCGACTGGGTGCCGCCGGGCAGGTCGACCTGGGTGACGTCGCCGGTGACGACCATCTTGGCGCCGAAGCCGAGACGGGTCAGGAACATCTTCATCTGCTCCGGCGAGGTGTTCTGCGCCTCGTCGAGGATGATGAACGCGTCGTTGAGGGTGCGCCCGCGCATGTAGGCCAGCGGCGCCACCTCGATCGTGCCGGCCGCCATGAGCCGCGGGATCGACTCGGGGTCGATCATGTCGTGCAACGCGTCGTAGAGCGGGCGCAGGTAGGGGTCGATCTTGTCGTTGAGGGTGCCGGGCAGGAAGCCGAGGCGCTCGCCGGCCTCGACCGCCGGGCGGGTCAGGATGATCCGGTTGACCTGCTTGGCCTGCAGCGCGGCGACCGCCTTGGCCATCGCCAGGTAGGTCTTGCCGGTGCCGGCCGGGCCGATGCCGAAGACGATGGTGTGCTCGTCGATGGCGTCGACGTAGCGCTTCTGGTTCAACGTCTTGGGCCGGATCGTGCGGCCACGGTTGGAGACGATGTTCATCGTCAGCACGTCGGCGGGACGCTCGGTGGTCTGCGCCCGGAGCATCCCGATGGAGCGCTCCACCGCGTCCCGGTTGAGCGGGTGCCCGGCGCCGATGACGACGAGGAGCTCGTCGATCAGCCGCTCGACCAGCGCCACGTCGGCCGGGTTGCCGGTCAGGTGGAACTCGTTGCCCCGCACGTGCACGTCGAGGTGCGGGAAGGCCCGCTCCATCGTGCGCAGCAGCTCGTCGCGGGGCCCGAGCAGGGACACCATCGAGACTTCACGCGGGATGACGATCGTGTGGGAGGGCGCCCCCGCCTGCGCCTGCTCGGTCTGCTGTGGGTCGTCTGTCATCGTGTCCTCAGTCTACGTGCCCGCTCAGCCGGGCGGCCACGCCATGTCACGGCCGCCGAGCACGTGGGCATGGGCGTGGAAGACGGTCTGGTGGGCGCGGGCACCGGTGTTGAAGACGGTGCGGTAGCCCTCCCACAGCCCCTCCTGGTCGGCGACCGCGCCGACGGCCTCCACCAGCGCCACCAGCGCCTCGGGCGCCGCGGCCGCGAGGGCCGCCGCGTCGGGGTGGTGGACCTTGGGGATGACGAGGACGTGCACCGGCGCCTGCGGCGAGATGTCACGGAAGGCGAGCGTGTGCTCGTCCTCCAGCACCACGTCCGCCGGGATCTCCCGGCGGATGATCCGGCAGAACAGGCAGTCGTCCGCGGCGGTCTCCTGATCAGTCATGCGACCGAGACTATCGGCGCGTCAACCGTTTTCAGCCGCTGCGCGTCCTTGTTGCGTGAGAACGTTGACCGTGGCCGAACGGGGAGAGCGGACGGGCATGGGGTCGCAGCGGTGGGCAGCGGGGACGGCCCTGACCGACCTGTATGCCGCGCACTGGGCCTCCCTGGTCCGGCTCGCCTGGCTGCTCGTGCGTGACCAGCAGGTCGCCGAGGAGGCGGTCCAGGACGCGTTCGTCTCGATGCACGCCCGCTGGCAGCAGCTGCGTGACCCCGAGGCGGCGCTGGCCTACCTGCGCCGGTCCGTGGTCAACACCTCACGCTCGGTCGTGCGGCACCGGGTGGTGGAGGACCGGCACCTCGCCCGCGAGGCGTCCTCCCCGACCTCGCCGTGGCGCACCACCGAGGCCAGCGCCGAGGAGCGGGCCGTGGCCCACGAGCAGGGCGAGGAGCTCCTCAGCGCCCTGCGCGGGTTGCCCCGACGGCAGCGCGAGGTGCTGGTGCTGCGCTACTACCTCGACCTGACCGAGGCCCAGATCGCCGACGCGCTCGGCATCTCCCCCGGCTCGGTCAAGTCCCACGCCCACCGGGGGCTGAGCAGCCTCCGGACCCAGATGGAGCCCCAGTCATGAGCGACGACGAGCTCGAGAGGCGGCTGCGCCGTGCCCTGCACGACGAGGCCGACCGCATCACCCCGACCGACCGATGGGACAGGATCCACGCCATGTCAGAGCAGCAGCAGGACCAGGGGGCACGCCGGCCGCGCTGGCTGGCCCCTGTCGCGGCGGCGGCCGCCGTCGCGCTCATCGCGGGTGGCGGCTTCGCCCTCGCCCGGCGCGGCGACTCCCGCACCCCCACGGTGGCCAGCACCACGAGCACCCCGACCACGCCGGCGGGGACGGGCAGCGGCAGCCCCAGCCCGGCGCGTTCGGCCACCCAGGTGGCGCCGACCGTCACCACGGCGCTGCCGGCCTACTTCGTCGGCTCCAACGGCGGAACCGGCGACCGGTGGGGCCTGTACCGCGAGTTCATCAACGCCCAGGTCCCGGGCAAGGCCACCGCCGAGGACCGGGCCCGGGCGGCCCTGGCACTGGCCATGCACAGCCGGCCCAGCCCCGACTACCTGACCGCCTGGGCCGGCACCTCGGTGTCCGGCGTCATGGTCTCTCCCACCGGCATCCGCATCACGCTGAGCAACAACGGCGCCGCCGGGTTCACCCGGGAGCAGACGCGCCTCGCGGTGCAGGGACTGGTCTGGACCGCCCAGGCCGCGGTCGGCAAGGGCACCTTGCCCGTGACCTTCACGGTCAGTGACGGCTCGACGACCCTGTTCGGCACCTGGCCCACCTCGAAGACCTACAACCGGCCCCCGGCCGACCAGACCTACCAGGACCTGGCCACGCTGTGGATCACGACGCCGCCGCGGGGCGCGGTGATCCACGCCGGCAACGACGTGGTCGTCACGGGGGAGTCCTGCTCCTTCGAGGGCACCTCGCAGTGGCAGCTCAAGCAGGGCTCGACGGTCGTCCGCTCCGGCCAGATGCAGGCGACGAGCGGCTGCCCGACCCGGGGCACCTGGCAGGTCGACCTGGGCACGCTCGCCTCGGGCACGTGGACGTTCCGCGCCTACGAGCGCGACATGCAGAACGGCACCACCACGGTGGGCGACACCTCGCACACCTTCACGGTGAAGTAGGCGATCGGCCCCCCGCCCGCCGCGAACGGCGGGCAGGGGCCGGTGGGCCGTCCGGGGGCACCGGTCCGGTGCTGGCCCTCACCACCAGCTCGGTCGGGAGCTGCGTCCGTGCCACCGGCAGGGGTCGGTCGGCGACCCTGGCGTCCATCGCCCGCAGCAGCGCGTCGACCACCGACTCGCCCTTGGCCGTGACGTCCTGGCGGACGGTTGTGAGCCGGAGCCGGGCAGCCAGCGGGCTGTCGTCGAAGCCGACGACCGAGAGGTCCTCGGGCACCCGCAGGCCCAGCTGCCCGGCGGCCTCGAGCACCCCGGCGGCGATGGTGTCCGAGAAGCACAGGACAGCCGTGGGCCGGCGCGGCCCGGACAGCAGGTCCCGGGCCAGGGCGGCCCCGTCGACCGCGGACAGGGTGCCCGGAGCAGTGACCGCGTCGAGGTGCCCACCGTCGAGCCCCTCACGCCACCCCTGCAGCCGCTCGGTCGTGTGGCCGCGGTAGCCCGCGACCGGCGCGGGGCTGATGGCAGCCACCCGGCGGTGGCCGAGGGCGTGCAGGTGCGCCGCGGCCGCACGCGCCCCGCCGCGGTCGTCGATGTTGACCGAGGCGGTCCCCTCCACCAGGGCCTGGTCGACGATGACCGTGGGCAGACGACGCTCCAGGACGACGTTGAGGGCCTCGGAGTCGGCCGAGCAGCCATAGACCACGACGCCGTCCATGGGCAGGTCGCGCGCCGGGACGAGCTCGGGCGTCCTGCTGGCCGCCAGGAGCGTCATCGACAGGGCCCGGGCGGACAGCCCCCGGGCGATGGCAGCCATGAACTCCACCGCAACCTCGTCCACGAACGCCTCCAGGGGCGAGTCCGTGAGCAGGACCCCGACGACCCCGCTCCGGCCGCGCGCGAGGGCGCGGGCGGTGGCGTCAGGCCCGGCGTAGCCGAGCTCGGCGGCCGTGGCCAGGATGCGCTCCCGCATCCCCCGCGAGAGCCGCTCCGGCCGGGAGTACGCGTTGGACACGGTCATCTTGGTCACGCCGACGGCGTCGGCGACCTGCTGCATCGTCACCCTGGTCATGCCTGCCGACGTCCTCCCGGGAGTGCTGCACCCTGCACGCCATGGTGGCCCACCTCGGGTGACCGCTCCGGGGCGCCCCGGCGCCGACCGGGCAGCACGTGACGGCCGAGCACGAGCAGGGCGACCGCGCAGGGCAGGGCCACGCAGGCCATCGCGTCCCCGACCGTGAGGGCCGTGCCTGCCAGTGAACCGACCAGCACCGGGGTCAGGAAGCCCGCCAGACGGTTGCCCAGGAACATCGCCCGCACCCCCTCCTTCTCTCGGCCGACCCGGCTGGCCGCCTCCGCCAGCAGGGGCGCCAGCGCACCCGTGCCCAGCCCCGCGGCGGCGAAGCCGGCGTAGGCGGACGCGACCCACGGGAGCAGGGCTGCGGCGCCCAACCCTGCCGCGCTGGTGAGCACACCGCCGGTGAACAGCCTTCGGCGCCCGAGGCGGACCGCCAGGTGGTCGCTGAGCAGCCGCCCCAGGGTCATGCCGGCCGTGAACGCGAAGTACCCGGCCGCGGCGGCGGAGGCCCCCAGTCCGAGGTCGTCGCGGAAGCGGAACGTCGTGAACTCCCCCGGCACGATGTCCAGCGGCACGATGGCCGCGCTGACCACGCCGATGAGCAGGACGGCCGCCAGCAGTCCCCGAGCAGTCCCCGGGGACCCGGCGTGCCGTTCGGAGGCGGGGATGGCGTCGTCCCGCAGCAGCCCGTGGCGCACGATGACCAGGCCTCCTCCGAGGGCGACGGCCAGGACCGCGAGGTGGACCGTGACGTCGACGTGTGCCCGGGCCATCAGGGCCGCCGCGAGCCCACCCGCGAGCGTGCCGAAGCTGTAGACCGCGGACAGCCGGCCCATCACCGGTGCCCCGCGGCGGAAGCCGAACACCGCCTTCTGGATCGTCACGGCGACGTCGACGACGACGTTGACGCTCATCATCATGACCACGGCCGCGACGAGGGCCAGCGGGCTGCGGGCCAGCCCCAGCATCGGGAGCGCGAGGACGTACATCGGCGCGGCCCAGACGATGACCGTCCGGCTGCCGTACCGGGCCACGAGCCTGGTCGCCACGACGGAGGCGAGCAGGGCGGCGAGGTTGCCGGTCGTCATGATCCGCCCGAGGACCGCGATGTCCACCCCCGCCCGGTCCCGCAGGTCGGGCAGCCGCGCCAGGTAGGTCGAGTAGACGAACGCGTTCACCACCACCTGCAGGGCGAGGGCGATGAAGGTGCGCCGGTCCCCTGCTCCCGTCATGAGTGCGAGTATACCGGTATACCTCACCCGGGTGGCGCGCTGAGGCGCGGTGGCCACGTCGGGAGCCCCTGGGCCGGGGGGCCAGCGCGAACGGCGCTCAGCGCCAGCGGCCGGCCGCGCTGAGCACCGCGAGCGCGGCCGGTCCGGCGCTGGAGGAGCGCAGGACCGAGTCGCCGAGGCGCACGGCCACGGCGCCGGCCTCCTCGAACGCGGCGAGCTCCTCGGGGCTGATGCCGCCCTCGGGCCCCACGACGAGCACGACGTCGCCGGCGGCCGGGAGCGCGACGCCCGCGAGCGGCGCACCGGCGTCCTCGTGCAGCACCAGGGCCAGCGCGGCGTCGCGCAGTCGGGCGGTGAGCGCACGGGTGGACTCCAGCGGCGCGACGACCGGGGCCAGGGGGCGGCGGGACTGCTTGGTCGCGGCGTGCACGACCGACTCCCACTTGCGGTGGGCCTTGGCCGCCCGGTCGGCCCGCCAGACGACGATGCTGCGCCCGGCCTGCCACGGCACGACCTCGTCGACGCCGAGCTCGGTGGCGGACTCGATCGCCTGCTCGTCACGGTCGCCCTTGGCCAGGGCCTGCACGAGCACGAACCGCGGGTCGGGGGCGGCGACGGCCTCGACCGCCTCCAGCCGCAGGGTCAGCTCGTCGTGACCGGCGTCCTGCACGACGGCGGTCGCGCGGGTGCCGGTGCCGTCGGCGAGCAGCACCTGCTCCCCCACCCCGATCCGGCGCACCGTGGCGGCGTGGCGCCCCTCGGGGCCGGTGAGCCGCACCGTCGCACCGACACCGGCGCCGTCGAGCAGCTCCGGGTCGACGAGGAAGAGCGGGGCGGTCACCGGCTCACTTGCCGAGGAAGGCGTCGCGCAGCTTGCCCAGCAGACCGTGCGAGACGGGGGCCAGCTGGCCCTCGGGACGCTCCTCCCCTCGCAGGACGGCGAGCTTGCGCAGCAGGTCCTCCTGCTCGGCGTCGAGCCTGGTCGGCGTCTGCACGTTGACGTGCACGATGAGGTCGCCCCGCCCGGTGCCGCGCAGGTGGGTGACGCCCATGCCGCGCATGGTCACCACGTCGCCGGCCTGGGTGCCGGGGCGGATCTCCAGGTCCTTCATGCCGTCGAGGGTGTCCAGCTTGAAGCTGGTGCCCAGCGCGGCCGCCGTCATCGGCAGGTCGACCGAGCAGTGCAGGTCGTCACCGCGGCGCTGGAAGGTCTCGTGCGGCGTCACGTGGATCTCGACGTAGAGGTCGCCGGCCGGGCCGGCCCCCTGGCCGACCTCGCCCTCGCCGGTGAGCTGGATGCGGGTGCCGGTGTCGACGCCGGCGGGCACGCGGATCTTCAGGGTGCGACGGGTGCGGACGCGGCCGTCGCCGGAGCACTCGAAGCAGGGGTCGGAGATGACCGTGCCGTAGCCCTGGCAGGCGGTGCAGGGCCGGCTGGTCATGACCTGGCCGAGGAAGGAGCGCTGGACCTGCTGGACCTCGCCACGGCCGCCGCAGACGTCACAGGTGCGGGTGCCGGTGCCGGGCTGGGAGCCGTCGCCGTGGCAGGTGCCGCACTCCACGGCCGTGTCTATCGTCAGCTCACGCTCGGCGCCGAAGACGGCCTGGGACAGGTCGATCTCGAGGCGGATCAGCGCGTCCTGGCCGCGGCGCTTGCGCGAGCGCGGGCCGCGGGCCGCACCCCCGGCGGCGCCGCCGAAGAACGCGTCCATGATGTCGCTGAAGGAGAAGCCCTGGCCGAAGCCACCGGCCTGGCCGCCGTAGGGGTCGGCGCCCATGTCGTAGGCGCGCTTCTTCTCGGGGTCGGAGAGCACGTCGTAGGCCTGCGAGACGCGCTTGAACTCGTCCTCGGCCTCCGGGCCGGAGTTGACGTCCGGGTGCAGCTTGCGGGCCAGGCGCCGGTAGGCGCGCTTGATGTCCTCAGCCGAGGCGTCGCGGCTGACGCCGAGGTCCTGGTAGTAGTCGTTCACGAATGTCCTTGTCCGGATTGCGTATCAGGCTCGGTCAGGGGTCGGGGTCGAGCTGGGCTCGGGTCGTGGGCTCAGGAGGCGAGGATCTCGGAGACGTATCGCGCGACGGCCCGCACCGAGGCCATGGTGGTCGGGTAGTCCATGCGGGTCGGGCCGAGCACGCCCAGGCCGGCGACCAGGTCACGGCCGGTGCCGTAGCCGGTGCTGACCACCGACGTGGCCTGCAGGCCCTGGTGGGGGTTCTCGTGGCCGATCCGCACCGCGACCGCGTCGCTGTCGGAGCCCATCGTGCCCAGGAGCTTGAGCAGCACCACGTGCTCCTCCAGGGCCTCGAGCACCGGGCCGATGGTCAGGGGGAAGTCGGTGCCGAAGCGGGCCAGGTTGGCCGTGCCGGCCAGCACCACCCGCTCCTCGCGCTCCTCCACCAGGGCGTCGTCGAGCGCGCGCACGACGGCCCGCACCACGTCACGGTCGGCCGGGTCGAAGCGCGAGGGCAGCGACTGCAGCTGCGCCGAGGCCTCGGTCAGCGGCCTGCCTGCCGCGTCGGCGTTGAGGCGGGTGCGGATCTCGGCGACCAGGCGCTCACCATCGGGCGAGAGGAGGTCGCGGGCGGACTCGATGACCCGCTGCTCGACCCGGCCGGTGTTGACGATGAGCACCACCATGAGGCGGTGGGCGCCGACCGGGACCAGCTCGACGTGGCGCACCGAGCTGCGGGTGAGCGAGGGGTACTGCATGACCGCCACCTGGCGGGTCAGCGTGGCGAGCAGGCGGACCGTGCGGTCGACGACGTCGTCGAGGTCGACCGCGCCCTCGAGGAACTGCGCGATGGCGGCCCGCTCGGCCGGGCTCATCGGCTTGACCGTGCTCAGCTTGTCGACGAAGACGCGGTAGCCGAGGTCGGTGGGCACCCGGCCGGCGCTGGTGTGCGGGGCCGCGATCAGCCCCTCCTCCTCCAGCGCGGCCATGTCGTTGCGCACCGTGGCGGCCGACACGCCGAGCTGGTGCCGCTCCAGGAGCGCCTTGGAACCCACCGGTTCCGAGGTCTGCACGTAGTCCTGGACGATGGCGCGCAGCACGGCCAGCCGTCGTTCCTCACTCACTGCTGCCACCTCCTGGCGTCTCGGTGGTCGAATCTGGCACTCAAACGCTGTGAGTGCCAAGTCTACGATGCCTGCCGTGACGGATCGATACGGCGCTGATGTCCTGTCCGGCGACTGGCGTGCCCCGCGGGGCGGACGCTCGCGCGAGGTGGAGGCCGAGGCCGGCCTCGTGGTCGAGGACGTGGAGACCGGCTGGTGCGGCGCGGTGGTCCGCGTCGAGAAGGCCGGTGGGGTCCACGTGGTCCACCTCGAGGACCGTCACGGCCGGACGAAGGGCTTCTCCCTGGGGCCGGGGTTCCTGCTCGACGGGTCCCCGGTGACGCTGACCGCGCCGACGGCTGCAGCCCGCGCCGCGGGTGAGGCCGCCCGTGCCGCCGCCTCGCGCACCGCGAGCGGGTCCCGCGCCGTGGCGGGGGCCAGGGCGCGCGTCGCCTCGGGCTCGCGCATCTTCGTCGAGGGCCGCCACGACGCCGAGCTGGTCGAGAAGGTCTGGGGCGACGACCTGCGCATCGAGGGCGTCGTCGTCGAGCTGCTCGAGGGCGTGGACGACCTCGCCGCCGTGATCCGCGACTTCGCCCCCGGCCCGACCCGCCGCATGGGGGTGCTGGTGGACCACCTCGTCCCCGGCACCAAGGAGAGCCGGCTGGTCCAGGAGGCGCGGGCGCTGAGCCGCTACGCGCCATACGTGAAGATCCTGGGGCACCCGTACGTCGACGTGTGGCAGTCGGTGCGCCCGCAGCGGCTCGGCTGGGAGGCGTGGCCGGTCATCGCCCGCGGCCAGTCGTGGAAGCACGGCATCACCGCAGCGTTGGGCTGGCCGCACGACACCCAGGCGGACATCGCGCACGCGTGGAAGCGGATCCTGGGCACGGTGCGCACCTACGCCGACCTCGAGCCGACCCTGCTCGCCAGCGTCGAGGAGCTGATCGACTTCGTGACCGCACCCGGGGAGGAGTAGACCGGACCGACGTCCCGCGGGAGCCGGTCGCGCGCTCCTACGATGGCGGCAGACCGCACACCACGAGGGGACGCCATGACCGAGTCGCCGCAGGACGTTCCTCCCCCGTCCCAGGGCCAGACGCCTCCGGAGGGTGGGTACCCCCCGCACCAGCCGCCGCAGCAGCAGTACCCGCCACCGCCCGCGCCCTACCCGGGGTATGCCGTGCAGCCGCCCCTGAGCCCGGGCGACGCGCGGATGTGGTCGATCTTCGCCCACCTCGGCGGCACGTTCCTGTCCTTCATCGTGCCGCTGGTCATCTACCTGGTCTTCAAGGACCGGGACCCCTTCGTGCGCGAGCACTCCTCGGCGGCCCTGAACTTCCACCTGACCTGGTTCATCGCCTACCTCGTCTCGGCGATCCTGATCCTGGTGCTGATCGGCCTCGTGCTGATCCCGCTGCTGGCGATCTGTGCCCTGGTGTTCACGATCATGGCCGCGGTCGCCGCCAACGACGGCCGCGAGTACACCTACCCGCTGGCCATCCAGTTCGTGCGCTGACGGCGCTCAGACGCCGAGCAGCCGCCGCACCACCGTGTCGGCGAGCAGCCGCCCGCGCCGGGTGAGCACGACCCGGCGCGGGCGCATCGCGCTCGGGCCGTCGACGAGGCCGTCGGCGATCAGCCCGGCCACCGCCTCGCGCCCCTCGGGGCGCAGGTCCGCGATCGGCAGGCCCTCGACCAGCCGGACGCCGAGCAGCACCCGCTCGTCGTAGCGCTGCTCGTCGGTGAGCAGCTCACGCCCGGCCGCCGGTGACTGGCCGGAGGAGAGCCGTCCGGCAAAGGCGTTGGGGTGCTTGACGTTCCACCACCGCACGCCGCCGACGTGGCTGTGCGCGCCGGGACCCACGCCCCACCAGTCCCCCTCGGCCCAGTAGCCCTCGTTGTGCCGGCACCGGTCCTGGGGCGTGCGCGCCCAGTTGCTCACTTCGTACCAGCCGAAGCCCGCCGCGGTCAGCACCTCGTCGGCGAGCTCGTACTTGGCCGCCTCGTCGTCGTCCTCCGGTGCGGGCACCTGCCCTCGGCGCACCTGCGCGGCGAGCTTGGTGCCCTCCTCGACCACCAGCGCGTACGCCGAGACGTGGTCGGGCGCCAGGGCCGTGGCCGCCTCCAGGCTGGTCCGCCAGTCCTGCAGCGACTCCCCCGGCGTGCCGTAGATCAGGTCCACGCTGACCCGCAGCCCGGCGTCCTTCGCGGCGGCCACCGCGCGGGCCACGTTGGCCGGGTCGTGGGTGCGCTCGAGCGTGCGCAGCACGTGCGGCACCGCGGACTGCATGCCCAGGCTCACCCGGGTGAACCCGCCCCGGGCCAGGGTCGCCAGCGCCGCGGGCGTCACCGAGTCCGGGTTGGCCTCGGTGGTCACCTCCGCGCCGGGGGCCAGCCCGAACCGCTCCCGGATGCCGTGCAGCACCCGCACGAGGTCGGCCGCGGCCAGCATCGTGGGGGTGCCGCCCCCGACGAACACGGTCTGCACCTGCGGCGCGCGGCCGCCGAGGACCTTCGCGGCGAGGTCGAGCTCGGCCAGGGCCGCGTCGGCGTAGGTCGCGACGCTGGCGCCGTCGGCGCCGAGCTCGGTGAGCGTGTAGGTGTTGAAGTCGCAGTAGCCGCAGCGCACCGAGCAGAACGGCACATGGACGTAGACGCCGAACGGGTGCTCGCCCAGCCGGGCCAGGGCGTCGACCGGGAGCTCCCCCGTGGTCGGGGCAGGCTCCCCCAGGGGCAGGGCACTCGGCATACCGCCGATTCTCCCAGACCCCGCCGAGAGGGACGTTCCTCGGGCTTGGGGCCAGCCCCAAGGCCGAGGAACGTCCCCTTCGGCGAGTGGTCCCGGAGGTGGTCAGCCCGTGTGGCTCAGCACGCCGTAGCGCTCCCGGGTGCGCAGCGCCCACGCCGAGACGGGCACGCTCAGCGCCCCGGCGGCGATGATCACGGCCGCGAGGACGGCCCAGCCGATCGCGCCGCCGTTGATGCACAACGCCACCGACAGCGACGGCGCGATGACGTTGGACAGCGAGAAGCCCATGCCGGAGAAGCCTTGGTACTGCCCCTGCCGCTCGCGCGGAGCGAGGCCCATCTGGACCCCCCACTGGCCACCGGAGCCGACCATCTCGCCGACGACGTGGACGAGCGCGCCGCCGCAGAGCAGGGCGACGGCCACCCACTTCGACTGCCCCGCGGCCAGGGCGACGAGGCCGAAGCCGGCGCCGATCCAGAGCCCGCCGGTGCGCAGGGCCTTCGAGGCGGCCGTGACCGTGTCGGCGCCGCGCGAGAGCCGCACCTGGAAGATGGCGACCATGACGGTGTTGATCATCAGCGTCACGGCCACGAGCGACTTGGGGGCCTGCGTGGAGTGCGCGATCCACAGCGGCATGGCCACTTCGATGATGACGAAGTGCATCGCGAAGATGCCGGTCAGCACGGTCATCACGACGAACGGGATGTCACGCAGCACCTGCAGCCGCGGCTCACCGGCCGCCCGCAGCGGCGCCTTCTCCAGGTGGGGCAGCCGGGCGACCGCGAAGGAGTTGACGACGCAGGTCAGGCTGTTGAACGCGAAGACCGACAGGTAGGCCCACGGCTTGTCGATGGTCAGCGCGAGCCCGCCGAGCGCCCCGCCGACGGAGATGCCGACGTTGGTGACCGCCCGCAGGTAGGCCTTGAACCGCACACCCTGCCCACCCTCGGCGATGCGGGCGATGACCCCGTTGCGCACCGCCCCGGCTCCCCTGTCGAAGAACGCCTCGAGCATCATCACGCCGGTCAGCGCCCAGATGTTGTGGGTGAAGAGGAGGCCGAGGGTGACGACGCCCGTGGCCAGGGTCAGCCAGCGCAGCAGCTCCCGCGGCCCGCGGACGTCACCGAGGTGCCCGATCGGAACCTGCACGAACAGGGCCACCACAGCGGCGGCACTGAGAGCCAGACCGACCTGGGACGCGGGGATGTGCACGATGCGGGTGAAGTAGAGGGCGAACGTGGTGGTGATCGCGCCGTTGCCCATCGTGTTGACCAGCGTGGCCCCCGCGAGGATGCGCAGGTTGGGATCGATGGGGATCCCGTTCTGCGTCAACGGTTTCACTGCTGTTGACCCCTGCACCCCGACCCCGCTCACCGTCACCCGTCCCCTCATCGACAATGTATCTCGACGTCAAGATATCTGATTCCGAACGTCCCACGCCATGCCTTTGCTGCACCACCCCACCCCGGTATGCCGCGAGGTCGCCGATCGCGGCCGGTCACCCTTGCCGGGAGACAGCCAGCTCCGCGTGCCGGCGCATCTCCGGGTCGAGCCGCACCTCGCCGGCGCGCTCGGCGGCGAGCAGGTCCGCCATCACCGCCGGCTCCCCGCGGGGGAAGGTCTGCTGGAGCGTCACCCCGTGGGACGGGCGCCGCACGACCGTGACCGGCATGCCGGCTTCGACCGAACCCGTCCGGACCACACGGAGGTAGGCCCCCGGCGCACCGCGCTCGGTGAAGCGCTTGATCCAGTGAGGCTCGCCCATCCGGTCCTGGAAGGTCACGCACGGCACCCGCGGGCTCGTCACCTCGACGACGACAGCATCCTCGCCCTCCCCGATGCGCCACTGCTCGCCGATGAGGGCGTGGGTGACGTCAAGGCCCTCGGTGGTGAGGTTCTCCCCGAACAGGCCAGGCGGGATCTCGCGCCCGAGATCCGCGGACCACGCGTCGGCGTCCTCGACCGCGTAGGCGTAGAGCGCCTGCTCGGTGCCGCCGTGGTGGGCGGTGTCCAGCTGGCGGTCACCCTCGAGCCCGAGCGGCCCGACGCCGACGGGCCCGGGGACCGGTCGCTTGTCGATGGCGGTCTGGCCGCCCTTCGGGGTGGGCAGGAACCCGTGGACGCGGTTGACGGCGATCAACGAGGGCATGGCGCCCAGTCTCCCGCCGACCACCGACAGAGGACCACCGACTTTCCCGCCGTCCCTCATCGACCGGACACGGCCAAACCCGCGTTTCGCGGCCCCGAGGACGCCGAAACGCGGGTCAACGCGTGTTCGGTCAGGCCTGGCGGGGACAGCGCCTGCCGTCGTCAGGCACGGTCGAGGACCAGGTCGAACACCTGGCGGCCCACCGCCAGGCCCTTGCGCTCGAACCGGGTCATCACCCGGCCCTCGAAGCGCGGCGCGAAGCCGCCGCGCGGGTCGTGCGCGGAGGCGAGCCGGCCGGCATACCGGTTGGTGAAGTGCGGCGAGGCCGCGGTCACGTCGCGCATCTGCACGGCATAGTCGGCCCAGTCCGTGGCCAGACGCCAGAGCCCTTGCGGCGCAAGGCATCCGGCGACCAGCTCGGCGAGCTCGGGGGTGACCAGCCGACGCTTGACGTGGCGGCTCTTGTGCCACGGGTCGGGGAAGAAGACCCACACCTGCTCAACCGACCCGCGCGGGAGCATCGTGCCGACCACGTCGACGGCGTCGGCCTGCACCACGCGCACGTTGGTCAGGCCCTGGGCACCGACCTTGGCGAGGGTCTGCGCGACGCCCGGGCGGTAGACCTCGACGGCCAGGAAATCGGCCTCGGGCCGGGCCGCGGCGGCGTGCACGACCGCGTCACCGGCACCCGAGCCGACCTCGACGACGAGGGGTGCGGTCCGACCGAAGGTCGCCGCGGCATCCAGGCGGTATGCCGGGTCCACGGACGTGCGGGCTTCGCCCCGGGGGACGTCGAGCAGGAGCTCGCCGGCGAAGCGGTCCCACGCCCCCTGGTGGCGGGCGTTGAGCCGGCCGTCGAGGCGCGAGAAGGAGACGGTGCGGCGGCGGAAGGGCTGCTCGGGCCCCTCCGCCGCGGCCATGGGTGCAGCGTCGGTCACGGCAATGGGCGGCGGGCTACTTCTTGGCCTTGTCGGCCGCGCCGGCGTCGTTGGACAGCGCGGCGATGAAGGCCTCCTGCGGCACCTCCACGCGGCCGACCATCTTCATCCGCTTCTTGCCTTCCTTCTGCTTCTCGAGCAGCTTGCGCTTGCGGGTGATGTCACCGCCGTAGCACTTGGCCAGCACGTCCTTGCGGATGGCGCGGATGGTCTCGCGGGCGATGATGCGCGCACCGATCGCGGCCTGGATCGGCACCTCGAACTGCTGCCGCGGGATGAGCTCGCGCAGCTTGCTGGCCATCATCACGCCGTAGCTGTAGGCCTTGTCCTTGTGCACGATCGCGCTGAACGCGTCGACCTGCTCGCCCTGGAGCAGGATGTCGACCTTGACCAGGTCGGCCTCCTGGTCGCCGTCGGGTTCGTAGTCGAGAGAGGCGTATCCGCGGGTCTTGGACTTCAGCTGGTCGAAGAAGTCGAAGACGATCTCGGCCAGCGGGAGCGTGTAGCGCATCTCGACGCGCTCCTCGGACAGGTAGTCCATGCCGCGCAGGGTGCCGCGCCGCTGCTGGCACAGCTCCATGATCGCGCCGATGAACTCGCTGGGCGCCAGCACCGTGGCCCGCACGACCGGCTCGCGCACCGAGGCGATCTTGCCGTCGGGGAACTCGCTGGGGTTGGTGACCACGACCTCCTTGCGGTCGTCCAGCGTCACGTCGTAGACCACGTTGGGCAGCGTCGAGATGAGGTCGAGGTCGAACTCGCGCTCGAGCCGCTCGCGCACGATCTCCAGGTGGAGCATGCCGAGGAAGCCGACGCGGAAGCCGAAGCCGAGCGCCGCCGACGTCTCGGGCTCGTAGACCAGGGCCGCGTCGTTGAGCTTGAGCTTGTCGAGGGCGTCGCGCAGGTCGGGGTAGTCCGAGCCGTCGATCGGGTAGAGCCCGGAGAAGACCATCGGCTTGGGGTCGCGGTAGCCGCCGAGGGACTCCGCGGCCGGCTTCGCCGCGTTGGTGACGGTGTCACCGACCCGGGACTGGCGCACGTCCTTCACCCCGGTGATGAGGTAGCCCACCTCACCCACGCCCAGGCCCTTGGACGGCATCGGCTCGGGTGAGATGACGCCGATCTCGAGCAGCTCGTGGGTCGCCCGGGTCGACATCATCGAGATCTTCTCGCGGGGGTTGAGGTTGCCGTCGACCACGCGCACGTAGGTGACGACGCCGCGATACGTGTCGTAGACGGAGTCGAAGATCATGGCGCGCGCCGGGGCGTCGGCGTCACCGACGGGGGCCGGGAGCTGCTGGACGATCTGGTCGAGCAGCGGCTCGACGCCCATGCCGGTCTTGCCGGAGACCTTGAGGCAGTCCTCGGGCTCGCAGCCGATGAGCCCGGCGAGCTCCTCGGCGTACTTCTCCGGCTGCGCGGCCGGCAGGTCGATCTTGTTGAGCACCGGGATGATCGTGAGGTCGTTCTCCATGGCCAGGTAGAGGTTGGCCAGGGTCTGCGCCTCGATGCCCTGCGCGGCGTCGACGAGCAGCACCGCGCCCTCGCACGCGGCCAGCGAGCGCGACACCTCGTAGGTGAAGTCGACGTGGCCGGGCGTGTCGATCATGTTGAGGCAGTAGGTCTGACCGTCGACCTCCCAGGGCATGCGGACGGCCTGGGACTTGATCGTGATGCCCCGCTCGCGCTCGATGTCCATGCGGTCGAGGTACTGCGCGCGCATCGCCCGCTCGTCGACGACCCCCGTGATCTGCAGCATCCGGTCGGCCAGCGTCGACTTGCCATGGTCGATGTGGGCGATGATGCAGAAGTTCCGGATGAGGTCCGGCGGCGTCGCGTGGGGCTGCAGCGCGGTGCGGGCCATGGGTGACACGGTCGGGCTTACCTCATCTGGTCTCGGGTGCGAACACCACAGTGTTTCATGCCCGCACCCCTGCCCGGACCAGACCGCCGCGGTATGCCGTGCCACGCACCTGCCGCGCCGCTGACCACGTCACTGGCGCGGCAGTCCGCCGGTGGGGGGTCAGCCCGGGTCAGCCCGTGGCGCGCAGGGCCTCGACCACGGCGGCCCGCACGTCCCGGTGGCGCAGGCCGAGCCCGGCGAGCGCCTCGTGGGCTGCCCCACGGTCGAGCCGCAGCAGGCCCAGCAGCAGGTGCTCGGTGCCGATCCAGCCGTGCTTGAGGGAGATGGCCTCGCGCAGGGCCAGCTCGAGGACCTTGCGGGACTCCGGCGCGAAGGGCTTGCGCCCCCTGCGGCCACGACGGCCCAGGTCCTCCTCCGCGATCGGGTCACCGAGCCCGCCGCCGAGGTTCGCCTCGACCGAGCGCAGCACCTCGTCGAGGTCGATGCCGATGGCCCGCAGCGCCTCCGCGTCGGACTCCCCCAGCCCGCCCACCGGTGCCTTGCGCTGCGCCTCGACCGCGAGCCGCACCGCCTCGGGCCCGGCGCCGAGCCCGGTCATGACCCGCACCGCGAGGCAGTCGGGGTCGCGCAGGAGGGCCAGCAGGAGGTGCTCGGGGCGGATCTCGCCCTGCCGTTCGGCTCGCGCCTCCTCCAGGGACTGCACGACCACCTGCCTGGCCCGCTTGGTGAACCGCTCGAACATCACGCCTCCCGATCCGTGCGGCCGCCGAGCACGCCCCGGCGACTCGAGTGCTTCTTGTGGACGGCCTGGCGGCTCACGCCCAGGACGTCGGCGATCTCCTGCCACGACCAGCCCAGGGAGCGGGCACTGGCCACCTGGGTGGCCTCGAGCTGCTCCAGCAGCCGGCGCAGCGCCGCCACGGCCCGCAGGCCGGTCCGGGGGTCCCCGGCGGCTGCGGCGGTGGCCAGCTTCGTTGCTTCGGACATGCTGTCAACATAAGTTGACGCGCCGGAGGTGTCAACCCTTGTTGACACGCTGTGCCGAGCTTCGTGACGCTCTGCCGAGGTTGCAACGTCGGCAGAGCGTCACAAACGTCGGCAGAGCGCTCGTCGACCGGGCGCTGCGGCCCGGCTGCGGTGAGCTCAGGCGAGGGCGGCGCGCTGGCGACGGTCGAGCAGGCCGGAGACGAGCGCGATACCGAGGCCGGCGACGGCCAGCAGCACTCCGACGCGGCTGGGCCACTCGTAGCCGTAGCCGGCGGCGAGCACGAGGCTGCCCAGCCAGGCGCCGAGGGCGTTGGCCATGTTGAGCGTGGAGTGGTTGAGCGCGGCGGCCAGCGACTGCCCCTCGTGCGCGACGTCCATGAGCCGGGTCTGGAGCATCGGCACGAGGATCGTGGGCACCAGGCCGAGCAGGAAGACCGCCGGCACCGCGGTCCAGGGGCTGTGGGCGGCGAAGCCGAACAGCCCCAGGATCACCGCGATCGCGGCCAGGGACAGCACGATCCCCCTCAGGATGCCGCGCTGGGCGACCCGGCCGGACAGGAAGGCGCCCGTCGTCATGCCGACGCCGTAGACGGCCAGGATCACCGGGACGGCCGACGCCGAGAAGCCCGCGAGCGTGGTCATCGTCGGCGCGATGAAGGAGTAGGTGGCGAACATGCCGCCGAAGCCGACCGTGCCGATGAGCAGGGCCAGCCAGACCTGCAGGCGCTTCAGCGAGCGCAGCTCGGCGGCCATCGATGCGCCGTGGTCGGCCGGCTGGTGCGGGATCCAGGCCCAGGTCGCGGCGACGCAGGCGAGGGCGATGAGCCCCACGAGGGCGTAGGGCCACTGCCAGCCGACGTGCTGACCGATCCAGGTGGTCAGCGGGACGCCGACGATGTTGGCCACGGTCAGGCCGGCCAGCATCATCGAGACGGCCCAGGTGCGCCGGTGCGGCTGGACCAGGCTCGCCGCGACGACCGCGCCGATGCCGAAGAACGCCCCGTGCGGCAGGCCGGAGACGAACCGGGCCAGCATCAGCACCGGGTAGCTGGTCGCCAGCGAGGAGCCGATGTTGCCGGCGGCGAAGGCGACCATCAGCGCCAGCAGCACGGTCTTGCGGTTGACCCGGGCGGCGAGCGTGGCGATGAGCGGGGCGCCGACGACCACGCCGAGCGCGTAGGCGGACACGACGTGGCCGGCGGTCGGGATCGAGATGTCGACGCCGCGGGCGATCTCGGGCAGCAACCCCATCGTGACGAACTCGGTGGTGCCGATGGCGAACCCGCCGATGGCCAGGGCCAGGATCGCCAGGTTGGTGTGCCGGGGTCGGCCCAGGGGCCCACCCGTCGGGGTCGTCTCCAGGGTGGTGGCGGCCTCGGTCACGTCGCTCTGCTCGCTTCTCGTCGCACTGCTCGGTCAGGGTCGGGCGCTCGCATCGCCCGCAGGGACGAACAACGGCCGGCGCCGATGTCATCCCGCCGCCCCGAAACCGGTTGCCCGGCGCGGCGCCGGCTCGGCAGACTCCGGACGCATGCAGGCACCGGTCCCCGAGGACGTCGACTACCGCCAGACCTCAGCGCGCCCGCAGTGGGACTCGCTGCCGTCACACGTCCACGAGGCGGTCGGCCGCCTCGCCGGCAGCGCGGTGCAGCAGGCCTCCCCTGCCGTCACCACCGGCTTCACCGGCGCGTATGCCGGCCGGGTGCGGCTGCGCGACGGCCGGGACGTCTTCGTCAAGGCCGCCGGCCTGGCGACGCCCCACGTCCACGGCGCGCTGGAGCAGGAGGCGCGGGTGCTCGCGGCGCTGCCGCACGGCATACCGGCGCCCGACCTGGTCGGCCACGGCGACAGCGAGGACTGGCGCCTGCTCCTGCTGGGTGTCATCGACGGGCACCTGCCCGGACACCCCTGGACGCCGGCCGAGGTCGAGGCGGCGCACGAGGCGTGCCTGCGCTTCGCCGAGGCGGGCACCCCGGCACCGGCGAGCCTGGACGTCGGCACGATGGCCGAGGACCTGGACGACGCGCGCATCCACTCCACCGCGCAGGCCCTGGCCGAGGGCACCTTCGCGCTCCCCCACGGCATGCCCGGCTGGCTCCTGGAGCGCGGCCCGGCGCTGGCCGACGTGGCCGGCGGCGCAAGCCGGCTGGCGGGTCAGAGCCTCGTGCACGGCGACCTGCGGCCGGACAACCTGCTCGTGGACCGGCGCGGCTCGGCCTGGATCGTCGACTGGAACTGGGTCGTGACCGGCCCGGCGTGGCTGGACTTCACGGGTCTGCTGCCGCTGATGGCCTGGCAGGGCGTCGACGTCGACGCGCTCATGGCGCGGTCGCCGCTGTTCACCGGGTCGGACCCGGAGGAGGTCGACGCGTTCCTGGCCGTCATCGCCGTCTACATGCTCTCCAGCCTGGATGCCCCGCCGCCGCCCGGGTGCACCCCGGCGCTGCGCCAGCACCAGCACCTGATGGCCCGGGCGTTCCTCGCCCTGCTCGAACGGCGCCGCGGCTGGGCCTGAGCGCCGCGGCTAGGTTGTCCGCCATGACCCGATCCCGGATCCTGTCCGCCCTGTCCCGGCTGCTGCGCGGAGGCGCAGCCCGACCCCCGGCGCCGCGGGGCGGCACCGGGCGGACCGGCACGGCATACCCCGGGGACTTCCGCGGCCGGGTGGACGTGCGCTGGGCTCCGCGGCACGACGACCGCGCCGACCCGGGCGAGATCGTGTGGGCGTGGGTGCCCTTCGAGGAGGACCACGGCCGGGGAAAGGACCGCCCGGTGCTCGTCGTCGGGCGGGACGGCCGGTGGCTGCTCGCGCTGATGCTCACGAGCAAGGACCACGACCAGGACTACGAGGACGAGTACCGGCACGGCCGCACGTGGGTCGACATCGGCACCGGCGCCTGGGACGGCCAGCGGCGCCCGAGCGAGGTCCGCGTCGACCGGGTGCTACGCCTGGACCCGGGCTCGGTGCGCCGGCAGGGGGCGACGCTGGACGAGCGCCGCTTCCGCGACGTGGCAGACGCGATGCGTGCGGTTGGCCGGGCCTGAGACAGCACGAAGGGCCGCCACCTGCGAGAGGTGGCGGCCCTTGCGCTCAGACTTCAGACCAGCTGGCTCAGAGCGAGGCAGCCTTCTTGGCCATCGCCGACTTCTTGTTGGCGGCCTGGTTCTTGTGGATGACGCCCTTGGTCACAGCCTTGTCCAGCTTGACCGAGGCCACCTTGAGGGCCTCGTTCGCCGCAGCGGCGTCGCCGGTGGCCGCAGCCTCACGGAACTTGCGGATCCAGGTACGGAGCTCGCTCTTGACCGCGCGGTTGCGCTCGGTGCGCTTGGCGTTGGTCTTGATCCGCTTGATCTGGGACTTGATGTTTGCCACGAGGACTCTTTCTCGAAGTTCTGACAGGTCGGTGTTGCCGTTGAGGGCGGCAGCGCGTCTCGGGACTGGGCGTGGGGCACCCGTGGTTGAGCCGCGCTGGGTGGTGCTGCATGCGCACACGACCTAGGCGCGCACGCGACCACCAAATCTAGCAGCGAGGACGGGGCGCGGCCAAAACGCTCAGCGGCCGTGCCGGGCCGCGGTGATGGACAGGATCGCCCGCTCGACGGCGTAGACCGGGTCGCGCCCGCCGCCCTTGACCTCGAAGTCGGCCGCAGCCACCGCCTGGATGGCAACGCCCAGGCCCTCGGCGTCCCAGCCGTTGATCGAGCGGCGGGCCTTGTCGACCTGCCACGGCGCCATGCCCAGGCTCTTGGCCAGCTGGGCGCTGGAGCCCCGGCCCGCCGAGCCCACCTTGACCAGCATGCGCAGCTGGCTGGCCAGCACGGCGACGATCGGCACCGGGTCGACGCCGGTGGCGATGGCGTGGCGCAGCAGACGCAGCGCCTCCCCCGCCTGCCCGGCGACGGCCGCGTCGGCCACCCGGAAGCCGGTCGCCTCGACCTTGCCGCCGTGGTAGCGCTGGACCACGCCCTCGTCGATGACGCCCTCGGTGTCGGCGACCAGCTGGGCGGCGGCCGCAGCCAGCTCGCGCACGTCCTTGCCGACCGCCTCGATCAGCGCGCGCACCGCGTCGGGGGTGGCCTTGCGCCGGGCGGCCCGGAACTCGTGGGTGATGAAGTCGGACTTGTCGCGGTCGGTCTTGATCGCCGGGCACTCCAGGACCCGCGCGCCGGACTTCTTGAGCGTGTCGAGGACCTTCTTGCCACGGGCGCCGCTCTTGTGGGTCACCACGAGCCAGACGTCCTCGGCCGGGGCGGCCAGCAGGTCGAGCAGGTCGGTCTGCAGCTCCTCGGCTGCCTCGTCGAGGTCCTGCACGACGATCACCTTGGCCCCGCCGAACAGGCTCGGGCTGGCGTGGATCGCGACCTCACCGGCGGAGTAGGTCTGCGCCGCCTGCCTGATCACCTCGATGTCGGGGTGCGCGGCACGCAGCTGCTCCAGGGTGGACGCCAGCGCGCGCTCGGCCAGCACCCCCTCGGGCCCGGAGATGAGCACGTATGCCGGCACGCCGGGTGCGGTGGCAGCGATCGTCACGGGGCCAAGCCTTTCACGCCGGGGCGACAGGTCAGTCGAAGGAGAGGGTCGCGACGCCGGAGGCCTCGAGGCCGAGCAGCGACAACCGGGCGGCCACCACGGCGGGCTCGACCTCGAAGTGGTCGGCCAGCTCCTCCACGCTCAGCCCGGCGTCGACGCCGTCGCGCAGCTCCTCGTCCTCCTCCGCCGACCACGCCCGGCCCTGGGTGACCGCGGTCCGCGGCGAGCGGGCCTGCGGCGGGGCCGACGCCACCGGACGGGTCGCCTCGCCCATCGCGGTGCCCTCGACCGCGCCGGACATGCCCCGCAGCGCGGGCTCGTGCACCGGCAACGGCTCGGGGGCGGTCTCGTCGAGGCGCTTCAGCGCGGAGAGCACCATCGCCCGGTCGGTCGTGGGCCAGAACGGCGGCAGCGAGCGCTGGAGGAACCCGGCGTAGCGCGCGGTCATCATGCGGGAGTCGAGGAAGGCCACCACCCCGCGGTCGTCGCCGCGGCGCACCAGCCGACCGGCGCCCTGGGCCAGGCGCAGCGCCGCGTGGGTGGCGGACACGGCCATGAAGCCGTTGCCGCCCATGCGCGCGATGGCCTGCGAGCGCGCCGAGGCCAGCGGGTCGTCGGGGCGCGGGAACGGGATGCGGTCGATGATGACCAGCTGGCAGGAGGAGCCGGGCACGTCGACGCCCTGCCACAGCGACAGGGTGCCGAACAGGCAGGTGGCGGGCTCCCGGGCGAACTGGCGCACCAGCGTGGCGGTCTGGTCCTCGCCCTGGCACAGGAACGCGATCTCGTCGCCGAACCGCTCGCGCATCGCCTCGGTCGCCGCCACCGCGGCACGCATCGAGGAGAACAGGCCCAGTGCCCGGCCGCCCGAGGCCCGGATGAGCGCCTCGATCTCGTCGAGCGTGGCGTCGCTGATGCCGTCGCGCCCCGGCGCGGGCAGGTGCTTGGCGACATAGGCGATCGCCTGCTTGGGGTAGTCGAACGGGCTGCCCACGTCCAGGCCCTGCCAGTCGGGAGACCCCTCGCCGCGCAGTCCCAGCGTGCCGGCGACCGCATCGAAGGTGCCGCCGAGCTCGAGCGTGGCCGAGGTCATGACCACCGTGCGGTCGCCGAAGACCTTGTCGCGAAGGAGCATCGCCACGCTCATCGGCGCCACCCGCAGCACCGAGCCCCGGCGCGGGTCCCGGCTGACCCACACCACGTCGAGCTCGCGCTGCTCGAGGATGCGCTCGGCGTTCTCGTGGATCTCGTCGATGGCCGCCCGGGCCACCTGCCGGGCGCCGTCGTTGTCCTCGGGGGAGGCGGGCTTGAGCTCGGTCTGCACCGCCCGCGCGGTGTCCCGCACCCGGGTCAACGCCAGCGACAGGGTGTCGGGCAGGCCCATCAGCCGGCCCTCGGGCAGGTCGTCGAGGATGCCCTGGAAGAGCACAGAGGCCTCGTTGACCGGCTCGGTCTGGGCCAGGCGGCCGGCCCGCTTGGCCGCCGCGGCGATCATCGAGGCGGTGAGCTCGTCGGTGACCGTGGAGGTCACCCGGTCGACCAGCTCGTGCGCCTCGTCGACGACGAGCAGCTTGTGCTCGGGCAGCATCTGCCGGCCCTCGAAGGAGTCGATCGCCATGAAGCTGTGGTTGGTCACCACGACGTCGACCTCGCGGGCCGCCTCGCGGGCCTGCTCCACGAAGCACTCGGTGACCATCGGGCACTTGCTGCCCAGGCACTCGTGCGCCGAGACCGACACCTGCCGCCAGGCCCGCTCGGAGACGCCGGGCACCAGCTCGTCGCGGTCACCGGAGCGGGTCACCTCGGCCCACTCGCGCAGCCGCACGACCTCGGCGCCGAGCCGGGACCGGTTGGCGTCGACCTGACCGACCGAGAGCAGGCCGTCGTCCTCCTCCTCCGGGAAGCCGCCGACGAGCTTGTGCTGGCACAGGTAGTTGCGCCGGCCCTTGACGAGGGCGTAGGTCGGCTTGCGGCCAAGGATCGGCGCGATCGCGTCGGCCAGGCGCGGCATGTCGCGGTCGACGATCTGCGCCTGCAGGGTCAGCGTCGCGGTGGCGACCACGGCCGGCTTGCCCGCCTCGTAGGCGTGCGCGACCGCGGGGATGAGGTAGGCCAGCGACTTGCCGGTGCCGGTGCCGGCCTGCACCAGCAGGTGCTCGTCGGCCTCGATGGCGTGCTCGACGGCGTGGGCCATCTGCACCTGCCCGGGCCGCTCGGTGCCACCGACGCCCTGGACGGCGGCGTGCAGGAGGGCGTCGAGGTCGGGGCGGGCCATGGCCCCGAGACTAGTGCCCCGCACCGACGGCCCGGACACGGCAAGGGGACGGGCCGACGGCCCGTCCCCACCCGGCATACCGGTGGCTCAGACGGCGTATGCCGTGAGCTCACCGACCAGCGTCGGGCGCACCTTGGCGTGCACCCGGGTGCCGTGCTCGGTGTGCTCGCTCTCGATGACGTCGGCCTCGCGGTGCAGCCGGTTGACCAGGTCGCCCCGGTCGTAGGGCAGCAGCACGGTCACCGGGATCTCCGGCCGCGGCAGCTCCCGCGCGATGAGGTCGCGCAGCTCCTCCAGGCCCTCACCGGTGCGCGCCGAGACCACGACGCAGTGCTTCTCGTGGCGGCGCAGGCGGTCGAGCACCTCGGGGGCGGCGGCGTCGGCCTTGTTGACGACGATGACCTCCTTGATCTGGTCACCGCCGACCTCGGACAGGACACCGCGGACGGCCGTGATCTGGCCCTCGGGGTCGGGGTGCGAGCCGTCGACCACGTGCAGCAGCAGGTCGGCGTCACCGACCTCCTCCAGCGTGGAGCGGAAGGCCTCGACGAGCTGGGTCGGCAGCGCCCGGACGAAGCCGACCGTGTCGGCGAGGGTGTAGACCCGCCCGTCCTCGGTCTCCGCGCGGCGCACCGTCGGGTCGAGCGTGGCGAACAGCTGGTTCTCCACGAGGACCCCGGCGCCGGTGAGGCGGTTGAGCAGGGAGGACTTGCCGGCGTTGGTGTAGCCGGCGATGGCCACGCTCGGCACCCCGTGATGGCGACGGCTCGACCGCTTGGTGTCGCGGTTGGTCTTCATGTCCTTGATCTCGCGCTTGAGCTTGGCCACGCGCGTGTTGATGCGGCGGCGGTCCAGCTCGATCTTGGTCTCACCGGGACCACGCGAGCCCATGCCCTGGCCGCCCGCGGCCTGGCCACCGGCCTGGCGGGACATCGACTCACCCCAGCCACGCAGGCGCGGCAAGAGGTACTGCAGCTGGGCCAGCTCGACCTGGGCCTTGCCCTCCCGGCTCTTGGCGTGCTGGGCGAAGATGTCGAGGATCAGCGCGGTCCGGTCGATGACCTTGACCTTGACGACGTCCTCCAGCGCGCGGCGCTGGCCCGGGGTGAGCTCGCCGTCGCAGACGACGGTGTCGGCGCCCTCGGCGATGACGATGTCGCGCAGCTCCTCGGCCTTGCCGGAGCCGAGGAAGGTCGCGGCGTCGGGGCGCTGCCGGCGCTGGATCACGCCGGCGAGCACGGTCGAGCCGGCGGTCTCGGCCAGGGCGGCGAGCTCGCGGATGGAGTTCTCGGCGTCCTCGACGGTGCCCTCGGTCCAGACACCGGCCAGCACGACGCGCTCGAGGCGCAGCTGGCGGTACTCGACCTCGGTGACGTCCTCGAGCTCGGTGGAGAGCCCGGCGACGCGGCGCATCGCTGCGCGCTCCTCGCGGTCGAGCTGGTCGCCGTCGAAACGGAAGTCCGCGTCCTGCTCGTGCCACGAGTCGTCGTCGGCGAGCGCAGAGGCGCGGAACTCGAAAAGGTCAGTGCGTTCTGTCATATCTCCTCAAGCGTCCCACCCTTTGTCCAGGGCGGGCGACACCTTTTCAAACCACGCCCGGGCCGCCTTTATGCCGGTATGCCGCGTGCTCGCCTCCCCGACGTTGCTCAGCGCGGTCTGCCTTGCTCAGCCCAGGCCGCTCGCGAGGCCCCTTTTCGGCCCGGAAACCGGCCCGGGTAGAGCAAAGCTGCCTCGGCGCCGGCCGCTAGCGTGTGCCGTGATGAGCACCAGCGACGCCCAGGACCACTACTTCACCGCCGAGCCGGCCAGCGCGGCCGAGCGCCGCCGCCTCGACGTCGAGCTCGCCGGGCGCACCGTCACCGTGCACACCGCGCCGGGGGTGTTCTGCCCCGACCGGCTCGACCTCGGCACCGCGGTGCTGCTGCGCGAGGTCCCCGCGCCGCCGGCCACCGGCAACCTGCTCGACCTCGGCTGCGGCTGGGGGCCGGTCGCGCTCACGCTCGGCCTGCGCTCCCCCGACGCCACGGTGTGGGCGGTCGACGTCAACCGCCGGGCGCTCGACCTCGCCGCCGACAACGCCCGCTCGGTCGGGGTCGGGACCTTCCACGCCTGCACCCCCGAGGAGGTGCCGGCGGACCTGCGCTTCGCCACGATCTGGTCCAACCCGCCGATCCGTGTCGGCAAGGCCGTCCTGCACGAGATGCTGCTGACCTGGCTGCCGCGGCTGGAAGCCGGAGGAACGGCATACCTGGTGGTGCAGAAGAACCTCGGCTCGGACTCGCTGCAGAAGTGGCTCGACGGTGGGCTCGCCGACCGGTGGCCGGGCGAGTTCACCGTCGAGCGCTACGCGACCTCGAAGGGGTTCCGGGTGCTAGCGGTCACTCGGGCGGAGCACCATCGCTGAGCCGCCACCCCGCCGGGTCGTCTCGGCGGCGGCCTGGAACCAGTCGCGGCCGTAGGTGCGGATCGCGGTGACCGCCCCGATCTCGGGCGGGTTGCCGGCCGAGACGAGCTGGTGGCCGAGCGCGGTCAGGGCGGTGCCGTCGGGGCCGTCCAGGATCGCCGGCTCGGCCTGCTCCTTGCCGTTGCGCGAGGACAGGCGCGGCGCCGCGATGGCGTCGACGAGCGGCAGGCCGCGGTCGAGGTACTCGGTCAGGGTCTGCGCGACGGAGGTGATGATCGTGGCACCGCCGGGCGAGCCGACGGTGAGGAACGGCTTGCCGTCACGCAGCACGATCGTCGGGCTCATCGACGACCGCGGCCGCTTGCCCGGGCCGGGCAGGTTCGGGTCGGGCACGCCGGCCGTCAGCGGGGTGAAGTCGAAGTCGGTGAGCTCGTTGTTGAGCAGGAAGCCCCAGCCCGGCACCGTGATGCCCGAGCCGCCGGTCTGCTCGATGGTCAGCGTGTAGGACGCGACGTTGCCCCACCGGTCGGCGGTGACCAGGTGGGTGGTCGACTGCCCCTCGTAGGGCTCGCCCTGGGTCGTGGCGCCAGGCGCGCAGCTGGTGTAGGTGCCGTCGGGGCTGCCGAAGGCGATCGGCCGCGGCTGGGCCCTCTTCGGGTCGAAGCCGCAGGCGCGCTCGGCGGCGAAGCCGGGGCTGGTCAGCTCCTTCACCGGCACGCCCGGGACGTCACCGACGTAGCGGTTGCGGTCGGCGAACGCAGTCGCCGAGGCCTCGCTGAAGCGGTGCAGGTAGTCGACGTTGCTGACGTCCTTGAGCGGCACGCCGGTCTGCCGGTCGTAGGCCTGCAGGAGGTTGAGGATCTCGGCCACGGCGATGCCGCCGGAGCTGGGCACCGGCATGCCGTAGACGTCGAGGCCGCGGTAGGTCGAGTGCACCGGGGCCTTGCCGAGCGCGCGGTATGCCGCGAGGTCACCTCGCGTCATCTGCCCACCCATGACGGTGCTGCCGTCGGTGTGCGGGTGGTCGGCCTCGGCAGCGATCGCGGCACCGAGGGCGCCGTCGTAGACCGACTGGACGCCGTGCCGGCGCAGCTCGGCGTAGGCCCTGGCCATGTCGGGATTGGTGAAGGTGGACCCGACCGCGGGCGCCTGGCCGTTGCGCAGGAACACCCGTGCCGTCTCGGGGAACTTGCTGAAGCGTGCGGCATTGGCCGCGGTCTGGTCGTGGAACGTCTGGTCGACTACGAAACCCTTGCGCGCCAACGACTCTGCCGGCGCCATGAGGTCGGCGAAGCGGCGCGTGCCGAAGTCGTGGGCGGCCTTGGCCCACAACGCCGGGGTGCCCGGGATGCCGATGGACAGGCCCGAGTTGACCACCGTGTTGAAGTCCATCGCGGAGCCGTCGGGGGTGGTGAAGGTCTTGTCGGTGAACGACTTCGGCGCGGTCTCGCGGCCGTCGATCGTCCGGACCGTGTGCCGCCTGGCGTCGTAGTAGACGAGGAACCCACCACCGCCGATGCCGGCGCTGTAGGGCTCGGTGACCCCGAGGGCCGCAGCGGTGGCGACCGCGGCGTCGGCGGCGTTGCCACCGCGGGCGAGCACGTCGAGGCCCACCTGGCTGGCGTCCCGGTCGACCGAGGCCACGGCACCGCCGGAGCCGGTCATGACGGGTACCTTGGGCTGCTGCGGCGCGGGCTGGGCCCCGCCACGGACGTGGTTCGCGCCCTGGGCCACGGCGCTGGTCGGGGCGAGGAGCCCGACGCACAGGCTGCCGGCGGCCAGACCGGCGAACAGGACGGATCGGGGCACATGGGACGACCGGGTCATATCGCGACGCTAGCCGCGGCCCCGCTCCCCCGCACCCGGAAGCGACTCAGCGCAGCGGCACGAACAGGTAGTGACCGTGCTCGCTGACCGTGGGCTCCCCGCCGACGGTCGTGGCGACCTGCAGCATCCGCCCGGCCACCGGCAGCACCATGACCCCTCCGGGCGCGAGCTGGGCCAGGAGCTCCGCCGGCACCTCCGGCGCCTCCGCGGAGACCAGCACCCGGTCGTACGGCGCCTCGGCGGGCCACCCGAGCCGGCCGGGGACGGCCTGCTCCACCCGGGCCCACGTGCGCCCGGTTGCCGCGACCCGAGCTGCCGCCCGACGGGTGAGCTCCGGCTCGAGCTCGACCCCGACCACGGCGCCGGAGGGTCCGACGAGCGTGGCCAGCAGGGCGGTGGTCCACCCGGAGCCGGCGCCGACGTCGAGGACCCGCTGGCCGGGGGCCACGTCGAGCAGCTCGAGCATGGCCCGCACGGCGGCCGGCTGGGAGCAGGTCTGGCCGTGGCCGATCGGCAGCGCCCGCTCGACGGCGGCGAAATGCCGCTCGGCCGGGGGCAGGAAGTCCACGCGCGGCGTGGCCTCGAACGCCCGGTCGACAGCGGACACGTCGGCAGGCTCTCCGGCGCCGTCGCGGCGTGCCCCGCTCACCGCCGGATCCTCACCGGCTCAGCCGAGGTGGGCAACCCCGTCCGCGACCAGGACGGCGGGACCGGCGAGCTCGACCTGCTGGCCGGGCAGGGCCCGCACCCGCAACGTCCCGCCGGGCACGTCCACGCGCCATACGGTGTTGTCCTCGGTCTCCCCCGCCCACCAGCGGGTGGCCAGCGCGGCGGCCGCGGCACCGGTGCCGCAGGAGCGGGTCTCGCCCACCCCGCGCTCGTGCACCCGCATCGCGATGTGGCCGGGGCCGAGGGGTCGCACGAACTCCACGTTGGTGCCCTGCGGCGGCAGCGGCTTGACCTCCGGGGCACGGGTGAGGTCGAGCCCGGCCAGGTCCGCGGTGTCGGGCAGCGCGACCACGGTGTGCGGGTTGCCCAGGTCCAGGCTCAGCCCGGGCATCGGGTCGTGGTGGGCGACCTTGACGAGGGCGTCGTAGCCGCCCGCCAGCGCGGCGTCGGGGTCGGCAACCTTCCAGTCGCCCAGGTTGACCGCGATGAGGTGGCCCTCGAAGCGGATCGTCTTGACGCCGGCGCGGGTGGCGATCTCGAACTCGTCGGCGCTCTCGAGACCCTCGCGGCGCAGGTAGGCGGCGAACACCCGGGTGCCGTTGCCGCACATCTCGGCGGCGCTGCCGTCGGCGTTGCGATAGTCCATGAACCAGCGGGCGCGACCGCCCTGGCTGCGCACGAACGCCTCGTCGGCGAGGTCGGTGGGCACGACGCGGATGACCCCGTCACCCCCCACCCCGGACCGACGGTCGGCCAGCAGGCGCACCTGCTCGGCGCTCAGGTCGAGGGCGCCGTCGAGGTCGGGCACCAGCACGAAGTCGTTCTCGGTGCCGTGCCCCTTGGTGAACCGCAAGCCGTTGTCAGTCATCGCCGGCCATTGTCCACCAGCGCCGCGGACACCACGTCGAGGGCACGCTCGAGCAGGTCCGGGGCGTCCCAGGGCAGCCAGACGACGCGCTCGTCGGGGCGGAACCACGACTCCTGCCGGCGGGCGAACTTGCGGGTGGCGGTCACGGTGTCCTCGATCGCCTCGGCCGCGCTCAGCCGGCCGTCGAGGTGGGCCAGCGCCTGGCTGTAGCCCAGGGCCTTGCTCGCGGTGCGGCCCTCGCGCAGCCCCGCGGCGTCGAGCGCGCGCACCTCCTCCAGCAGCCCGCGCTCCCACATCCGGTGCACCCGGGCGGCGATCCGTGCGTCGAGCTCGGGGCGCGGGCCGTGCAGCCCGATCATCACCGTGGGCGCGAGGTGCTCGCGGGTCGGCATCGTGGCCGAGAAGGGCCTGCGGGTGAGCTCGATGACCTCCAGCGCGCGCACCACCCGACGACCGTTGTTGGGCTGGATCGACCGTGCCGCAACGGGATCGGAGCCCTTGAGCCGCTTGTACATCACGGCGACGCCCATCGCGTCCAGCTCCGCCTCGAGCCGGGCCCGCACCGCCGGGTCGGTGGGCGGGATCTCCAGCCGGTCCAGCGCGGCGCGCAGGTAGAGGCCGGACCCGCCGGCGTAGACCGGGACGTGGCCGCGATCGCGGATCGCCGCCGCGTCCGCGCGGGCCTCCCGCTGGTATGCCGCGACGCTCGCCTCCTCGCGCACGTCGAGCACGTCGAGCTGGTGGTGCGGCACCCCCCGGCGCTCGGCGGGCTCGAGCTTGGCGGTCCCGATGTCCATGCCGCGGTAGAGCTGCATGGCGTCGGCGTTGACCACCTCGCCGGCGAGCCGCTCGGCCAGGGCCAGCGCGAGGTCGGACTTGCCGCTGGCGGTGGGGCCGACGACCGCGAGGACCGGCAGGTCGCCGGCGGCTGCGCTGTCGAGGTCGGGGCGGGTGCGGTCAGCCACGACGCCAGAGGGCGACGGTCCAGCCGACGCCGTAGGGCTCGCCCCGGAACAGGACATCCCCCAGCCACACGCCTCCGGCGGTGGCCCCGGCCATCACCGGCCACAGGTAGGCCCCGTCCGCCCCCACCTGACCCGCCAGGTCGAGGTCGACGGCGGCCAGGGCGTCACGGTCGCCGCGCACCAGTGCCTCGGCAACGGCGTCGTCGAACGCCCCGGCGCGGGAGTCCTCGGCGCGCGGAGCCTTCGGCCCGTGGCTCGCTGCGCCGTCGACGAGCAGGACGACGGCGGTGGGCTCGTCGGTCCCGGCCAGCTCGGTGGCCAGCTGCGCGGCCCCGTCGGCGTCGACGGTCAGCCAGCGGGCCCCGGCCCAGAGCTTGGCCATGTCGGGCTCGTCCGCGGACACCCGGTGGGTCAGGTAGCGGGCGACCATCATCGAGGTCGGCAGCTCGGGGTCGACCGCTCCCACGGCACCCGGCAGCGCGGGGACCCGCACGTCACGGCCGAAGCCGCTGAAGCTGACCTCGCCGGCGGCCTCGTGCTCACCCGGCTCCCCCGGGGCGACGACCACGACCTGGCCGTCCGCGTGCCGGCGCAGCTCGGCGACGAGCCCACGCAGCGCGCTGTCCGCGGCGTGCCGCAGCGGCTCGACCTCGGAGGCAGCCCGGCCCATCAGCTCCGGGACGAATGCGGGCGGCCACGGGAGGACCGCGACGGTGACGACCATGCCGTGCCCCCGTCAGCCGCAGGTCCGCGCCGCGGCAGGCGGCGTCGCAGGCTTGCCCAGGGACGGCATACCGAGGGAGACGGCAGGCTTGGGCGCAGGGCCCTTGTCCTGCAACGCCTCCCACGCGTCGCCTCCGGCGGTGCGGCGCACGGCGTACGTGCCGCCCTGCACACCGGAGTCGGCGACGAGGTGGTGCGGGGCGCCGTAGGTGACGTCGACGGTGACCATGTCACCGGGCCGGGGACGCTCGCCGCCCTCGGGGACGGAGAAGTGCACGAGGCGGTTGTCGCGGGCCCGGCCGGACATCCGGGAGGTGGCGGCGTCCTTGCGCCCCTCGCCGGTGGCGACGAGCACCTCGACCGTGCGGCCCTCGAGCGCGCGGTTCTCCGCCCAGGAGACCTCCTCCTGCACGGCGAGCAGCCGGTCGTAGCGCTCCTGCACCACAGCCTTCGGGATCTGGTCCTCCATCGTGGCGGCAGGGGTGCCGGGGCGGATGGAGTACTGGAAGGTGAACGCGCTGGAGAAACGCGACTTCCGCACGACCTCGAGGGTGTCGGCGAAGTCCTCCTCGGTCTCACCCGGGAAGCCGACGATGAGGTCGGTGGTGATCGCCGCGTCGGGGATCTGGGCGCGGACCTTGTCCAGGATGCCGAGGTACTTCTCGCTGCGGTAGGACCGGCGCATCGCCTTCAGCACCCGGTCCGAGCCGGACTGCAGCGGCATGTGCAGGCTCGGCATGACGTTGGGTGTCTCGGCCATCGCGGCGATGACGTCGTCGGTGAACGCGGCGGGGTGTGGGCTGGTGAAGCGGACCCGCTCCAGGCCCTCGATCTGGCCGCAGGCGCGCAGCAGCTTGCCGAAGGCCAGGCGGTCGCCGAACTCCACGCCGTAGGTGTTGACGTTCTGCCCGAGCAGGGTGACCTCGACGACGCCCTGGGCGACGAGGGCCTCGATCTCGGCGAGGATCTCGCCGGGGCGCCGGTCCATCTCCTTGCCGCGCAGGCTCGGCACGATGCAGAACGTGCAGGTGTTGTTGCAGCCGACCGAGATCGACACCCACGCGCTGTAGGCCGAGTCGCGCCGGGTGGGCAGCGTGGAGGGGAAGACGTCCAGGCTCTCGAGGATCTCGACCTCGGCGGCCTTGTTGTGGCGCGCCCGGTCCAGCAGGGCTGGCAGCGACCCGATGTTGTGGGTGCCGAAGACGACGTCGACCCACGGGGCCTTGTCGACGATGGTGGAGCGGTCCTTCTGGGCCAGGCAGCCGCCGACGGCGATCTGCATGCCGGGGTTGCTGGCCTTCACCGGGCGCAGCTGGCCGAGGTTGCCGTAGAGCTTGTTGTCGGCGTTCTCGCGGACCGCGCACGTGTTGAACACCACGACGTCGGCGGCCTCGGGGCGCTCGTCGGCGGCCAGGCTGTGGACGTCGACATAGCCGGCGGTCTCGAGCAGGCCCGCCAGGCGCTCGGAGTCGTGGACATTCATCTGGCACCCGTGGGTGCGCACGTCGTAGGTCTTCTGCGTCGTCATGGCACCGACAAGGGTACGTGGTCGCAGGCCCCCGGCCGGCCCACCCGCGACACCGGTGTGCCCCACCGTCCCCGGCCGGGAAAGGCCGCGCGGCAGGACGGCTCGTGTGCGAGGCTGCCGGGCATGCCGGAGCACCTCGACTCGGCCGGGGCCCTCGCCCGCACCGTCCTCGCGCTGGACCCGCCCGACGGGCGGGCACCGGTGGTCGGCGTCTCGGGGTTCGGCGGGTCGGGCAAGTCGACCCTCGCAGCGCAGCTGCACCAGCACCTGCCCGGGTCCATGGTCGTGCCGGGCGACGAGTTCCTGCGCAGCCGCCCACCCACCGGGCGATCGCAGGACTGGAGCTCGGTGGACCGCGACCGGCTCGCCGACCAGGTCCTCGAGCCGGCCCAGCGGGGCACGGCGCAGGCCTACCAGGTGTGGGACCACGACACCGCCGCGCCAGGACCCTGGGTTTCCCTGGTCGGGGCCACGGCCGTCATCGTCGAGGGTCTCGGGCTCTACGTGCCCACACTGGTCAGGCTGTTCGACCTGCGCGTGTGGGTCGACGTCGACCTGGACACGGCGACGGCCCGGGGCATGTGGCGCGACGAGCACGAGTACGGCAACGCCCAGGCCGACCTCTGGTCCGGCGTCTGGAGGCCCAACGACGCCGACTTCTTCGAGCGGTACCGCCCCGACCGCGCCGCGCACGTGCTGTATGCCCCGCCGATCAGCACCAGGTCGGGAGCCCCCGGCCCGGTCAGTCGGTGAGGTACTCCTCGGAGTCGGCTATCGCGTCACGGATCACCCCGTAGGACATGCCTGAGGAGTAGCCCTTGCGCGCGAGCATCCCGGCCAGGCGCCGGGTCTGCACCTCGACGCCGAGGCCGTGCATGGTGCGCAGCTTCTTGTCGACGAGCTGGCGGGCCCGGGCCCGCTCGGCGTCCTCGTCGATGTCGTCGAGGGTCTCGGCGGCAAGCTCGGCGTCGATGCCCTTGGTCCGCAGCTCCCGGGCGAGAGCCCGCCGGGCGAGTCCCCGCTCGGCCTGCTTCGAGCGCACGAGCATCTGGGCGTAGGCCGCGTCGTCGACCAGCCCCACCTCGGTCATCCGGTCGAGCACGGCCGCCGCGACGTCGTCGGGGCAGTTGCGCTGGCGCAGCTTGTCCGCGAGCTGCTGGCGGCTGCGCGGGGCCATGGCCAGCTGGCGCAGGACGATCTGGCGGGCCACGTCATAGGGGTCGGCCTCGGTGTCGCGGGCCTGCAGGTCCTGCTCGGGGTCACCGGGGGTGGCCGAGGCTCGCCGAGACCCTCGCGAGCGACGCCGGCCATCGGTCGACTCACCCGAGGCTGGCCGGGCGGTCCGGCGCGACTGCCCGGGGCTCCGGCCCGAGGCTCGCCCAGTGGGCCGGCGGCCGGGGGCCTCCTCCGGCGCGGCACCGTCGGTCCCTGCCGGGACACGGGCCCAGTCCGGGCCCGAGGTCCCGAGGCGGGGGTCGGTCCAGGCGGGTGCCGAGCCGCCCGAGTCACCGGACGTGGCCGCCAGGGCAGCCTCGAGGGCTGCCCTGGCGGCGTCGTGCTTGTCAGTGGTCACGCAGTGCCTCAGAAGTCGACCGGGACGTCCTTCTCGGCGGGCTTGTCGACCTGCGGGCCGACGCCGAGCTTCTCCTTGATCTTCTTCTCGAGCTCGTCGGCGAGGTCGGGGTTGTCCTTGAGGAAGTTGCGGGCGTTCTCCTTGCCCTGCCCGAGCTGGTCGCCGTCGTAGGTGTACCAGGCGCCGGCCTTGCGGACGAAGCCGTGCTCGACGCCCATGTCGATCAGGCCACCCTCACGGGAGATGCCCGCGCCGTAGATGATGTCGAACTCGGCCTGCTTGAACGGCGGGGAGACCTTGTTCTTGACGACCTTGACGCGGGTGCGGTTGCCGACCGCGTCGGAGCCGTCCTTGAGGGTCTCGATGCGACGCACGTCGAGGCGGACCGAGGCGTAGAACTTCAGCGCCTTGCCACCGGTGGTGGTCTCCGGCGAGCCGAACATCACGCCGATCTTCTCGCGGAGCTGGTTGATGAAGATCGCCGTGGTGCCCGTGCTGTTGAGGGCACCGGTGATCTTGCGCAGCGCCTGGGACATCAAGCGGGCCTGCAGACCGACGTGGCTGTCACCCATCTCGCCCTCGATCTCGGCGCGGGGCACGAGCGCGGCCACGGAGTCGATGACGATGATGTCGAGCGCGCCCGAGCGGATCAGCATGTCGGCGATCTCGAGGGCCTGCTCACCGGTGTCGGGCTGGCTCACCAGGAGGGCGTCGGTGTCGACGCCGAGCTTCTTGGCGTACTCCGGGTCGAGGGCGTGCTCGGCGTCGATGAACGCCGCGATGCCGCCGTTCTTCTGCGCGTTGGCCACCGCGTGCAGGGCGACCGTCGTCTTACCGGAGGACTCCGGGCCATAGATCTCGACGACCCGGCCGCGCGGCAGACCGCCGATGCCGAGGGCGACGTCGAGGGCGATCGCCCCGGTCGGGATGACCTCGATGGGCGGGCGGACGTCGTCACCCAGGCGCATGACCGCACCCTTGCCGTGCTGCTTCTCGATCTGCGCCATCACCGCGTCAAGGGACTTGCTGCGGTCGGCTCCAGCTGCTGCCATGTCTCACCTGTAGGTCTCTACTCGTGGGTCGGTCGTCTACCTTCGACCCGCACCGTGTGTCATCGGTTGTCGGGTCAGACGTTAGGTGTGGGCACCGACAGGCCTCGACGACCCGGCGCGAGCCTGTGGATCGTGGGACCAGCGGGCCACCCCATGTGGACAACTCTACCCGTACAGGTGTTCGACCGACAGCATCGGGTGACGCGACACGCCGACGACCTCACGCCCCTGTCGCAGCAGGGACAGACGGCTGGCCGTCCGGGCCACGTCGGGCGGCTGCCCCTCCCCCGCGAACAGCTCCTCCGGCCCCGGCGCACCCACCAGCACCAGCCGTCGGTCGCGGTCACACAGCACGTCGACGAGCGAGACGAACCGCTGCCGCGCGGCCTCCGGCGCCTCTCCCAGCCGAGGCACCCCGTGCAGCACCCACGTCGAGAACCGGCCGGCCAGCTCGAGGTAGTCCGCAGCCGAGAGGAGCCCTCCACACAGCGCACCGAACCCGAACCAGACCGTGTCCCCATCCACGCCCAGCGCCGGCACGCTGCGGCTTCCCAGGGGGAGCCGCGCCGCGGTCCCGGCCGGCAGTCCCAGCCCCTGAGCCCGCAGGTATGCCGTGCCGTCACCGTCCAGCCACGCCCCGGTCGCGAACCCGCCGACCTGCTCCCGCCCCACCTCCGTCGGACGCGCAGCGCGGTGGTCCGTGCCGTCGTCCACCTCGAGCACGTGCAGGTGAGCCCCCAGCAGGGCGATGACCGGCTCGACGAGGTGGTGGTGCAGCGGGTCGGCGAGCAGCTCCTCGGGCGCGTAGTTGGACGTCGCCAGCAGCACCATCCGGCGGCGGACCAGCTCGCGCAGCACCGGGCCCAGGAGCATGGCGTTGCCGACGTCGTGCAGGTGCAGCTCGTCCAGCACCACCACGCGCCGCCCGTCGAGCAGGTCCCCGACCGCGGCCACCATCCCACCGCGCCCACGGTGCCGGACGAGAACGACGTGCAACCGGCGGAAGAGCTCGTGCAGGTGGACCCGGAGCACCTGACCCTCGGGCAGATCGGCCACGGCGGCGTCGACCAGCCAGGTCTTGCCTCGCCCCACCCCGCCCCAGAGGTAGGCCCCGGCCATCTGGCCAGCCCGAGGCCGGCGACCGCCGAGCAGCGCCGCAAGGACCGGCAGCACAGCCTGTTGCGCGCCGTCGAGCGCGAATCCCCCTGCGGCAGCACGCCGCTCGACCGCTGCCACGACGTCTGCCGGCGACACCCCCGCACCTCTCCGCACGTCGCGAAAGTAGCCCGCGAGAACGGTCGGCACCGCCCGGACGCGCTGCCTGTGGCCGGTCTCACCGGCCACACTCCGGGGCTCAGGACAGGAGCAGCTTCTCGATCCGCCGGGCAGTGCCGACCAGGCCGAGCAGGCCCATGACCACGAGGTAGCCGACGTGGATGGCCAGCCCCGGCCCGACCTCGCCGAGCATGAGCGCCCGCTCCAGCGCGACCCCGTGGTAGAGCGGGGTCAGCTGGACCACCCACTGCACCGCCCCCGGGTAGGTCGCCAGCGGGAAGAACGTCGCGGAGAACAGGAACATCGGCTGGATCGCCAGCGTGACGTAGTCGAAGTCGACCCACGAGCGCATGAACGTGGTGGCGAACATGCCCACCGCCGCGAACGCGAACCCGATCAGCGTCGCCGCCGGCACCGCCAGCAGCGCCCACCACGAGTGGACCGTCCCGGCGGCGACCGCGACGGCGAGGAACGCCGCGGCATACAGGGAACCGCGGATCAGCGCCCAGCCGATCTCGCCGACCGCGACGTCGCGCGGCCCGAGCGGGGTGGCGAGGACGGAGTCGTAGAGCTTGGCGTACTTGAGCTTGAAGAAGACGTTGAACGTGGAGTCGAAGACCGCGCCGTTCATCGCCGAGCTGGCCAGCAGCGCGGGGGCGACGAAGTGGGCGTAGGGCACGACGGTGCCACCGTCGGTGGTCACGGTGCGAACCAGCGAGCCCAGGCCGATGCCGAGGGAGAACAGGTAGAACACCGGCTCGGCGAACCCGGTGATGATCGCGATCCAGCCGTGCCGGAAGCTCATGACGTTGCGCTCGACCAGGATCCGCGCCATGCCCGCACCGGCCGGGACCGGCAGCAGCCGCGCCACCCGGGAGGCCGCGGTCGGTCGGGCGAGCGTGCCCTGCGTGCTCATGTGACGAGCCTCCCCCGGAACGTGCGGCGCGCGACCCACGCGCCCGCCGCGATGAACACCAGCAGGTATGCCGTGTGGCCGAGGACCGCGAGCGCGTCCGGCGACCCGAGCGCGAGCGAGCGGTTGGCCTCGACGCCGTGCCACAGCGGGGTCACCCACGCCACCGGCCGCAGCCACACGGGCAGCTGGCTGACCGGGAAGAACGTGCCGGAGAACAGGAACAGCGGCGTGATGATGAAGCGGAACAGGATGTTGAACCCGGAGTCGCTCTCCTGCTTGGCGGAGAAGGCGAAGATCGGCACGGCGAAGGCCATGCCGGTCAGCAGGGTGACCGGCAGCGCGAGCAGCACCCACCAGGAGGCCCACGCCCCGAAGCAGGCGCCGACGGCCATGAAGATCACCGTGGCGCTGGTGACCTGGGCCGCGACGTAGGTGAGGTGGCCCAGCAGCAGGTCGTCGACGCCGATCGGGGTGGCGAGCATCGCGTGGTACTGCATCTGCCAGCGGATCGCGCCGAGGACCTGGTAGGTCGACTCCCCCATCGCCACCCACATCGCCTGCGCGGCGAGGATGCCGGGGACGACGAACTGCAGGTAGGGCACGCCGTCGACGCCGCCGGCCGAGCGGTTGACGAGGCTGCCCAGGCCCAGGCCCATGGACAGCAGGAACAGCAGCGGCGAGAGGAAGCGGCCGAAGATCGAGCCACGCCAGGTGCGCTTGTAGGCGGTGAGCCAGTAGCCGAAGACCGGTCGCCAGCGCTGGGGCCGGGCCGCGGTCGGGGTCAGCACGCTCATCAGTCCACCAGCGTCCGGCCGGTCAGGTGCAGGAAGACGTCCTCGAGCGTGGAGCGGCGCACCAGCGAGGACAGCGGGTGCAGGCCGAGACGGTGGACCGCCGCGGCCGCCTCGTCGCCGTCGTCGGTGTAGACCAGCAGCCGGTCGGGCAGCACCTCGGTGCGCTCCCCGACGCCGAAGAGCTTGTCGGCGTAGGCGGCGTGGTCGTCCTCGGCGAAGCGGAGCTCGAGCACCTCGCGGGTGGAGTACTGCTCGATCAGCGAGCGCGGCGAGCCCTCGGCGACGATCCTGCCGTGGTCCATGACCACGAGGCGGTCGCACAGCTGCTCGGCCTCGTCCATGTAGTGGGTGGTCAGCACCAGGGTCACGCCGGAGCGCTTGAGCCGGAACAGCCGGTCCCACAGCACGTGCCGGGCCTGAGGGTCCAGCCCCGTGGTGGGCTCGTCGAGCAGCAGGATCTCGGGTGAGTTGACCAGCGAGCGGGCGATGGTCAGCCGCCGCTTCATGCCGCCGGAGAGCGGCTCCACCTTGGAGCCGGCGCGGTCGGCGAGCTGGGCGAACTCGAGCAGCTCGGTGGTGCGCGAGCGGACCTCGCGCCGGGACAGGCCGAAGTAGCGGCCGTAGATCCAGATGTTCTCCTCGACGGTGAGCTCCTCGTCGAGGGTGTCGCGCTGGGGCACCACGCCCAGCCGGGCCCGGATGTCCGGGCCGTGCGTGGCCGGGTCCTGGCCGAACAGACGCAGCTCACCCCCGGTGGCCGGCGAGACGCAGCCGACCATGCGCATGGTCGAGGACTTGCCCGCACCGTTGGGGCCCAGGAAGCCGAAGGCCTCCCCCCGCCGGACCCCGAAGTCGATGCCGTCGACGGCGGTGAAGTCGCCGAAGGTCTTGGTCAGCCCGCTCGCGCGGATGAGGATGTCGTCGTCGGTCCCCGTCACAGGCGTCAACGCTAGTGCCGGACACCGACAGGGGATCAACCCGTTTTCCGCGGCTTGTGGTCCTTGCCGAGCCGGCGCGACTCCGGGACGTCCATGTCGTCGCACAGGGCGAGCCACACCTCGCGCGGCCCGATGCCGGCCTCGAGCGCCTGGGCGGCCGTGCGGTTGCCCAGTGCCCCGAGCACGTGGTCACGCGCGAGCGAGCGGGCGTAGCCCGCCCCGAACTCGTCGTCCATCAGCCGCCAGAAGTCGCTCAACCGCACCGGCCGAGTCTCGCACAGGGCCGGCGGCACCCCGACCCGCAGACCGCACAGAGACCTTTGCACAATTCACTTTGCAAACATCCCTTTGCGATCTACCCTCGAGTCATGGCACGCAGCTTCGAACCCGACCCTGAGCGGGACCTCGTCCTCGACACCTCGGCGATGAAGGCCCTGGCCCACCCCCTGCGGATGCGCCTGCTCAGCCTGCTCCGGGCGCACGGCCCGGCCACCGCCACGCAGCTCGCCGCGCGCGTGGGCGTCAACACCGGCGCCACCAGCTACCACCTGCGCCAGCTCGCCAGCGCCGGGCTCGTCGTGGAGGACGAGGAGCGCGGCAACGCCCGGGACCGCTGGTGGAAGGCGGCCCACCGCCGCACGTACCTGCAGGGCAGCCCCGGGCCGGACAGCGCCGAGCTGGAGGGCGCCTACCTCGACGCCGTCGCCGAGGTCTACGCCTCCAACATGCGCCAGGCCGTCGCCGAGCTGCCGACGCTGCCGAAGGCGTGGGACAGCGCCATGACGCTGAGCAACTACGGCCTGCGCCTCACGGCCACCGAGGCCGCCGCCCTGCTCGAGGACCTCGAGGCGGTCATCGCGCGCTACCGCGCCGCCGACTCCCCCGACCCGGCTCCTCGTGGCGCCCGGCGGGTCACCCTCCAGCTGCAGGAGTTCGTCACCCCCGGCGGCGGGTCATGAGCCGGCCCTCCCGCCGGCGGACCGGCGCGTCCCGGCGCAGCCTCTACGGCCTGCTGACCTCTTCGGTCATCTCCGTCGCCGGCACCCGGGTCTCGGCCATCGCGCTGCCGTGGTTCGTCCTCACCACGACGGGCTCGGCCGCACAGACCGGCCTCGTCGTGCTCTTCGAGCTCACCCCCTATGTCCTGGTCAAGGCCCTCGGCGGCCCGCTCATCGACCGGCGCGGCCCGCGCGTCGTCAGCCTCACCGCCGACGTGGCCAGCGCGGTGGTCGCCGGGTGCATCCCGCTGCTCCACGCGACGGGACAGCTCACCCTGCCGGTGCTGCTGGGCCTGGTCGCCCTGCTCGGCTGCGCCCGCGGCCCCGGCGACGCGGCCAAGTCCGCGCTCGTGCCGGCGGTCGCGGATGCCGCGGGGCTGCAGCTGGAGCGGGTCACCGGGTTGGAGGGCACCGCCAACCGCACCGCCGCGATCGTCGCGCCCGGCCTGGCCGGCGTGCTCATCGCCGCCATCGGCCCGGCCAGCGCGGTGCTCGCCGACGCGCTGAGCTTCGCCGTCGCGGCGGTCCTCATCGGGGCCACCGCACCGCGGCACACCCCACCGCACGAGGAGGTGAGCGAGGCGGCATACCTGCACCGGCTGCGGCAGGGCTGGGACTTCCTGCGCCGCGAGCCCCTGCTGCGGGCCGCCATGGCCATGGTGGCGGTGACGAACTGGCTCGACGCTGCCTACAGCACGGTGCTGCTGCCGGTGTGGGTGCGCGACCACGGCTTCGGCCCGGAGCTGATCGGGCTGCTCGGCTCGACGTTCGGCCTGACCGCCACGCTGGGCAGCCTGCTCGCGACGGCGTGGTCGGCCCGGCTCCCGCGCCGGCTGACCTACCTCGTCGGGTTCACCCTCTGCGGGGCGCCGCGGTTCGTGGCGCTGGCCATGGGGGCTCCCGTGGCCGTGCTCGTCGGGGTGGGCGTGGTCGGCGGCTTCGGTGCCGGCTTCATCAACCCGGTGCTCGGGGCGATCATGTTCGAGCGCATCCCCCGCCACCTCGTGGGCCGGGTCGGCTCGCTGTCCGACGCCGTGTGCTGGGTCGGCATCCCGCTGGGCGGGGTCAGCGCCGGTGCCGCGATCGCGCTGCTGGGGCTGGCCCCGGCGCTCGCGGTCGCCGGTGGCCTCTACTTCGTCACCACACTGCTGCCGGGGCTGCGCCCGGAGTGGCGCGAGATGGACCGGCGCCGGGTCGGCGGGCTCCAGCCCGGGCCGGCGCTGGCTGCGGCGGGTCCAGGCGTCGGCGCAGCAGCTCCGCCCCCGCCAGAGTGAGCCGCAGCCCCGGGGCCAGGCCTGAGGGTTGTCCGGGTCAGGGCACCGAAAGGTCTCAGACCTGGCCGTGGGCGGCGGCTCGGGGCTCAGCGCAGGCCGACGCAGTCGTGGGCCCAGAACGGGTCCGGGTAGACCAGGGCACCGGTCATCCAGGGCTCACGAGCCGGCAGCGTGACCACCTGGAAGGCCGGCTCCGGGATGCGCACGCTCGGGCGGGTGAACCCGTGGGCGCTCCCGGGCTCGAAACCCAGCCGCGAGTAGTAGTCCGGGCTGCCCTCGAGGAAGACCGCCGGGCTGCCCGCGTGCCCGGCCGCTGCGACGGCGTGGGCGACGAGCGCCCGGCCGATGCCCCGGCGCTGGTGGTCAGGGAGCACCGACAGCGGGCTGAGGACGTGGACCTCCACCAGGCGCTCCGCGGCGTCCACCCAGCCGCGCGTCAGCATGACGTGGCCGAGCACGGCACCATCTCGCTCGGCCACGAAGGAGAACCGGTCGGCGAAGGCGTCGGAGGCCTGGAGGGCGTCGACGAGGTCGGCCACCTGCGGTCCCTCCTGCGCGCCGAAGGCGGCCTCGACGACCCGCCGCACCGACGCCCGCACGGCCGGGCTGGTCGCGTCCTGGAGGCGGATGACGGGCGGCGTGGCGGTCATGGGCGTGAGGCTAGGCAGGCTCGCGCGGGTCGGTCCACGGGGTTTCGCCGTCCGGCGCCGCGCCGGTGTCGGTGCCGGGTGGCAGGCTGTCTCCCACGATGAGCTCCGACGTCCTCGACCGGTTCTCCGCCGCGACCCGAGAGTGGTTCCGCGGGTCCTTCGCCGCGCCCACCGCAGCCCAGGCCGGGGCGTGGGACGCGATCAGCTCCGGGCAACACACCCTCGTGGTCGCGCCGACCGGCTCCGGCAAGACCCTCTCGGCGTTCCTGTGGGCCCTGGACCGGCTGGCCTCCACTCCCCCGCCGGCCGAGGCGCTGCGGCGCTGCCGGGTCCTCTACATCTCCCCGATGAAGGCCCTGGCCGTCGACGTCGAGCGCAACCTGCGCTCCCCGCTGGTCGGCATCGGGCACGCGGCCACCCGCCTGGGCCTGGCGCAGCCCGAGGTCTCTGTCGCGGTCCGCTCCGGTGACACCACGGCGGCCGAGCGGCGGCTGTTCGCCCGTCAGCCCTCCGACGTGCTCATCACCACGCCGGAGTCGCTGTTCCTGCTGCTGACCTCCAGGGCCCGCGAGTCGCTGGCCGGCGTCGAGACCGTGATCATCGACGAGGTCCATGCGGTCGCCGGCACCAAGCGCGGCGCCCACCTGGCACTCAGCCTGGAGCGGCTCGACGCGCTCCTGGAGCAGCCCGCCCAGCGGGTCGGGCTGTCGGCGACCGTGCGCCCGGTCGAGGAGGTGGCGCGCTACCTCGCCGGAGGCCGGCCCGTGTCGGTCGTCCAGCCCGAGTCCACCAAGGAGTGGGACCTCCAGGTCGTCGTCCCGATCGCCGACATGTCCGCGCTCGGCGAGGTCACCGGTGACCTGTCCGGCCCCGCCGCGGGGGCCGAGCGCCGGGCCTCGATCTGGCCGCACGTCGAGGAGCGCATCGTCGACCTCATCGCCGACCACCGCTCGACCCTGGTCTTCGCCAACTCCCGGCGCCTGGCCGAGCGCCTCACCGCCCGGCTCAACGAGATCTGGGAGGAGCGGCTGGAGGCCGCCACGGAGGGCGCGGAGGGCCTCGGCGAGGAGCCCGCGGAGGCGACGGCACGGCATACCCCGGCCCAGCTCATGGCGCAGGCGGGCCAGAGCCACGGCGCCGCCCCGGTGCTCGCCCGGGCCCACCACGGCTCGGTGAGCAAGGAGCAGCGGGCCCTGATCGAGGACGACCTCAAGGCCGGCCGGCTGCCCGCCGTGGTCGCGACCAGCTCCCTGGAGCTCGGCATCGACATGGGCGCGGTCGACCTCGTCGTGCAGGTCGAGTCGCCACCGAGCGTGGCCAGCGGGTTGCAACGCGTCGGTCGCGCCGGGCACCAGGTGGGGGCGGTCTCGCGCGGCGTGGTGTTCCCGAAGTTCCGCGGCGACCTCGTGCAGACCGCCGTCGTCGTCGACCGCATGCGCGCCGGTGGGATCGAGTCCCTGCGCGTGCCGGCCAACCCCGTCGACGTCCTCGCCCAGCAGGTGGTCGCGATGACCGCGATGGACGAGTGGGCCGTCGACGACCTCGAGCAGCTGGTGCGCCGGGCCACCCCGTTCGCGACCCTGCCGCGCTCGATCCTGGAGTCGGTGCTCGACATGCTCTCCGGGCGCTACCCGAGCGACGAGTTCGCCGAGCTGCGCCCGCGCCTGGTGTGGGACCGGGTCACCGGCACCCTGACCGGGCGGCCGGGCGCGCAGCGACTGGCGGTCACCTCCGGGGGCACCATCCCCGACCGCGGCCTGTATGCCGTGTTCCTCGCCACCGGGGAGGGCACCGGCCGGCGCGTGGGCGAGCTCGACGAGGAGATGGTCTACGAGTCGCGCGTCGGCGACGTGTTCACGCTCGGGTCCTCCTCGTGGCGGATCGAGGACATCACCCACGACCGGGTGCTGGTCACGCCGGCGCCGGGGCAGCCGGGCAAGCTGCCGTTCTGGCACGGCGACTCCCTGGGCCGACCGGCGGAGCTCGGGCGCGCCGTGGGGCAGTTCGTCCGCGAGATCGTGGCGGCCACGCCCGACGACGCCCGCGAGCGGGTGCGGGCGACCGGGCTGGACGAGTGGGCCGCCGACAACCTGCTGACCTACCTGGCGGAGCAGCGCGAGGCCACCCGGCACGTGCCCGACGACCGCACGATCGTGGTCGAGCGGTTCCGCGACGAGCTCGGCGACTGGCGGGTGGCCGTGCACTCCCCCTTCGGGGCGCAGGTGCACGCGCCGTGGGCGCTGTGCGTCTCGGCGCGGATGCGGGAGCGGTTCGGCGTCGACGTGCAGGCGATGCACGGAGACGACGGCATCGTCTTCCGGCTCCCCGACATCGAGCTCGAGGGCGAGGGCGAGCACGGCGGGGCGGTGGGCGCCGAGCTGCTCGCCCTGGTCGCGCTCGAGCCCGACGAGGTGCACGACCTCGTGACCACCGAGATCGGCGGCTCGGCGCTGTTCGCGTCCCGGTTCCGCGAGTGCGCGGCCCGGGCGCTGCTGCTGCCCCGCCGCCGGCCGGACCGCCGCCAGGCGCTGTGGCAGCAGCGCCAGCGTGCAGCCCAGCTGCTGGAGGTGGCCAGCAAGTACGCCTCGTTCCCGATCATCCTCGAGACCGTGCGCGAGTGCGTGCAGGACGTGTTCGACGTGCCGGGCCTGGTGTCGCTCATGGGCGACCTGCGCTCGCGGTCGGTGCGGATGGTCGAGGTGGAGACGCCGACCCCGTCGCCGTTCGCTCGGTCACTGCTGTTCGGCTACGTCGCCCAGTTCCTCTACGAGGGTGACTCCCCGCTGGCCGAGCGCCGCGCCGCAGCCCTGGCCCTCGACCCCACCCTGCTGGCCGAGCTGCTCGGCCGGGGCGAGGGCGCCGCCCTGCGCGACCTGCTCGACCCGGCCGAGCTGGCCCGCACCGAGGCCGAGCTGCAGCGCCTGGCCGAGGGACGCCGGGCGCGCGACGCCGAGGACGTCGCCGACCTCGTCCGGGTCCTCGGGGCCCTGCCGCTGACCGCGATCCACGAGCGCTGCGTCGAGGGCACCACCGCCAAGGAGCTCTCCGGCTGGCTGGTCGACCTCGAGAGCGACCGGCGGCTGATCCGGGTGCGCATCGCCGGCGAGGAGCGCTGGGCCGCGATCGAGGACGCCGGGCGCCTGCGCGACGCGCTGGGCGCGGCGGTGCCGGTGGGCGTGCCCGAGGTCTTCCTGGAGCCGGTGCCCGACCCGCTGGGTGACCTGGTGGCGCGCTACGCCCGCACGCACGGGCCGTTCACCCTGCACGACGTGGCCACCTGGTTCGGGCTGGGCACCGCCGTGGTCGGCACCGCGGTGCAACGCCTCGTCGGCGCCGGCCGGATGGTCGAGGGCGAGCTGCGGCCGGTGGAGTCCGGCGGCGGACAGCACGGCACCGACTACTGCGACGCCGAGGTGCTGCGGACCCTGCGTCGCCGGTCGCTGGCAGCCCTGCGCGCCGAGGTCGAGCCGGTGCCCCCGGTCGACCTGGCCCGCTTCCTGCCCGCCTGGCAGGGCGTCGGCGCCGGGCTGAGAGGCACCGAGGGGGTGCTGCGGGCGGTGGAGCAGCTCGCCGCGGCGGTCCTGCCGGCCAGCGCCCTCGAGACGCTCGTGCTGCCCGCGAGGGTCGCCGACTACTCCCCCGCCCTGCTCGACGAGCTGACCGCCTCTGGCGAGGTGCTCTGGCGCGGGCACGCGGCCCTGCCCGGCGACGACGGCTGGGTGTCCCTGCACCTGGCCGAGACCGCCCACCTGACGCTGGCTCCTGCCGGCGAGGAGCTCGAGCTGACCGCCGGGCACCAGGCCGTGCTCGACGCCCTCGCCGGCGGCGGCGCCTTCTTCTTCCGCACCCTCTCCGACGCCGTGGGCAGCACCGACGACGCGGCCCTGACCCAGCTCCTGTGGGACCTGGTGTGGGCGGGGCACGTCACCAACGACACGCTCACCCCGCTGCGGGCGCTGCTCTCCGGCGGGCGCACAGCCCACAAGCCGCGCCGCACGGCACCCCGCTCGACCCGCTACTCCGGCCGGGCCGGGTCGCTCGGCGCGCTGTCGGGACGTCGGCCCGCGACCGGGAGGCCCGCGCTGCCTGCCCGGTCGGCTCCCCCCACCGCTGCCGGACGATGGTCGCTGCTGCCGCCGGTGGAGCCCGACGCCACGGTGCGGTCCTACGCCACGGCCGAGGTGCTGCTCGACCGCTACGGCGTCGTGACCCGCGGGTCGGTGGTGGCCGAGGGCGTGAGCGGTGGGTTCGCCGGGGTCTACCGCGTGCTCGCCGCCGCCGAGGAGTCCGGCCGGGTGCGCCGGGGCTACTTCGTCGAGGGCCTGGGCGCGGCGCAGTTCGCCACCACCGGTGCGGTCGACCGACTCCGCGCCTTCAGCCGGCCCCTGCCGGAGGCGTCGGCCCCGGCCCTGCCCGATTGGGAGACGCCACTGAGCGGTGGCTCCGACTGGTCCGGCCCAGGTGCCGGGTCGCCCGCTGGCGCGGGCGGCCGGCCGGGGATCGGCGCCGCCGGGGCCCGCCGCGGTCCGGGGCCTCGCGGGCAGGGGGCCCGTGGGCCGGCCGGCCCGTCCGCCGTGGTCCTCGCCGCCTCCGACCCGGCCAACCCCTATGGCGCGGCGCTGTCCTGGCCGGAGCGGGCCGGCGAGGCGGGCGGCCACAAGCCGGGGCGCAAGGCAGGGGCACTCGTGGTCCTCGTCGAAGGGGTCCTGGCCATCTATGTCGAGCGCGGCGGCAAGACGCTGCTGTCCTGGACCGAGGAGCTGCCGGTGCTGCAGGTGGCCGCCGACGCGCTGGCGCTGGCCGTGCGCGAGGGGGCGCTCGGGCGGCTGACCGTCGAGAAGGCCGACGGAGGCGCGGTCCTTGGCTCCGACCACCCGCTGGCCGCTGCGCTGGCCGAGGCCGGCTTCCACGCCACCCCCCGCGGCCTGCGCCTGCGGCGGTGAGGGCTCGGCATGCCTGAGGGCGACACCGTCTGGCGCACCGCCCACCGCCTCGACCAGGCCCTGGCGGGATCGCCCCTGCAGGTGGCCGACCTGCGCTGGCCCTCGCTCGCGACGACGGACCTGCGGGGAGCGACCACACTCGAGGTCATCAGCCGCGGCAAGCACATCCTGCAGCGGCTGGACAGCGGACGGACGCTGCACAGCCACCTGCGGATGGAGGGACAGTGGCGGGTCGAAGCCACCCCGCAGGTCACCGCGCGCCAGCTCGCCGGCGACCGCGTGCGGGCCGTCCTCGGCACCGCCGACTGGACCGCGCTGGGCCTGCGCCTGGGCATGCTCGACCTCGTGCCAACCGCGGACGAGCGCACGCTGGTGGGCCACCTCGGCCCCGACCTGCTCGGGCCGGACTGGGACCCCTCCCTGGCCGTGGCCAACCTGCGCCGCGAGCCGGGACGGGCGCTGGGCGCCGCGCTGCTGGACCAGCGCAACCTGGCCGGCATCGGCACCCTCTGGGCGGCCGAGTCGCTGTTCCTGGAGGGCCTGCACCCCTGGACACCGGTGGGCGAGGTCGACGACGACGCGCTCGCCGGGGTGGTCGAACGCGCCCACCGGCTGCTCAGCACCAGCCAGCACCTGGCCGTGCAGACGAGCACCGGCAGCACCCGGCGGGGCGAGACCAGCTACGCCCACGCCCGTTCGGGTCGGCCGTGCCGTCGCTGCGGTGGCAGCATCCGGGTGGCGATGATCGGGGAACCGCCGCAGGAACGGACGATGTTCTATTGCCCGGGATGCCAGGGCGGGCTGGGACCGACCGACGACGGCCGAACCCAGCGTCCGCTGGGGTCGGGGCCACGGCAGACGCGTGCGGGCTACCGCCCCCGCTGAGGCGTGCCGACCCGGACGTGCCGACCTGTAATGCCGAACTGGAATGCCGACCTGTGATGCCGAACTGGACGGTGTTGCCCCTTCAGCACCCCTGAAGGGGCAACACCGTCCAGTTCGGCGGCGTCTGGCAGCGCCAGCCGGTCAGGCGGCGGAGGCGGAGACCAGGCGGCCGGAGATCGGGGTGACCGGCAGGGCGACCGGGGCGCTGACCGCCTCGGACTCGGCGACGCGGTCGGAGACGTGGCTGAGCACCTGCGACAGCGGGAGGTTCAGCGCCCCGCAGATCGAGGCCAGCAGCTCGGAGGACGCTTCCTTCTCGCCGCGCTCCACCTCGCTGAGGTAGCCGAGGGAGACCGAAGCCGAAGCGGAGACCTCGCGCAGGGTGCGCCCCTGGGCCTGGCGCTGCTCGCGGAGCACGTCACCGAGTTCACGACGAAGCAAGATCATGACGCCTCCTCCACGTGGCTCGGACTTGCGATGTTGCCCCACGGTACCGCGAGGGGTCGGTCCCGCGCCTGCGGGATGGTGGCTTTGCCGCACGTCAGGCTCAACCCGCCGGCGGGGGCGCATCTTCCCCGGCCACCCCGCTGCCGCTCCCGGGACGGGCGGACAGCTCGTCCTCGTCGAGCAGCTCCTGGGCCAGCAGGTCCAGCACGGCGGCCACCGACCGGCGCCGGATCTCGCCGCGCGAGCCGGTCAGCGACAGCGCCTGCACCCGGGTCGTGCGCGGGCCGGCGACGGCCACGAACACCGTGCCCACCGCCTTGCCCTCGGAGGGGTCGGGGCCCGCCACGCCGGTGGTCGCCAGGCCGTAGGTCGCGCCGAGCCGCTCGCGCGCCCCGCACGCCATCTGCTCGGCCACCCCGGCATCCACAGCCCCGCGCGAGGCCAGCAGCCCGGCGTCGACGCCCAGGACCGAGGCCTTGACCTCCACGCTGTAGGCCACCACCCCGCCGCGCAGGACCAGCGAGGACCCGGGCACGTCGGTCAGGGCACCGGCGACCAGGCCACCGGTGAGCGACTCCGCCGTGGCCACCGTCAGGCCCCGGTCGGTGAGCCGACCCACCAGGTCGGCGCACACGGCATACACCTCGCGGCTGACCACGCCTGGCTCGCTCACGGCGACTCGTGACCGCTCGTCGCGGGCCGATCGGCGGCCTCCGCCGCCTTTGCTGCCTCACGCTCGGCCCGGGCCCGCTTGGCGGCCGCGCGCGGGCTGGTCTGGCGCAGGGTCAGCGCCCGCGCGACGTAGTCGATGCCGGTCACGACCGTGACGATGACAGCCAGGGCCATGGCGACTACCGCCACGTCGTGCCACGCACCGGACAGCGGCAGCACGTAGAGGGCGATGGCGACCGCCTGCACGCCCGTCTTGAGCTTGCCGCCGCGGCTGGCCGGGATCACCCCGTGCCGGATGACGAAGAACCGCAGCACGGTGATGCCGAGCTCGCGGGCGAGGATGACGACGGTCACCCACCACGGCAGCTCGTCGAGCAGGGACAGCCCGACCAGGGCCATGCCGACCAGCGCCTTGTCGGCGATCGGGTCGCTGACCTTGCCGAAGTCCGTGACCAGGCCGCGACGCCGGGCGATGTCGCCGTCGATGCGGTCGGTCAGCAGGGCCACCCCGAACACCAGCGCCGCGGCGATCCGCCACTTGGCCTGCGTGCCGTGGTCCAGGAGCAGGAGCCAGCCGAACAGCGGGACCAGCAGGATGCGCAGGACCGTCAGCGCGTTGGCGATGTTCCAGGCGCTGGGCTGCTGCTCCGGCTCGCCGAGGACGACCGGTTCGTCCGGGTCGGGCGCCGGGCCTTCGGGGGTGGGCAGCGCGGCGTTCACACCGGCTCCGCGACCAGGTCGATGCCCTCGGTGGCGACGACCCGGGCGGTGACCAGGTCGCCGACCGCGGGGGCCGGGGCGCCAGCCGCGAGCTCGAGCAGGGTGACACCGTCGACGTCGGGACCCTGGTGGGCCGCACGACCGGAGACCTCCTCGTCGTCGACCTCCTCCACGAGGACCTCGACCACCTCACCGAGGCGCTCCTCGGCGCGCTGGATGTTCAGCTCCTCCACCAGCGAGGTGAAGTGGGCCAGGCGCTCGGCCACGACGTCCTCGGGCAGCTTGCCGTCATAGGTCTCGGCCTCGGTGCCGTCCTCGTCGGAGTAGCCGAACACCCCGGTGACATCCAGGCGCGCCGCGGTGAGGAACGCCTCGAGATCGGCGACGTCCTGCTCGGTCTCGCCGGGGAAGCCGACGATGACGTTGGAGCGGATGCCGGCCTGCGGCGCCCGCGCACGCACCTGGTCGATGAGGTCGAGGAAGGCCTGCCGCGAGCCGAACCGGCGCATCCGGCGCAGCAGCGGCTCGCTGGCGTGCTGGAAGGAGATGTCGAAGTAGGGCACCACGCCGGGCGTGGAGGCCATGACGTCGAGCAGGTCCATGCGGATCTCGGCCGGCTGCAGGTAGGACACCCGCACCCGTTCGATCCCCTCGACGGCCACCAGCTCGGGAAGCATGGTGTCCAGCAGCCGCAGGTCGCCGAGGTCCTTGCCGTAGGACGTGGAGTTCTCGCTGACGAGGAAGATCTCCTTGACCCCGCGCTCGCCCAGCCACCGGGCTTCGGCCAGCACGTCGGAGGGCCGGCGCGAGACGAACGCCCCGCGGAACATCGGGATCGCGCAGAACGCACAGCGCCGGTCGCAGCCGGAGGCGATCTTCAGCGGTGCCCAGGGGCGGCCGTCGAGCCGGGCCCGGATGACCCGCGGCCCGCTGGCCGGCACCGGGCCCTCGATCGTCACGGTCTCGGGGACGCGCACCTCAGGCCCCGAGCCGTGGCCGGGCAGGGCCACCGACCCCGCGCCCTCCTGGCGGCTGGCCGGGGACAGCGGCAGCAGCCGTCGGCGGTCCGAGGGGGTGTGCGAGGCGGGCTTGTGGCCGCCCAGGATCGCCGACAGGTGGCCGGACATGTCGGCGTAGGAGTCGAAGCCGAGCACGGCGTCGGCCTCGGGCAGCTGGGAGGCGAGCTGCTCGCCATACCGCTCGGCCAGGCACCCCACCGCGACCACGGCCTGGGTGCGGCCCTCCCCCTTGAGGTCGGAGGCTTCGAGCAGGGCGTCGATCGAGTCCTTCTTGGCCTGCTCGACGAACCCACACGTGTTCACCACGGCGACGTCGGCCTCGGCGGCGTCGTCCACCAGAGTCCAGCCTTCGGAGGCCAGCCGGCCGGCCAGCTCCTCGGAGTCGACCTCGTTGCGGGCGCACCCGAGCGTCACCAGGGCAACGCTGCGCGCAGGGGAAGGGGCAGGGGAGGTCATGCCCTCACCATAGTTGGGCTGCGGTTGAATGACCGCATGCCGGACTCCACCGCGACCCTTGCCCGCGTGACCGAGCTGCTGCGCCGCCACCCCCTCGTGGACGGGCACAACGACCTGCCGTGGGAGGCCCGCGAGCAGAGCGGCTACGACTTCGACCGGCTCGACCTCGGCGGGGACGTGGCCACGACCTGCACCGACGTGCCCCGGCTCCGGGCCGGCCGCGTCGGCGCCCAGTTCTGGTCGGTCTTCGTGCCCAGCAGCCTGCAGGGCGACGCGGCGGTGGTCGCCACTCTTGAGCAGGTCGACGCGGTGCACCAGATGGTCGGCCGGTATGCCGGTGAGCTGGGTTTCGCGCGCACCGCGGACGAGGTGGAGGGCGTCTTCGCCTCCGGCCGGATCGCCTCGCTGATGGGCGCCGAGGGCGGCCACTCGATCGGGTGCTCGCTGGCCGCGCTGCGGATGCTCTACGTCCTCGGCGTGCGCTACATGACGCTGACGCACAACGACAACGTGCCGTGGGCGGACTCGGCCACCGACGAGCCGGTCCTCGGCGGGCTGTCGGCGTTCGGCGTCGAGGTGGTCCGCGAGATGAACCGCCTGGGCATGCTGGTGGACCTGTCCCACGTCTCGGCGGACACGATGCGGGACGCGCTCAAGGTCACCGAGGTGCCGGTCATCTTCAGCCACTCCTCGGCGCGGGCGGTGTGCGACGTGCCGCGCAACGTGCCCGACGACGTGCTGACGACGCTGCGGGCCAACAACGGCGTGTGCATGGTGACGTTCGTGCCGGAGTTCGTCTCACCGGTCGTGGCCGCCTGGCGCCGGGAGGCGGCGGCCGCCGCGGCCGACGTGGGCGTGAAGTCGACCGACTACGAGGCGTTCCGGGCCTTCACCCGTGAGTACCGGGTGGCCCACCCCAAGCCGTCGGCCACCCTCGAGGACGTCGTCGCCCACTGCGAGCACGTGCGGGAGGTGGCCGGGATCGACCACGTCGGGATCGGCGGCGACTACGACGGCACCGAGACCTACCCGGTGGGGCTGGAGGACGTCAGCGGCTACCCGCGCCTGCTCGCCGCCCTGGCCGACCGCGGCTGGTCCGACGAGGACCTGGCCAAGCTCGCCGGCGGCAACGTGCTGCGGGTGATGCGTGACGTCGAGGCCGGCGCCCGGGAGCTGCAGGAGACCCGCGGACCCAGCCTCGCGACATACCGGCAGCTGGACCACCCGGGGAGCTGACCTCCCGCCCGGAGCTGTTGCGGCGCACGAGGTTCCGGGCCGGCATCAAGAACCCGTCAAGGCGTATCAGCGCTGCGTCAACGACGGGTTCCCCCGCCGGGGGGCGGGTCTGTACTGAGGCTGTGACAGAGAACCTCATCGCCGGCCTCATCGCCGTCGCCCTCATCGTGTACCTGGTGTACGCGCTCATCAGACCGGACAAGTTCTGATGAGCGGCACCGTCAGCGGACTGCTGACCATCGGACTGCTCGTGGTGGCCCTCGCCGTCGTCCACGTGCCCCTGGGCGACTGGATGGCGCGGGTCTTCACCGACGAGAAGCACTGGCGCGTCGAGCGGCTGCTCTACCGGGCTGTCGGGGTCAATCCGTCGGCCGAGCAGCGCTGGACGACCTACGCGATGTCGGTCCTGGCCTTCGCCTTCGCCGGCTTCCTGCTGCTGTTCGTGCTGATCCTGGCCCAGCTGCGCCTGCCGCTCGCCCGTGGCGCCGCGGGCATGCACGTGGACACGGCGTTCAACACCGCGATCTCGTTCGTGACCAACACGAACTGGCAGGCCTACTCCGGCGAGACCGGGGTGACCGCGGTGACCCAGGCGCTGGGACTGACCGTGCAGAACTTCGTCTCCGCCGCCACGGGCCTCGCGGTCGTGGTGGCCCTCATCCGTGGTCTGGTCCGGGTCGGCACCGACCGGCTCGGCAACTTCTGGGTCGACCTGACCCGGGCGACCACGCGGATCCTGCTGCCGATCGCCGCCGTCGCGGCCGTCGTGCTGATCATCGGTGGCGCGATCCAGAACCTCGATGCTGCGACCACGATCCACACCCTCTCCGGCGGCAAGCAGGTGATCGAGGGCGGCCTGGTCGCCTCGCAGGAGTCGATCAAGGAGCTCGGCACGAACGGCGGCGGCTTCTTCAACGCCAACTCCGCTCACCCCTTCGAGAACCCCAACGCCCTGACCAACATCTTCGAGATCTTCCTGCTCCTGGCCATCCCCTTCTCCCTGCCTCGCACCTACGGCGTCATGGTCGGCGACCGCCGTCAGGGCTACGCCGTCCTGGGCCTGATGGGCAGCCTGTGGGCGATCGTGCTCGGTCTCACGCTGTGGGCCGAGACGCACGCCGCGCACGCCGTGACCGCGGCGATGGAGGGCAAGGAGCAGCGCTTCGGCGTCTGGGTCTCCTCCCTCTTCGCGGTGTCGACAACCGGCACCTCCACCGGCGCGGTGGACTCCTTCCACGAGAGCTACAGCCCGCTCGGCGGCGGCCTGCTGGCCCTGCACATGCTCCTCGGCGAGATCTCCCCCGGCGGTGTCGGATCGGGCCTCGCGAGCGCCCTGGTCATCGTCGCCCTGTCGGTGTTCATCGCCGGCCTGATGGTCGGCCGCACCCCGGAGTGGCTGGGCAAGACCATCGGGCGCAAGGAGATCACCCTCGCCGCCCTGACCACCCTGGTCATGCCGGTCCTCGTGCTGGCCGGGACCGGCCTCGCCCTGGCCCTGCCGGCCAGCCGCGGCGCCCTGCTCGCCGCGGGACCGCACGGCCTGACCGAGATGCTCTACAACTACGCCTCGGCGTCCAACAACAACGGCAGCGCGTTCGCCGGCATGACCGCCGACAGCCCGTTCTTCAACATCACCCTCGGGGTGTGCATGGCCCTGGGCCGGTTCCTGCCGATCGTGCTGGTCCTGGCCCTGGCCGGGTCCCTGGCCGCCCAGCACCGGCGCCCCGTCACCGCGGGCACCATGCCCACCCACACGCCGCTGTTCGTCAGCCTGCTCGTCGGCATCGCCGTCATCGTGGCCGGCCTGACCTTCTTCCCCGCCCTCGCCCTCGGACCGATTGCTGAGGCCCTCGCATGAACCGCCACACCCTGGTGGCCACCATCCCGCAGGCGTTCGTCAAGCTCGACCCCCGCCACCTGTTCCGCAGCCCCGTGATCTTCGTGGTCTGGGTCGGCTCGCTCTGCACGACCGTCCTGTCGGTGCTGCACCCCTCGACCTTCGCGATCTCCATCACCGTGTGGCTGTGGATCACCGTCCTCTTCGCCAACTACGCCGAGGCCGTGGCCGAGGGCCGCGGCAAGGCCCAGGCCGCGACGCTGCGCAAGGCGCGCAAGGAGACCGTGGCACGGCGCCTGCTGCCCGACGGCAGCACCGAGACGGTGGCCGGGTCCGGGCTGCGGATCGGCGACCGCGTGATCGTGGAGGCCGGCGAGGTCATCCCGGGTGACGGGGACGTCGTCGACGGCGTGGCCACTGTGGACGAGTCGGCCATCACCGGCGAGTCCGCACCGGTGATCCGCGAGTCCGGCGGCGACCGCTGCGCGGTGACCGGTGGCACCACGGTGCTCTCGGACCGGATCGTGGTGCAGGTCGCCACCAAGCCGGGCGAGACCTTCCTGGACCGGATGATCTCCCTGGTCGAGGGCGCCTCACGGCAGAAGACCCCCAACGAGATCGCGCTCAACATCCTGCTCGTCGTGCTGACCCTCATCTTCCTGGTCACCGTCATGGCGATCCAGCCGCTGGCCGCCTACTCCGGCCGGGAGCAGTCGATCATCGTGCTCGTCGCGCTGCTGGTCTGCCTCATCCCGACCACGATCGGCGCGCTGCTGTCGGCCATCGGCATCGCCGGCATGGACCGCCTCGTCCAGCACAACGTGCTGGCGATGTCGGGCCGCTCGGTCGAGGCCGCCGGCGACGTCTCCACCCTGCTGCTGGACAAGACCGGCACGATCACCCTCGGCAACCGGCACGCGACCGAGATCGTCACGGTCGGCAGGGCGACGAACACCGAGCTGGCCCACGCGGCATACCTGGCCAGTCTGGCCGACGGGACCCCGGAGGGGCGGTCCATCGTGGACCTCACCCGCACCCACCTGTCCGACCAGGACGCGGTGTCGGCGGAGCGGCTCACTGCCGAGGGCGCGCAGTTCATCGACTTCAGCGCAGCCACCCGGATGAGCGGGGTGGACCTGCCCTCGGGGGTCCAGATCCGCAAGGGCGCGACGACGTCGGTCTCGCAGTGGGTGCTGGAGGGCGGCGCCCGGGTGCCGGCGGCACTGCAGCAGGTCGTCGACCACATCGGCCAGTCCGGCGGCACCCCGCTGGTGGTCGCCCGCCGGGACGGCGACGGCCCCACGGTGGTGCTCGGCGTCGTCCACCTCAAGGACGTCGTCAAGCAGGGCATGCGCAAGCGGTTCCGGGAGCTGCGGGCCATGGGCATCCGCACCGTGATGATCACCGGTGACAACCCGCTCACGGCCGCGGCCATCGCCAAGGAGGCCGGCGTCGACGACTTCCTCGCCGAGGCCACGCCCGAGGACAAGATGGCCCTGATCAAGAAGGAGCAGGAGGGCGGCCGCCTCGTGGCCATGATGGGCGACGGCACCAACGACGCCCCGGCCCTGGCCCAGGCCGACGTCGGCGTCGCGATGAACACCGGCACGTCGGCGGCCAAGGAGGCCGGCAACATGGTCGACCTCGACTCCGACCCCACCAAGCTCATCGAGGTCGTGGCGATCGGCAAGCAGCTGCTCATCACCCGTGGTGCGCTGACGACGTTCTCCATCGCCAACGACGTCGCCAAGTACTTCGCGATCATCCCCGCGATGTTCCTGGCGGTCTTCCCGGGGCTGAACAGCATCAACGTGATGCGGCTGCACAGCCCCCAGTCGGCGATGCTCTCCGCGGTCATCTTCAACGCCCTCATCATCGTGGCGCTGATCCCGCTGGCCCTGAAGGGAGTCCGCTACCGACCGGTGGGGGCTGGCGCGATGCTCCGGCGCAACCTGTTGATCTACGGGCTCGGCGGCGTCATCGCACCGTTCGTCGGCATCAAGCTCATCGACCTGTTCATCTCGCACCTCCCCGGATTGGGCTGATCTGCCATGACGTTCATGCGACAGCTGGGCGCCTCCGCCCGGATGATGCTGCTGCTCACCCTGCTCCTCGGGGCCATCTACCCCGCGGCCATCTGGGGGGTCGGCCAGGTCGTGCGGCCGTCGGCTGCGAACGGCTCCCTCGTGGAGCACGGCGGGCACGTGGTCGGGTCCAGCCTGATCGGCCAGACCTTCACCGCACCCCAGTGGTTCCAGGGCCGCCCGTCCGCCGTCGACTACAGCGGCGACGCCAGCGCGGCGTCCAACCTGCCCGCCGACGACCCACGCCAGGTCAAGGCCGTGGCCGAGCGCAAGGCCGCCCTGCTCAAGGCCAACCCGCAGGCCACCGGCGCCATCCCTGCCGACGCGCTGACCGCCTCGGGCAGCGGGCTGGACCCGCACATCTCGGTCGCCTATGCCCTGTGGCAGGTACCGCGGGTCGCCGCGGCCCGGCACCTGTCAGCGGACCAGGTGCGCACACTCGTGGACGAGCACACCCAGGGCCGGTCCCTCGGCTTCCTCGGCCAGCCGCGGGTCAACGTCCTCGAGCTCAACGTCGCCCTCGCGTCGCTCGGCTCCCGGTGACCCGACCCGACCGTATGCCGCGACCCGCCGCCGCCTCGTGCGCGCGGCGGGTCGCCGGTTAGGGCGAGAATCAAGCCATGGCACGAGGGACACTGCGCATCTACCTCGGGGCAGCCCCCGGGGTGGGCAAGACCGTGGCCATGCTCTCGGAGGCGCACCGGCGCCGGGATCGCGGCACCGACGTCGTGGTCGGGCTGGTCGAGACGCACGGGCGCACCTTCACCGCCCAGCTGCTCGAGGGGCTGGAGCGCATCCCCACGCGGGTGCTGGAGTACCGGGGCGCCACGTTCCGGGAGCTGGACGTGGACGCGGTCATCGCCCGCCGACCCCGGGTCGTCCTCATCGACGAGCTGGCCCACACCAACGTGCCCGGGTCGCGTCACACCAAGCGCTGGGAGGACATCGAGGAGGTCCTCGACGCCGGCATCGACGTGATCTCGACGGTCAACATCCAGCACCTGGAGTCACTCAACGACGTCACCGAGGCGATCACCGGGGTCCGCCAGCGGGAGACCGTGCCCGACGACGTGGTGCGTGCGGCAGACCAGATCGAGCTGGTCGACATGTCCCCGGAGGCGCTGCGCCGCCGGATGGCCCACGGCAACATCTACGCCGCGGAGAAGGTCGACGCGGCCCTGTCCAACTACTTCCGGGTGGGCAACCTGTCGGCCCTCCGCGAGCTGGCGCTGGTGTGGTTGGCGGACCGTGTCGACGAGGCCCTGGAGCGCTACCGCCACGACCAGGGCATCTCCGAGACGTGGCCGGCCCGTGAGCGCGTCGTCGTCGCCCTCACCGGCGGCCCGGAGTCGGACGCGCTGCTGCGCCGCGGTGCACGGATCGCCTCCGCCGGTGCCGGCGGGGAGCTGGTCGCGGTCTACGTGGCCCGCTCCGACGGCCTGGTCGGCGCGAGCCTGGAGCAGCTGGCCGAGCAGCGACGGCTGACCGCCGAGCTCGGCGGCACGTTCCACACGGTCACCGGCGACGACGTCGCCGAGGCGGTCCTGGAGTTCGCCCGCGGCGTCAACGCCAGCCAGATCGTCCTGGGGGTCAGCCGGCGTGGCCGGCTCCAGTCGCTCCTGAGCCGCGGCGTCGGAGAGTCCGTCATCGCGGAGTCAGGCGACATCGACGTGCACATCGTCAGCCACGGCTACCGGCGCCGCGGCCTCGACCAGGTCCTGCCCGACTGGACGGTGGGCCGCCGGAGGACGATCAGCGCCTGGGTCGTGTTGGCGCTCGGACTACCGCTGTTGACCTGGGCCCTGGCCTCGACCCGCGAGCACCACGACCTGCCGCTGGAGATGCTGCTCTACCTGGCCCTCACCGTGGCCACGGCCCTGGTCGGGGGGATCTGGCCGGCCCTCTTCTCGGCCATCGTCGGGAGCCTGCTGCTCAACTACTACTTCGCCCCGCCCCTGCACACCTTCACGATCGACAACCCCGGCAACGCCCTCGCAGTCGTGGTCTTCGTCCTGGTCGCGGTGTCGGTCTCCTCCGTGGTGCACATCAGCGCGCTACGGGCCAGCAAGGCCCTGGCCGCCCAGCAGGAGTCCCGCATCCTCGCCCAGCTGGCCCACTCGCTGCTGGGCACGCCCGAGCAGCTGCCCACACTGCTGGAGCAGGCGCGGGACACGTTCTCGATGCGCACGGCTGCCGTGGTGCGGCGGGCGTCGGTGCGCGACCCGTGGGAGGTGCTGGCTGCCACCGAGGGCTTCGACGTCGCGATGGTCGAGGGCGCCGAGGTGCGCTCCAGGGTCAACGACACCACGTTCCTGGTGATGACCGGGAGGGTGCCCCCGGCCAGCCAGGGCCGGCTCGTCTCCGCGTTCGCCTCCCACGCCGCGGCCATCCTGACGCGCGAGGAGCTGGTCGAGGAGGCCCGCGTGGCCGGCGCGCTCGCCAAGGACAACCGCACCCGTACCGCGCTGCTCGCCGCCGTCTCGCACGACCTGCGCACCCCGCTGGCGGGTATCAAGGCGGCCGTGTCCAGCCTGCGCCAGACCGACGTCACCTGGTCGGCCGAGGACGAGGCCGAGCTGCTGGAGTCCATCGAGGCGTCCGCGGACCGGCTCAACGCGCTGATCGGCAACCTGCTCGACATGTCCCGCCTGCAGTCCGGCACGGTCGCACCGCACCTGCAGCCGCTGCACCTCGACGAGGTCGTGGCCGGCACGGTCGCCGCGCTGCCGGACGGTCAGCGCGTCCGCACCTGGATCCCGCACGAGCTGCCGCCTGCCCTCGCAGACGCCGGGCTGCTCGACCGGGTGCTGGCCAACGTGCTGGAGAACGCCCTGCGCCACTCCCCCGGCCGCCAGGAGGTGGTGGTCAACGCCAGCCGGATCGGCGGCCACCTGCAGCTGCGCGTGGTGGACCGCGGCAGCGGGGTCCCGGACAGCGCCAAGGAGGGCATCTTCGCCCCGTTCCAGCGCTTCGGCGACGTGCCGCGTGGCACCGGCGTCGGCCTGGGGCTGGCCGTGGCCCGGGGCCTGGCGGAGGCGATGAACGGCTCCCTGACCGCCGAGGACACCCCCGGCGGCGGGCTGACCATCGTGGTCGACCTGCCCGTGGCGGGCGGGCAGCTGGCTGGCACGATGCCGCCTGAGCAGGCACCGCAGGTCGCCCCGACCGGGGGCGCCGTGGGCAGGGAGGCCTCATGACGTTCGTGCTGGTGGTCGACGACGAGCCGCAGATCGTGCGCACCCTGACGATCAACCTGCGCGCGCGCGACTACGAGGTCGAGTCCGCCGGCGACGGCCGGTCGGCGCTGCAGGTGATGCAGGAACGCACGCCCGACGTCGTGGTGCTCGACCTCGGCCTGCCCGACATGGACGGCGTGCAGGTGCTCCAGCAGATCCGCGCGTCCTCCCAGGTCCCGGTCGTCGTGCTGTCCGCGCGCCAGGAGTCCGACGACAAGGTCGAGGCGCTCGACGCCGGCGCGGACGACTACGTCACCAAGCCGTTCGGGATGGACGAGTTCCTCGCCCGCATCCGGGCCGCGGCGCGTCGCGGCCCGTCCGACGCCCCCGAGGCGCCGGTCGTGACCACCGCCGACTTCACCCTCGACTTCGGCGACCACCGGGCCACCCGGGGGCAGGACGAGGTGCGCCTGACTCCCACCGAGTGGCGGCTCCTCGCGGCCCTGGCCCAGAGTCCCGGCCGGCTGGTCACCCACGCCGAGCTGCTCCGCGCCGCCTGGGGTCCGGCCTACGGGCGCGAGTCCAACTACCTGCGGGTCTATGCCAACCAGCTGCGGCGCAAGCTCGAACCCGACCCCAGCCACCCCCGATACCTCGTCACCGAGCCCGGCATCGGCTACCGGCTCAAGGTCTGAGGCTCACCTGGCCGGGTGGCTGTCGGCGTACGCCCGCAGCGTCGCGCCCACCTGAGCCGCCAGGGCCACCGCCACGAGCCGCTCGGCGCGGGTGGTCGCCGCGCCCGTCAGCGGCGTCATGAGGAACCGCCCCATGAACCGCCCGCCGCTCTCGACCACCAGCTCGGTCTCGTCCTCGACCGGCAGCTCGAGGACGTCCCCGTCGAGCGTGGCCGACCCGATGCGCAGCCGGCCGTCGGCCTCGACGCGGGGGCGGCCCAGGCCGGAGTCGTAGACGAAGCGACAGCGGTCGAGGTGGAGCACGTCGGCCACGTGGTCGCACGCGGTGTCGACCAGCGCGGAGGGCGAGCTGGTCCCGGCTGAGGCAGCCCGGGCGATCGTCTCCAGCCCCTGCAGGTAGCCCTCGCGCCGGGACGCCGCCGCCTGCTGCCGGCGACCCCACTGGGCCACCTCGGTGACGGCGACGCCGACGGCCAGCAGCAGGAGCAGGGTCTCGACGTCGTCGGGTGAGGTGATCGTCAGGCGCTGGTAGGGCTGGGTGAGGAAGAAGTCGAACCACACACCGGCGGAGGCGGCCGCCACGATGCCGGGCCAGCGCCGTCCCAGGCTTGCCACCCCGACGACCACGATGACCAGGACCAGCGCCACGCTCGTGTTGGCGACGGTGTCCCGGATGGGGACGGCGAGGAGGCAGACGGCCAACGGCACCACCACGGCCGCCAGCCACAGCAGCCGCTCCCGGAGCAGGTCTCGTGTCATGACTTCGTTGTAACCCCAGGGCCGGCCGGACGACAGGGACCTTCGCGTCAGCGCCGCGTCAAGTTCGCGTCAAGGCACCCGGCCGGTATGCCGCGCCCCTCACCCCGGGTGCTGCCGCGGCACCGAGCCGCCGCAGGACCGGGGCCGGGCTCAGTCGCGCCCGGTGAGCGACCAGGCGTCCTCGTCGTCGGCCTCGACCTCTTCGTAGCCCTCGGGGGCCAGCGAGTCACGGGTCGGTCCGCCGAGCGGGGCCGGCGCCGCGGCGGTCTCGGCCTGGTCGAACACCGGCTCGGGGTCGGGCACCTCGTCGCCGCGCATCAGCGCCAGGGTGGTCGGCAGGTCCTCGGCCTTGACGAGCACGTCGCGCGCCTTGGAGCCCTCGGAGGGGCCGACGACGCCGCGCGACTCGAGCAGGTCCATGAGCCGGCCGGCCTTGGCGAAGCCGACGCGCAGCTTGCGCTGGAGCATCGAGGTCGACCCGAACTGCGTGGTGACCACCAGCTCGGTGGCCTGCAGCAGCAGGTCGAGGTCGTCGCCGATGTCGTCGTCGACCTGCTTCTTGGCCGCCACGACGGTGACGTCCTCGCGGTAGTTCGGCTTGAGCTGCTCGGTGACGTGGGCGACGACCTGCTCGATCTCGGACTCGGTCACCCACGCGCCCTGGACGCGCATCGGCTTGCTCGCGCCCATGGGCAGGAAGAGCGCGTCACCCTGGCCGATGAGCTTCTCGGCGCCCGGCTGGTCCAGCACGACCCGGGAGTCGGCCAGCGAGGAGGTCGCGAACGCCATGCGCGAGGGCACGTTGGCCTTGATCAGGCCGGTGACCACGTCGACCGACGGGCGCTGCGTCGCGAGCACCAGGTGGATGCCGGCAGCGCGGGCGAGCTGGGTGATGCGGACGATCGACTCCTCGACGTCGCGGGGGGCGACCATCATGAGGTCGGCGAGCTCGTCGACGATGACCAGCAGGTAGGGATAGGGCTGGATGACCCGCTCCGAGCCGGGCAGGGGCTTGACCTTGCCGGCCTTGACCGCCTTGTTGAAGTCGTCGACGTGCTTGTAGCCGAAGGCCGCCAGGTCGTCGTAGCGGGTGTCCATCTCGCGCACGACCCACTGCAGCGCCTCGGCGGCCTTCTTGGGGTTGGTGATGATCGGCGTGATCAGGTGCGGGATGCCCTCGTAGCCGGTGAGCTCGACGCGCTTGGGGTCGACCAGCACCATGCGCACCTCGTCGGGGGTGGCGCGCATGAGGATCGAGGTGATCATCGAGTTCACGAAGCTGGACTTGCCGGCTCCGGTGGCGCCGGCGACCAGCAGGTGCGGCATCTTGGCGAGGTTGGCGATGACGTAGCCGCCCTCGACGTCCTTGCCGACGCCCATGACCATCGGGTGCTCGTTGTTGCGCGCGGTCTGGCTGCGCAGCACGTCCCCGAGGCTGACCTTCTCGCGGTCGGTGTTGGGGATCTCGATGCCGATCGCGGACTTGCCCGGGATCGGGCTGAGGATGCGCACGTCGGCCGAGGCGACGGCATACGCGATGTTCTTGGAGAGCGCGGTGACGCGCTCGACCTTGACGCCTGGGCCGAGCTCGACCTCGTAGCGGGTCACCGTGGGCCCGCGCATGAACCCGGTGACCTGGGCGTCGATCTCGAACTGCTCGAGGACCTCGGTGAGCGACTCGACGACCTTGTCGTTGGCGGCGCTGCGGGTCTTGTGCGGCGAGCCCGGGGCCAGGATCGCGTTGTCCGGCAACGTGTACGTCACGTCGCCGGCGAGGGCAAGCTGCTCGACGCGTTGCGGCAGCGGGCTGGTGGGCGGCGGCTCCAGCGGGGCCTTGGCGGGCACCGCAGCCGCGCCGGCGGCGGGAGCAGCCGAGGCACCGGCGCGGGCGGAGGCGAGCGCTGCGGCCGCCGCGTCCTCCCCCGGCGCGAGCGTGCCGGGCGGGGTGGGGCGCTTCTCCCCCGGGCGGTAGCCCTTGGCCTTGGCCTCGCGGGCCACGATCGCGGCCTGCTCGAAGGCCTCGTCCCCATCCAGGCCCCCGTCGGCCACGGCCCGGCGGCGGCGCGGCTTGGGCTGCGGCTCGAGTTCGGGCTCCGGCTCGGGCTTGCGGTGCAGCGCCCAGTCGCGCAGCTCGCCCAGCCGGGCCGGCACCATGTGGACCGGCGTGGCGGTGGTCACCAGGAGCCCGAAGGCCCCGAGCAGCAACAGGATCGGCACGGCGCCGTAGACGGTGACGCCCGCGACGACCGGGCTCGAGGCGAGGAAGCCGATGATGCCGCCGGCCTCACGCATCGAGGTGGCCCCGTCGGACGGGCTGGGGACACCGGCGGAGACGTGCACCAGGCCGGCAGCCGAGAAGGCCAGGGCGGTCAGGCCGATGCCGATGCGGTTGGTCGAGGAGGCCTCCTCCGGCGCGCGCAGCAGGCGCAGCCCCAGCAGGATCAGGACGATCGGGACGGCCAGGCCGACCCGACCGAAGGTGCCCGCCACCACGGCGTGGACGAGGTCCCCGACCGGACCACGCAGCGCCCACCACTCGCGCGCGGCCACGATGATGGCCAGGGCGATGAGCGCGAAGCCGATGCCGTCGCGGCGGTGCTCCGGCTCGAGCTCGCGCGCGCTGTGGCCGACCTTGCGGACCGTGCCGCCGGCGAGGTGGGCCACGCCCATCCACGCACCACGCACGGCGCGCACCGGCCAGGGCAGGGTGGCCGCCCGCGGCGCGGCCTTGCGCGGCGCCGGCTTGCGGGCGGCAGGTTTGCGGGCGGCGGGCTTGCGGCTCGCCGCACTGGTCGTCCGCGCCGCCGGGCGCGCGGCGCCGCCGCGTCCCGAGGAGCTCGAGCGCGAGGAGGAGGTCGTCCGGGTCGCCACCTTCGCAGGCTACGCGATCGCCCCGACGACATCACGCGTCACACGCGCCCCGGCCCCGGCGCGTCGCGCGATCGGCGTCCGCCACCGGGTCGGCTCCCGGCCGCCTCCCCGGTCGCGGGTCTCACATCCCGGGACATCACTCCCGAAGGGTGGGCAACCCCGCGCCGGCGCCGCTACGGTCGGGCGCAGGTCATGAGTGCCAGCGTCAAGCCCCGGCTTGCTGGCCGGCAACCCTCCTGTCGCGGCGGGGTGCTCCGGGTGACGACCCGGTCGGCCCGCGCCCGCGGTGCCGGCAAGCGCGGACCGGCGAGCGCCCCGAAGGCCTCGATGGTCCACCGGACCACCGAGGAGTGAGCTTCGTTGTCGATCGCCACCATCAGCCGGACCCACCACCGGGCACCCGCCCCCGCCCCGCGCGACCACCTGCGCCCCGTGCCCGCGCTGCCGCACGCCGTCCTGGCGCCGCTGCCGCGCACCGTGGCGGCCGACCTGGGCGTGCCCACGCTGCACCGGACGGTCGTGGACTACGCCAACTTCGACCACGCGGCGAGCACCCCGGCACTGGAGTCCGTCCAGGCGGCGGTCGATGCCGCCCTGCGCACCTACTCCTCGGTGCACCGCGGCAACGGCTACGCCTCGAAGGTGACCAGCGCGTGGTACGAGCAGGCCCGCGAGCAGGTGGCCTCCTTCGTCGGGGCGCGCGAGGAGGACCTGGTCGTGTTCACCCGCAACACCACCGACTCGCTCAACCTCCTGGCGCGGGCACTGCCCCGCCGCACCACCACGTTCGTCTTCGAGTCCGAGCACCACGCGGCGCTGCTGCCCTGGGACGAGCGGCGCACGGTGCGCCTGCCGGTGCCCGGCAGCGTGGAGGACGCCCTGGTGCTGCTCGAGGAGGCGCTGGCCGAGCACGCCCGGACCAGCGACGGGCCGCGACTGGTCGTCGTCACCGGAGCGTCCAACGTCACCGGTGAGCTGTGGCCGGTGGAGCGGTTCACCGAGGTCGCCCGCCGGTATGCCGCGCGCGTCGCCCTGGATGCCGCGCAGCTCGCCCCGCACCGGCGCATCGACGTGGGCGCGCTCGACGTGGACTACGTGGCGTTCTCCGGGCACAAGCTCTACGCCCCCTTCGGCGCGGGCGTCCTGGTCGGCCGGGCCGACTGGCTCGACGCGGCGGCGCCCTACCTGCGTGGCGGCGGGGCGACGGCCCGGGTCAGCGAGCGCGAGGTGCAGTGGAGCCAGGGGTCGGCCCGGCACGAGGCGGGCAGCCCCAACGTCATCGGCGCGATCGCCCTGGCTGCCGCGTGTGCCACGGTCGAGGCCCACCGCGACGCGATCGAGGCCCACGAGTCGGCCCTGGCACAGCGCCTGCAGGCGGGGCTCGCCGCGATCGAGGGCGTGTCCACGTGGTCGGTGTTCGGTGAGGGGCACGACCGGGTGGGGGTGGTGACCTTCACCGTGGACGGCGTGGACAGCTCGCTGGTCTCGGCGTCACTGTCCGCCGAGCACGGCGTCGGCGTGCGGGACGGCAAGTTCTGCGCGCACCTGCTGGTGGACGCCCTGCTCGACGGGCCGGGCGCCCCGGCGACCGCGGTCCGCGCCAGCGTGGGGCTGGCGTCCACCGTCGAGCACGTCGACCGGCTGGTGTCGGCCGTGAGCCGACTGGCGGAGCACGGACCGGCCTTCGACTACGAGCTGACCGACGCCGGCTGGGAGCCGGTGGACGACCCGCGCGACCTGTCCCTGCCCCGCCCCTGGTGAGCTCCGCCCGGTGAACCCTCCCCTCACCCGGGCACGGCGTCCTCACCGGGCTTCACGCGTGGCGGCACCTCGCCGACCTGCCTAGGGTGCCCGGCATGAACCAGGACGTCATCGCCGGCTGCTACCCGTGCGACCAGCAGGTGGTCGCACCCCTCCCTCCGCGCGAGGACGTCGTGCACACGGAGCACTGGCGAGTGGCGCACGCGTTCAACAGCACGCTGCCCGGCTGGCTGGTCCTGCTTCCGACACGGCACGTCACCTCGTTCACGGAGCTGACACCTGACGCCGCCGAAGAGCTCGGGGGGCTGGTGCACCGCCTCGGCGCCGCACTGCAGGTCGTCACGGGCTGCGTGAAGACCTACCTCATGCAGTTCTCCGAGGCAGAGGGGTTCTCCCACCTGCACGTCCACCTCGTCCCGAGGCTGGCCGACCATCCCCAGGAGGCCCGCGGCCCCAGGGTGTTCGCCTACCTGACCGACGACCAGACCCGATGGCTCACGCCCGACGAGCGCGACGCCACCGCGCTCTCGCTCCGCGCGGCCCTGGCCCAGGCGCACGACGAGGCCGCCGCCCATCCCCCACGATGTCCGGGGGCGCCGCTGATCCCGAGACACAGCTGACCGGGCGCCATGGGGGCGTCCGGTCAGCGACTGGGGGTCACGGGTGACGGGTGCGGTGCGGCTTGGGCAGCGGGTTGCGGATACCGGCCGGCCAGGTCTCGACCGGGTCGTCCCACTCGCGGCTACGGTGGGTGTCGGCGCCGAAGCGCGGGGCCAGGACGGCGATGACGACGAGTGCGGCAAACATGATGAGGAGTTCCATGGCAGAAATCATGCGCTTGACCTGATCCCTGCCACGAGTGGCAGAAATGTCATGAGGCATCGATTTCCCGCCAGATCGATGTCATGCTGGGGGCATGCTCCGCGACGTCGCCGTGCCGGTCCTGCCGGACCTGTCCCCCTTCGAGCTCGGCGTGCTCTGCGAGGTGTTCGGCATCGACCGGACCGACCAGGGCGTGCCGAAGTTCGACTTCGCCATCTGCGCCGAGCACCCCGGCGTGCCGATGCCGACCCGTACCGGCTTCTCGATCAGCGCCGACCACGGCTTCGACCGGCTCGCCAGCGCCGACCTCATCGCGGTGCCGGCGATCGACTCCGGCCCCTACCCCGAGGCCCTGCTGCAGGCCCTGCGTGACGCGGTCGCCCGCGGCGCCCGGGTCATGAGCGTGTGCTCGGGCGCGTTCGTGCTGGCCGCAGCCGGCGTGCTCGACGGGCGCCGCGCCACCACCCACTGGGCCCACGCCGACGACCTCGCCGCGCAGTACCCCCAGATCGACGTCGAGCTCGACGTCCTCTACGTCGAGGACGGGCCGGTGCTCACCTCGGCCGGCACCGCCGCCGGCATCGACGCCTGCCTGCACCTGGTCCGCCAGGAGCACGGCACCAGCGTCGCCTCGACCATCGCCCGGCGCATGGTCGTGCCCCCGCAGCGTGACGGCGGCCAGCGGCAGTACGTCGAGTCCCCCATCCCCGAGGTCGGCGCCGACACCCTGCAGCCAGTGCTGGAGTGGGCCATCGAGCACCTCGACCAGGACCTGTCCATCCCCGCGCTGGCCCGGCGCGCGCTGATGAGCGAGCGGACCTTCGCCCGCCGGTTCCGGGCCGAGACCGGCTCGACGCCGCACCAGTGGGTCACCGGCCAGCGCGTGCTGCTGGCCCGCCGGATGCTCGAGACGACCGACGCCTCGGTCGAGCAGGTCGCGGCCCGCACCGGCCTGGGCACGGCGGCGATCCTGCGCCACCACTTCACCCGCATCGTCGGCACCTCCCCGCAGGCCTACCGGCGCACCTTCTGCACCCTGAGCGCCTGAGGCGCGCACCCGGCATACCGGCCCGTGGCCGGGACTTGCGTTGGAGTGCACTCCAGCTCCTAGGGTCGAGGGCATGCAGGCGCTGAGCACGCGGGAGGCGGCCGACCGGGTCGGCCTGAGCCAGGACACGCTCCGGTGGTACGAGCGGATCGGGCTGCTGGACCGCGTGCCCCGCGGCAGCGACGGCCGGCGCCGCTTCGGCGAGCGCGACCTGACCTGGCTCACGCTCATCACCCGGCTGCGGGCCACCGGTATGCCGGTGGCGCAGATGCGGGAGTACGCCGAGCTCGTGCGCAGCGACTCGGGGATCGAGGAGCGCCTGGCGCTGCTGGAGGAGCACCGCGAGCGCATGGCCCGGCTGCGGGCCGACCTCGACGCCTGCTCCGGGCTGCTCGACACCAAGATCGACCACTACCGCCGCCTTGCGGCAGAACGGAACGACAGCGATGAAGCGAGTGAACCTCGGCGGGCTTGACGTCTCGGCCCAGGGCCTGGGCTGCATGGGCATGAGCGAGTGGTACGGCCAGGGCGACTGGGACGAGTCGGTCGCGACGATCCACCGGGCCATCGAGCTCGGCGTGACCTTCCTCGACACCGCCGACGTCTACGGCTCCGGCCACAACGAGGTGCTCGTCGGGCGGGCCATCCACGACCGGCGCGACCAGGTGCAGCTCGCCACGAAGTTCGGCATCGACCGCTCCGGCGGCGACCGCGCGCGCACCATCCGTGGCGACGCCGCCTACGTCCGGCAGTGCTGCGACGCCTCGCTGCTGCGGCTGGGCGTCGACCACATCGACCTGTACTACCTGCACCGGCCGCCGCAGAACGCCGAGATCGAGGAGACCGTCGGCGCGATGGCCGAGCTGGTCCAGGCCGGCAAGGTGCGCCACCTCGGCCTGTCCGAGGTCAACCACGACCTGCTGCGGCGGGCCTACGCGGTGCACCCGATCACCGCGGTGCAGTCGGAGTACTCCCTGTGGACCCGCGACCCCGAGACCGACGTCGTCGACACGCTGCGCGAGCTGGGCGTCGGGCTGGTGCCCTACTCCCCCCTCGGACGCGGCTTCCTCACCGGCACGGTCGACCCGAAGTCGTTGGGAGAGAAGGACTTCCGCGGCTTCAACCCCCGGTTCACCGGTGACGCCGGGCAGGCCAACCAGCGCATCGCGGACGCCGTGAAGGCGGTGGCCGAGCGCAAGGGAGTGACGCCCGCTCAGGTGGCGCTGGCGTGGGTGCACGGCCAGGCCGAGCGCCTGGGCATCGCCCTCGCGCCGATCCCCGGCACCAAGCGCCGGACGTGGCTCGAGCAGAACGTCGCCGCGCTCGAGGTCACCCTCGACGCCCAGGACCTCGCCGAGCTCGACCGGTTGGGCGAGCAGGTGGTCGGCGCCCGCTACTGAGCGGCACTCCCTGCCTTTGCGCAAGAAAGGGCTGCTGTGGAGGCCGAAACCGGCGCTCCCAGCAGCCCTTTCTTGCGCAATGAGGCCGGGGGTCAGGCCTCGATGACCATCGGGATGATCATCGGCCGGCGGCGCAGCTTGCCGCCGACCCAGCCGCCGACCGTGCGGCGCACGATCTGCTGCAGCTGGTAGGTGTCGCTGACGCCGTTGCCGGTGGCCTCGGCCAGCGCCTGCTCGATCTTGGGCAGGACCTGGTCGAAGACCTCCTGGTCCTCGGCGAACCCGCGGGCCTGGATCTCCGGGCCGGCGGCGATCTTGCCGGTGGCCGCGTCCATCACGACGATGATCGAGATGAAGCCCTCGTCGCGCAGGATCCGGCGGTCCTTCAGCAGCGCCTCGGTGGTCTCGCCGACCGAGGAGCCGTCGACGTAGACGTAACCGCAGTCGACTGCACCCACGACCCGGGCCTGGCCGTCGACCAGGTCGACGACCACGCCGTCCTCGGCCAGCACGACGTTCTCGCGTGGCACGCCGGTGGCCACGGCCAGGTCGGCGTTGGCCACGAGGTGGCGCCACTCGCCGTGGACCGGCATGACGTTGCGCGGCTTGACGATGTTGTAGCAGTAGAGCAGCTCGCCGGCGCTGGCGTGGCCCGAGACGTGGACCTTGGCGTTGCCCTTGTGCACCACGTCGGCGCCGAGGCGCATCAGGCCGTTGATGACGCGGAACACGGCGTTCTCGTTGCCGGGGATCAGCGAGGAGGCGAGCACCACGGTGTCGCCCTCGCCGACGTTGATGCGGTGGTCGCGGTTGGCCATCCGCGACAGGGCGGCCATCGGCTCACCCTGCGACCCGGTGCAGATCAGCACCACCTCGTCGTCGCGGTAGTCGTCGAGCTTCTTGACGTCGACCAGCACGCCGTCGGGCACGTGCAGGTAGCCGAGCTCCTGGGCGATGCCCATGTTGCGCAGCATCGAACGGCCGACCATGGCGACCTTGCGCTTGTTGGCATGGGCCGCGTCGAGGACCTGCTGCACGCGGTGCACGTGGGACGAGAAGCAGGCCACGATGATCCGGCGCCGTGCCTGCTGGAACACCCGGTCGATGGCCGGGGCGATGTCCTTCTCCGGCGTGGTGAAACCGGGGACCTCGGCGTTGGTCGAGTCGGTCAGGAAGAGGGCAACCCCCTCCTCGCCGAGCCGGGCGAACGCCCGCAGGTCGGTCAGCCGGCCGTCGAGCGGCAGCTGGTCCATCTTGAAGTCGCCGGTGTGCAGCAGCGTGCCGGCCGAGGTGCGGATGGCGACCGCGAGCGCGTCCGGGATCGAGTGGTTGACCGCGACGAACTCGCAGTCGAAGGAGCCGAGCTGCTCGCGCTGCCCCTCCTTGACGCCCAGGGTGTAGGGCGTGATCCGGTGCTCCTTGAGCTTGGCCTCGACCAGGGCCAGGGTCAGCTGCGAGCCGACCAGCGGGATGTCGGCCTTGAGGCGCAGCAGGAACGGCACCGCGCCGATGTGGTCCTCGTGGCCGTGGGTCAGCACGATCGCGTCGACGTCGTCGAGGCGGTCCTGGATGTAGCTGAAGTCCGGCAGGATCAGGTCGATGCCGGGGTGGTGGTCCTCGGGGAAGAGCACGCCGCAGTCGACGATGAGCAAGCGGCCGCGGTGCTCGATCACGGTCATGTTGCGGCCGACCTCGCCGAGCCCGCCGAGCGCGACGACGCGGACGCCGTCCTCTGCGAGCGGCGGCGGGGTGGTCAGCTCGGGGTGGGGATGACTCAAATCAGTCCTGACTGTTCAAGACCGGACCGCACGGCGGCGGCCTGGTCGTCGGTGGCCTCGACCAGCGGCAGGCGCACGGCAGCCGAGGCGAGGACGCCCAGCTCCTTCAGTGCGGCCTTGGCCATGATCGCGCCCTGGGTGATGTTCATGACGGCGTCGACCGCGGGGATCAGGCGCCGGTGGATCTCGATGGCCCGCGGCAGGTCCCCCCGACCCACGGCGGCGACCATCTCGGCATACAGGTCTCCTGCGACGTGCCCGACCACGCTGACCACGCCCACGGCGCCCTGCGCGAGGTGCGCCAGGTTGATCACGTCGTCGCCGGAGTACCACTGCAGGTCGGTCGCGGCCATGACCTTGCTGGCGGCGAAGAGGTCGCCCTTGGCGTCCTTGACCGCGGTGATCCGCTCGTGCTCGGCCATCCGCAGCAGGGTCTCGGTGTGGATCGGGATGCCGGACCGGCCGGGGATGTCGTAGGCCATGACCGGCAGGTCGGTGGCATCGGCGACCGCGCGGAAGTGGGCGAGGACGCCCTCCTGCGGGGGCTTGTTGTAGTACGGCGTCACCACGAGCAGCCCGTGCGCGCCGGCCTTGGCCGCGGCCTGCGCGCCCTCGACCGAGTGGGCCGTGTTGTTGGTGCCGACGCCGGCCACGACGCGCGCCCGGTCACCGACGGCCCCGACGACCGCGCGGAGCAGGTCGACCTTCTCCTGGTCGGTGGTCGTCGGGGACTCCCCGGTGGTGCCGCTGACGACGAGGCCGTCGTGGCCGTGCTCCACCAGGTGCGTGGCCAGCCGCTGCGCGCCCTCGAGGTCGACGGAGCCGTCGGGGTGCATCGGGGTGACCATGGCGGTCAGGACGGTGCCGAAGTGGGGCGTGTCGGGCATGAGGTGAGGCTATCGCCTCCGGTATGCCGGGTGCGGCGCCGCCCGCGCGCGGCGCACCGCCGCGTCCGCCGGTCCGGGGTCGGCGCCCGGTGTTAGGTTGCCACCGTGCGGCAGTACCTCGACCTCCTCGACCACGTCCTGACCCACGGCACGCCCAAGGGCGACCGCACCGGCACCGGCACGCTGAGCGTGTTCGGCCACCAGATGCGCTTCGACCTCTCCGAGGGCTTCCCGGCGGTGACGACCAAGCGGCTGCACCTGAAGTCCGTGGTCGGCGAGCTGCTGTGGTTCCTGCGCGGGTCCACCAACGTGCGGTGGCTGCAGGAGCAGGGCGTGAGCATCTGGGACGAGTGGGCCGACGAGCACGGCGAGCTCGGCCCGGTCTACGGCTACCAGTGGCGCTCCTGGCCCACTCCCGCCGGCGGTCACGTCGACCAGATCGCCCAGGTCATCGACTCCATCCGCACCAACCCCGACTCGCGGCGGCACATCGTCAGCGCCTGGAACGTCGCCGAGATCGGGCAGATGGCGCTGCCGCCGTGCCACACGCTGTTCCAGTTCTACGTCGCCGACGGCCGGCTCTCCTGCCAGCTCTACCAGCGCTCGGGCGACATCTTCCTCGGTGTGCCGTTCAACATCGCCTCCTACGCGCTGCTGACGCACATGGTGGCCCAGGTCTGCGAGCTCGAGGTCGGCGACTTCGTGCACACCCTCGGCGACGCCCACCTCTACACCAACCACGTCGAGCAGGCCCGCGAGCAGCTGACCCGCGAGCCGCGGCCGCTGCCGACCCTGCGGCTCAACCCCGAGCGCAAGGGCATCGACGAGTTCGAGATGGGCGACGTCGAGCTGGTCGGCTACGACCCGCACCCGGCCATCAAGGCCCCCATCGCCGTATGAGCGTCACCCTGCTCGCGGCGGTCGGGACCAACCGCGTCATCGGCCGCGACAACGACCTGCCGTGGCGGCTGCCGGAGGACCTGGCCCACTTCAAGGCGGTGACCATGGGGCACACCCTGGTCATGGGCCGGCGCACGTTCGACTCGATCGGCCGGCCGCTGCCGGGCCGGAGCACCGTGGTGGTCACCCGGCAGCCGGGCTGGTCGCGCGAGGGCGTGGCCGTGGCCCACTCGCTGCCGGAGGCGCTGCGCATCGCGGTCGCCGACGGTGACACCGAGGTCTTCGTCGTCGGCGGAGGGCAGATCTACGCCGAGGCGCTGCCGGTGGCCACGCGCCTGCTGCTCACCGAGGTCGAGCAGTCCCCCGAGGGCGACACGCTCTTCCCCGAGGTCGACGCCGCCGACTGGTCCGAGACCGCGCGTGACCAGCGCGAGGGCTTCGCGTTCGTCACCTACCAGCGCACCTGGCGCGACTGAGCCATGACTCACCGTGGGGGACGCGGATGACCAGCTTCGTGGCCCGCATCATCGTGGGTGCGCTCGTGACGGGCCCGGTCACGGGAGGGCTGCTCGGCTGGTGCGTGGTGTCCGGGGGCGAGGGCAGCGGTGGTCCCGGACTGGAGTCCGGCATCCTCCCGGGACTGGACGTCGGCCTGGCCGCCGGACTGCTCCTCGGGGCCCTGCTCGGCGTGGGGACCGCAGCCGTCACCGCCCGCCTCCTGGCCCGCGAGCCCCAGGCGGCCACCCGGCGGGTCGCCGGGCAGGGTGCGCTCGCCACGGCAGTGGGCACCGCGGGCCTGACCCTCCTCGCCCTCGCGGCCGACGCCGCCCTCACCGGCGGCGCGGACGCCGCAGAGGTGAGGTTCTACCTCGGCTTCGGCCTCGTCGTGGCAGTCATCGCCACCCCTGTCGCGTTCGCCGTGACGCACTGGTCCGCCCGCCGCCTGAGAGCGGAGCAGGCGACTCCTCAGGCGTCGTAGTCCAGCGAGACGGCGTCGGTGACCGGGTGGGCCTGGCAGGCCAGCACGATCCCGGCCGCGACCTCCTCCGGCTCGAGGGCGTAGTTGCGCTCCATCCGCACCTCGCCGTCGACGACCCGCGCCCGGCAGGTGCCGCACACGCCGCCGGTGCAGCTGTACGGCGCGTCCGGACGCGCCCGCAGTGTCGCCGCGAGGATGGTCTCCTCGCGGGAGGGCATCTCGATGACTGTCGAGCGGCCGTCGAGGTTGACCGTCACCACGGCCTCCGGCGGGGCACCGGGCTCGGCCTGGACCGGTGGGCGGGCGCTGGTCGGCTCCCCCGGCGTGTCGACGTGGAACACCTCGTGGTGCACGTGGTGGGGGTCGACGCCCAGCTCGCCGAGCAGCTCCTGCGACGCCTCGACCAGGCCGAAGGGCCCGCACAGGTACCACTCGTCCACGGTGTCGACCGGCAGGATCGTGGCGAACAGCCGCTCCAGCTTGGCGCGGTCGATGCGCCCGGTGAACAGCTCGACGTCCTGCGCCTCGCGCGAGAGGACGTTGATGAGGTGGAAGCGCCCGGGGTAGCGGTTCTTGAGGTCCTCGAGCTCCTCGAGGAACATGATCGAGCTCGTCCGCCGGTTGCCCAGGACCAGGGTGGCCCGCGAGCGCGGCTCCTCCTCCAGGGCCGTGGACAGCAGCGAGATCACCGGCGTGATGCCGCTGCCCGCGGCCACCGCGACGTGGTGCCGCATGCCGTCCGGCTCGGTCGGGCAGGTGAACCCACCGAGGGGGGTCATCACCTCGATCTCGTCACCCGGCTTGACCGACTCCCCCAGCCACGTCGACATCAGGCCGCCGTCGACCCGGGCCGCCGCGACGCGGACCTGGCCGCGGCGCAACGCCTCGGACCGGGGCAGGCAGATGGAGTAGGAGCGGCGCACGTCCTCGCCGTTGATCGTCGCGCGCAGCGTCAGGTGCTGGCCCGGTTCGAAGGCGAACTCCGCGGCCAGGTCCTCCGGGACGTCGAAGGAGACTGCGACGGCGTCGTCGGTGAGCCGCTCGACGTCGGCGACGGTCAGGGTGTGGAAGCGGGCACGCGGGCGCGCCGGCTTGCTGACGAGGCCGGCCACTCAGATCGCCTTGAACTCGTCGAACGGCTCGCCGCAGGCGGTGCAGCGGCGCAGCGCCTTGCAGGCGGTGGACCCGAAGTGGGAGACCTCCTCGGTGGCCGAGGACCCGCAGCGCGGGCAGGCCACCTGGCGCACGGAGAGGCCGACGCCGACCGGCCCAGCGGCCGCGGCACGCTGGCCGGGCGGGGCGATGCCGAACTCGGCCAGCTTGGCCCTGCCCTCCTCGCTCATCCAGTCGGTGGTCCAGGCGGGGGCCAGCCGTGTGGTGACCGAGGCGGTGTAGCCCTCGCGGGCGGCGACGTGCTCGATCCGCACGCGGATGGCGTCCATCGCCGGGCAGCCGGAGTAGGTCGGGGTGATGACGACCTGCACGAGGTGCTCGGCCTCGTCGACCGTGACCTCGCGCAGGATGCCGAGGTCCTCGATGGTGACCACCGGGACCTCGGGGTCGGGCACGTCCGCGATGGCCCGGCCGACGAGGGTGTCGAGGGCCCGGGAGGCGGGCAGGTCGAGGGTGACCCCGGCCTCGGGGGCGGCCAGGTCTGTCGTGGTCGCAGGCAGGACGGTGCTCACCAGGTCGCTCCGGGGTGGGATCGGGCGATGTGCTGCATCTCCGCCAGGAGGTAGCCCATCGGACGGGAGTGGATGCCGTCACGACCACCACGGGAGCGCCACGTCGGCTGCTCGGGCAGCACGAGCGTGGCCTGCGAGACCACGCGGCTGACGTAGGCAAAAGCATTGTCCCACAACGACTTTGGGCGCGCACCAACGCCGGCCTCCGCGGCGGCGACGCTCACCGGGTCGTCGTCGAACAGCTCGGCGACGTAGGGCGCGACGCGGGTCAGCGCGTCCTGCATCCGCTCGTGCGACTCGGCCGTCCCGTCACCCAGGCGCAGGACCCACTGGGTGGCGTGGTCGCGGTGGTAGTCGACCTCCTTGACGGCCTTGAGCGCGACGCCCTGGACGACCTCGTCCGCGGAGGCGACCAGCGCGGCATACAGCTCGGCCTGGTAGGCGGAGAACCACAGCAGCCGCGCCATCTCGAAGCCGAAGTCGCTGCGCTCCTGCTCGACGAGGTGGACGTTGCGGAACCCGCGCTCGTCGCGGAAGTAGGCCAGGTCGTCCTCGGTGCGGCCGGTCCCGTCGAGCGAGCCGGCGTGGCTGAGCAGCACCCGGGCCTGGCCGAGCAGGTCCAGGCCGATGTTGCCCAGGGCCATGTCCTCCTCGATCTGCGGGGCGCGGCTGATCCACTCCCCCAGGCGCTGGGCGTAGACGAGGGCGTCGTCACCGAGCTGGAGGGCGTAGCGGGCGGTGAGCTGGGAGGCGGTGAGCCCCGCGGTGTGGGTGCTCATAGGTACTCGACGTCCTCGGGCACGTCGTAGAAGGTGGGGTGGCGGTAGACCTTGTCGGCCGCCGGGTCGAAGAACGAGTCACGCTCGTCGGGGCTGCTCGCGGTGATGTCGCTGGAGCGCACCACCCAGATCGAGACGCCCTCCTGCCGACGGGTGTAGAGGTCGCGGGCGTTGCGCAGCGCCATCTCCGGGTCCGGCGCGTGCAGCGAGCCGACGTGGACGTGGGAGAGCCCGCGCTTGCCGCGGACGAAGACCTCCCAGAGCGGCCAGCTGCGCTCGGGCGTCACCGGCACGGCGTCACCGGAGCGGTCGTTCGGGGTCGGGATGCTCACGCGGCGCTCTCCTGGGTGTGGGCGCGGGCCTGCTTCGCGGCATACGCGGTGGCGGCCTCGCGCACCCACGCACCGTCCTCGTGGGCGCGGACGCGCCAGCTGACCCGCTCGGCGTTGCACGGCCCGTCGCCGCGCAGCACCCGCCAGAACTCGTCCCAGTCGATCGGGCCGAAGTCCCAGTGGCCGGTCTCCTCGTTGAAGCGCAGGTCAGGGTCCGGCAGCGTCAGGCCGAGCTTCTGCGCCTGCGGGACGGTCATGTCGACGAACTTCTGGCGCAGGTCGTCGTTGCTGAACCGCTTGATGCCCCAGGCCATCGACTGCTCGGTGTGGCCGCCCTTGGCGGCCTCACCGGTGTCCGGCGGGCCGAACATCATCAGCGCGGGCCACCACCAGCGGTCGGCGGCGTCCTGGGCCATGGCCTTCTGGGCGTCGGTGCCGCGGGTCAGCGTCCACAGGATCTCGAAGCCCTGCCGCTGGTGGAACGACTCCTCCTTGCAGACGCGGATCATCGCGCGGGCGTAGGGGCCGTAGGAGCAGCGGCACAGCGGCACCTGGTTCATGATCGCGGCGCCGTCGACGAGCCAGCCGATCGCCCCGCAGTCGGCCCAGGTCAGGGTCGGGTAGTTGAAGATCGAGGAGTACTTCTGCCGGCCGGTGTGCAGCATGTCGAGCAGCTCGGCACGGTCGATGCCCAGGGTCTCGGCGGCGCTGTAGAGGTAGAGCCCGTGGCCGGCCTCGTCCTGCACCTTGGCCATGAGGATGGCCTTGCGGCGCAGACTCGGCGCGCGGGTGATCCAGTTGCCCTCGGGCTGCATGCCGATGATCTCGGAGTGCGCGTGCTGGGCGATCTGGCGGATCAGGGTCCTGCGGTAGGCCTCGGGCATGTCGTCGCGCGGTTCGATGCGCTGGTCGGCGGCGATGAGCGCATCGAAGTCCGGCCCCACCTCGCCGCGCCGGTCCACGTGCGCGGCGGCCTGCTCCACGTCACCGGACTCGGCGGCGTTGAGCGGCGCGTCGGGGTCGACGAAGTCGTTGCCATACATGGCTCCAGTATGACGAGGTGTTACACGTTGGCGCAATCCTGCCGACTTGGTGTCACACGTTTGGCCGGTGCGAGGATGGGCCCATGCCCCACGACCACGCCCACGAGCACCTGCACGAGCCCCAGCCGGGCGGCATCGTCGCCGACGCCAGCGTGCGCCTCGCCCGGGTGAGCGACGCCCCGGCCGTCGGGCTGGTCCAGGCCGCCGTGTGGCGCGAGTCCTACGCCGACGTGCTGCCGGCGGAGGTGCTCCGCCAGTTCGAGGGACCGGCGTTCGCCCGCGTGTGGCGCGACTCCCTGGCCTCGGCACCGACGCCGCAGCACCGGCTCCTGGTCGCCTGCGCCGGGGAGCAGGTGGTCGGCTTCGTCGCGGTGGGGCCGTCCGCCGACCCGGACGGCGCCGGCACCTCGGGTGAGGTGCTCGCCATGGGCGTCCACCCCGAGGCCCGCGGCGCCGGTCACGGCTCGCGGCTGCTCAACGCCGCCGTCGACACGCTGCGCGGCGGAGGCTTCGGGCGCATGGTCATCTGGCTGCTCCAGGAGGACGAGGGTGGCCGCGAGTTCCTCCTCGCCTCCGGCCTGGCACCCGACGGCGCCTGGCGCGACCGGGTGGTCGACGCCGACGGCGGGACGGTGCGCGAGGTGCGCCTCGTCGCCGACCTCGGCGCCCCGTGAACGAGCTGCACCCCCGCCGGCGCAGCCAGGTCGTCCGCCAGAGCCTGTCCGTCGGCCTGGCCACCGGCGCCTACGGCGTCAGCTTCGGGGCACTGGCCGTCGCCTCGGGGCTGAGCCTGTGGCAGACCATGGCCCTGTCGACGCTGCTGTTCTCCGGCGGCTCGCAGTTCGCCATCGTCGGCATCGTGGCCGCCGGGGGCTCCGGCGTGGCCGCCGTCGCCACGTCCTCGATGCTCGGCCTGCGCAACAGCCTCTACGCCCTCCAGGTCTCCCGGATGCTCGACGTCCGGGGCCTGCGACGGGTCGCCGCGGCCCAGCTGACCATCGACGAGTCGACCGCCGTGGCGGTGGGCCAGCCCGAGCGCCAGGCCAGCCGCCTCGGCTTCTGGGTCACCGGGGTGACGATCTTCGTCCTGTGGAACCTCGCCACCCTGGCCGGCGCCCTCGTCGGGGACGCGCTCGGCGACCTCCGGGCCTACGGCCTGGACGCCGCGGCCTCGGCCGCCTTCCTGGCCCTGTTGTGGCCGAGGCTGCGCTCCCGCGAGGCACAGGCCGTGGGCGTCGCGGCCGCGGTGATCGCCCTGCTCCTGGCGCCGCACTCCCCCGCCGGGGTCCCGGTGCTGGTCGCCGCCATCACCGCCGTGGTCGCCGGGGTGCGCCCCCGCCGCGAGCGCGGGGTGCCGGCATGACGCTGTGGGCCACCGTGCTGACCGCCAGCGCCGCGGCGTTCGGGCTGAAGTACGCCGGGCACGTCGTGCCACACCACTGGCTCGAGGGCCCGCGCACGCGGCGAGTCACCGGGCTGCTGCCGGTCGCCCTGCTCGCCGCCCTCGTGGCGGTGCAGACCTTCACCTCCGGGCACGCCCTCGGCCTCGACGCACGGGCCGCCGGGGTCGGCGTCGCCGTCGTGGCGCTGCTGCTGCGCGCGCCGTTCCTCGCCGTGGTGGTGCTCGCCGCGGCGACCGCGGGCGCCCTGCGCGCCGTCGGCCTCGCCGCCTGACCTGGCGTTCCCGCTGCCTTCCCTACCCGCCGCGGCGCCGACGCCCCCGGACCTCTGCGTCGGGCCCGTTATCCCGGGGCTGAGGTTCCGAGCGACGATCGTCGCGGGGTTTGGGTCCGAGAACGGCCCAAGAACGCCGCGATGATCGTCGCCCGGGAGCACCCCGGCATCCAGGCAGCGCGCGGAGCCACACGGCATACCGGCGCCAACCGGGTCAGGCGGAGCGGCTCTCCCGCCACGCCCGCACGGCGGCGCGGTAGGCGCGCTGCTCGGCGCCCCGCTCCCCCGCCTGGCGGTGGGCCTCGGCCTCGACGAGGTGGGCTCGCCACGTCTCGTCCTGCGGTCCGGCCGGCTCCCCCTGCTGCTGCATCATCGCCGAGCCGTCACGGGCGAACAGCACCAGCCGCCAGATCGCCCACAGCGCCACCACCGGCATGAGCACGACCGCGATGCCGAGCAGGACCGGCACCACGCGGCCGCCGCTGTCGGTGACGAGGAGCACGCCCCGCCACCCGATGGTGACCGAGTAGAACGCCAGGACGACGAACAGCACGAGCGCGGTGATGCGCTCACGGGCCTTCTCGCGCAACGGATCAGGCCAGACCGAGGTAGTGCTCGAGCCCGACCGTCACGCCGGGGTGGTCGGCGACCTTGCGCACGCCCTCCAGCACGCCGGGCATGAAGCTCACGCGGTCGAAGGAGTCGTGCCGGATGGTCAGCAGCTCCCCCGTGCCGCCGAAGAGCACCTCCTGGTGCGCGACCAGCCCCCGCAGCCGCAGCGCGTGCACCGGTATGCCGTCCACGCGCGCCCCACGGGCGCCGTCCGGGTCGTGCGTGGTCGCGTCCGGGACGTCGCCCAGGCCGGCCTCCCGTCGGGCGGCCCCGATCAGCGAGGCGGTCCGGGCCGCCGTGCCCGAGGGGGCGTCGACCTTGTCGGGGTGGTGTAGCTCGACCACCTCGACCGACTCGTAGAACCGGGCGGCCTGCTGGGCGAAGCTCATCATGAGGATCGCGCCGATCGCGAAGTTCGGGGCGATGAGGACGCCGACACCGGGCCGGGCACCGACCTGGTCGCGCAGCGTGGCCAGCTTGTCCTCGCTCCACCCGGTCGTGCCGACGACGACGTGCACCCCTCGCTCCACGCAGTGCGCCACGTTGGCGGCGGAGGCGTCCGGGACCGAGAACTCGACGACCACGTCGGCGCCGGCGAGGTCGCCGAGGTCGTCCCCGTGGTCGAAGCGGCCGACGAGCTCGGTGTCCGCTGCGGCCTCGACCGCGCGGCACACCTCGGAACCCATGCGCCCGTCGGCGCCGATGACGGAGACCTTGATCGCGCTCACGCGGGCCAGCCTAGTGAGCGGGCACACCGGCCCACCTGGGGCCCCGCCACGACGTCACGGACGTCAGGCCCCCGGCTCCCAGGCGTACGCCTCCATCTGGGGGTCGAGCGGCGCGCCGGTCAGCCGGTTGGCGAACGTGGACATCGTGTAGGCACCGACGCCGAGGACGACCTCGAGGGCGTTGCGCCGGGTGTAGCCGGCCACGAGGAAGGCCTCCTGGTCCGACGCCGAGACGCCCCCGCTGCTGTCCATGACCGCCAGGGTGAACCGTCGCAGCGCCTCCAGCTTCGGGTCGGTGAGCGGCTCACCGGCCCGGAGCTGCGCGATGAGCTCGCCGGAGGCCCGTCGCCTCGTGAGGGCCGCGGTGTGCATCGCGACGCAGACGTGGCACTCCGCGCGCGTCGCCACGGTCAGGATCACGGTCTCCCGCTCGACCGGCGTCAGGGACGTCCGGTCGAAGGTGGCACTCGCCGCGAGGAAGGCCTGGAGCGCCTCCGGGGAGGTGGCCATCATGGCCACGGGTGCCGGCAGGTACCCGAGGCGGCGCTCGACGCCGGACATGGCCGGCTGCGCGGCCTCGGGAGCCGAGTCGATGGTGTGGAGCGGGAACTGCGTGGTGGACATGCGATCTCCTTGAGGACGGGCCGGCCGCGACGGAGTCCGCGGGGTGCGGTCTCCAGGGTCGGCACACTGATATCGTCAACTATATTGACGGTATTGGTCAACCACGTTGTCGATAAGGAGATTCCCGATGCCCGCCGCGCCCCACCGCGACCACGCCGGGTTCGAGCTGCCCCTGCTGCTGTTCGCGGGCTTCCGCGCCCTCATCGACCAGCTGCACGAGCGGCTGGCCGAGCAGGGCCACCCGGACCTGCGACCCTCGCACGGCTTCGCCATGCAGGCGATCGGCCGCCAGGGGGCCTCGGCCAGCGAGGTGGGCCGCAGGCTCGGCGTGAGCAAGCAGGCCGCCGGCAAGACCATCGAGCGCCTGGAGGACCTGGGCTACGTGGCACGCGTCGACGACCCGGTCGACGCGCGGCGCAGGCTGGTCCGGCTGACCGACCGGGGAGTCGACGCCCTCTCCCGCTCGGCGGCTATCTTCGAGGAGCTGCGCTCCGGGTGGGCCGGCACGGTCGGCGAGGCCAGGCTGCGCGCCCTCGAGGACGACCTGCGGCGCGTCACGCCGCCGGACCACTTCCGGCTGGACGCGGCGGGGTGGTTCGGCGGCTGACCGCGACCGGACTGCTCCCGCAGACGCCGGGTGAACGCACCGAGGCCCGGCACCCCACGAGGGGGCACCGGGCCTCGGCGTCGTGCAGGAGGCGTCAGCCCTGCGCGGGCTCCTCAGCCTTGGCCTCACCGGCCGCGGCCTCGTCGCCCTCGGGCAGGACCGCGGCGAGCGAGAGCTTGCCGCGCGGGTCGATCTCCTTGAGCTCGACCTGGACCTTCTGGCCCACCTTGACGACGTCGTCCACGGAGTCGATCCGCTTGCCGCCGACGAGCTTGCGCACCTCGGAGATGTGCAGCAGGCCGTCCTTGCCGGGCAGCAGCGAGACGAACGCCCCGAAGGTCGTCGTCTTGACCACGGTGCCGAGGAAGCGCTCGCCGACCTCGGGCATCTGCGGGTTGGCGATCGCGTTGATCGCCGCGCGCGCGGCCTCGGCCGACGGGCCGTCGGTGGCACCGATGTAGACGGTGCCGTCGTCCTCGATGGAGATGTCGGCGCCGGTGTCCTCCTGGATCTGGTTGATCATCTTGCCCTTCGGGCCGATGACCTCGCCGATCTTGTCGACCGGCACCTTCACCGTGATGACGCGAGGCGCGAACGGGCTCATCTCGTCCGGGGTGTCGATGGCCTCGGCCATGACGTCCAGGATGTGCAGACGGGCGTCACGGGCCTGGGTCAGCGCGCCGGCCAGCACCGAGGCGGGGATGCCGTCGAGCTTGGTGTCGAGCTGGATGGCCGTGACGAACTCGCGCGTGCCGGCGACCTTGAAGTCCATGTCACCGAACGCGTCCTCGGCGCCGAGGATGTCGGTCAGCGCGGCGTACTGCGTCTCGCCGTCGACCTCGTCGGAGACCAGGCCCATCGCGATGCCCGCGACCGGGGCGCGCAGCGGCACACCGGCGTTCATCAGCGCCAGGGTCGAGGCGCAGACCGAGCCCATGGACGTCGAGCCGTTGGAGCCGAGGGCCTCGGACACCTGACGGATCGCGTAGGGGAACTCCTCGCGGGTCGGCAGGACCGGCATGAGCGCGCGCTCGGCCAGGGCGCCGTGACCGATCTCGCGGCGCTTCGGCGAGCCGACGCGGCCGGTCTCACCGGTGCTGTAGGGCGGGAAGTTGTAGTTGTGCATGTAGCGCTTGCGCGTGGTCGGCGACAGCGTGTCGAGCTGCTGCTCCATGCGGAGCATGTTCAGCGTGGTGACGCCCATGATCTGGGTCTCGCCACGCTCGAAGATCGCCGAGCCGTGCACGCGCGGCAGGACCTCGACCTCGGCGCCGAGGGCGCGGATGTCGGCCAGGCCACGGCCGTCGATGCGGACCTTGTCGCGCAGGATCCGCTGGCGGACCAGCTTCTTCTGCACCGAGCGGTAGGCCGCCGACAGCTCCTTCTCGCGGCCCTCGAAGGACTCCGCGAGGGAGGCCTTCATGGCGTCCTTGATCTCGTCGAGACGGGTCTCGCGCGCCTGCTTGCCGGCGATGGTGAGCGCCTGCGCGACGTCGGCGGAGACCGCGGACTCGACCGCGGCGTACGCGTCGTCCTGGTAGTCCAGGAAGATCGGGAACTCCTGGACCTCCTTGGCGGACTTGCTCGCCAGCTCGGCCTGGGCCTCGCACAGGACCTTGATGAACTTCTTGGACGCCTCGAGACCCTCGGCCACGACCTCCTCGGTCGGAGCCTGCTTGCCCTCGTTCTTGACGAGGTTCCAGGTGGACTCGGTGGACTCCGCCTCGACCATCATGATCGCGACGTCGTCGCCGACGACCCGACCGGCGACGACCATGTCGAAGGTCGAGCGCTCGATGTCGGAGAAGTTCGGGAACGCCACCCACTGGCCGTCGACCAGCGAGACGCGGACGCCACCGATCGGGCCGCTGAAGGGCAGGCCGGAGATCTGGGTGGAGGCCGACGCGGCGTTGATCGCGAGCACGTCGTACTGGTGGTCGGGGTTGAGCGACAGCACCGTGATGACGACCTGGACCTCGTTGCGCAGGCCCTTCTTGAAGGTCGGGCGCAGCGGGCGGTCGATCAGGCGGCAGGTGAGGATCGCGTCGGTCGAGGGGCGGCCCTCGCGACGGAAGAACGAGCCGGGGATCTTGCCCGCGGCGTACATGCGCTCCTCGACGTCCACCGTCAGCGGGAAGAAGTCGAACTGGTCCTTGGGGGACTTGCCGGCCGTGGTCGTCGACAGCAGCATCGTGTCGTCGTCGAGGTAGGCGGCAACGGCGCCGCCGGCCTGCTTGGCCAGGCGACCGGTCTCGAACCGGACCGTGCGGGTGCCGAACGAGCCGTTGTCAATGGTGGCTTCGGCGAACTGAATCTCTGGACCCTCCATTGGGCCCTCCTGTTCTCTCATTCACAAACACCGCGTGCATCGTCGTTGTGCACGGGCTTCCTTCGTGAGCCCTGCCTGGGGCAGGTGCCCCCGGCACCGTATGCCGTGTGGCTGGGTCCGCGCGCGGGGCACGCGGGCCGGGCCCGGCATACGGGCCGCTCATGCGAAAGGAGGCGACCCGGACTCCGGTGAATCGGAGCGGGCCGCCTCCCTCACATGAGACGTCTTATCGGCGCAGACCGAGGCGCTTGATCAGCGAGCGGTAACGCTCGATGTCGGTCGCCTCCAGGTAGCGCAGCATGCGCTTGCGGCGGCCGACCAGCAGCAGCAGGCCGCGCCGGCTGTGGTGGTCGTGCTTGTGCTCGCGAGCGTGCTCGGTGAGGTCCTTGATGCGACGCGTGAGCATCGCGATCTGCACCTCGGGGGAGCCGGTGTCGCCCTCGTGGGTGGCGTATTCGGCGAGGATGTCCTTCTTCACAGCAGCGTCGAGGGCCACAGTGCTCCTTCTGGTGTCGTTGCGCGGTGCCACAGGGCTGGTTCACCTGGGCTCTCTCTGATCCGCGGCCGGTTCACGGCAGTCAGCAAGGTTAGCAGCGCGGCCGCGTGCGCCCCTAATCGCGGTCAGGCCACCGGCGCCGGCGCAGGCGCCGGCTCGGAGTGGGATGCGACAGGTGCCTCGGCCGGCGTGCGACGCAGCAGGACCCACAGCCGCCAGGCGGACCCCACGGCGAGGACGCTGATGCCGACGTGCGCGGCGAGGAACACTCCCCCGGTGCCCCCGCTGAGCGCGAGGCCGGCGAGCAGCGGGCCGGCTGCGGAGACCCCGGTCTGCAGCGCGGAGAAGACGCCGAGGGTGGTGCCGACCATGCCTGCCGGCGCGAGGCTGGCGGTGAGCGGGTTGAGCACGGGGGCGTACATCGTCTCGCCCAGCGCGAAGACGCCGAACGCGGTCACGAACAGCGCCCCGGCGAGGGCCGGCACGTGGTCGGCGAGCGCGAGCAGGCCCCAGGAGGCGACCCAGATCGCGCCGACGACCACCAGCAGCGCCGGCGCCGAGCGGCCGGCGGTGAACCGGGTGACGACCATCTGCAAGAGGATGATGACGAGGCAGTTGACCGCCGAGGCGGTGCCGACGGTGCGCTCGGGCACCGACAGCACGGTGATCGCGTAGGCCGGCAGCCCGCTCTCGAACTGCGCGTAGAAGCCCAGGGCGAGGGTCACCGTGACCAGGGCGGTCCACCGCAGCGCGGGGCTGGCCAGGATGAGCCGTATGCCGGCCGAGCCGGTCCCGGTCGCAGCCTCCTCCGGGCGGGCGACCGGCTCGGGCTCCGCGGCGGGGCCCAGCCCGGTGGCCGCGACGAGCGCGGCCGAGACGGTGAACCCGATCGCCGCCGCCGCGAAGGCCGGCCACATGCCGTGGGGGCGGTGCAGGTCCACGAGGTAGCCCGCCACGAACGAGCCCACCGCCATGCCGAGCGCCTGGCCGGTGAACTGCCACGCGAAGACGCGACGACGGTCGGCCTGGCCCACCCACCGCAGGACGAGCACGGACTGCGCCGGCCCGGCGCCGGTCAGCCCGACACCGAAGACGAACATGCCGGCGAGGAACAGGCCCGGCGTCTCCGCCAGCAGCAGCGAGCCGGTGCCCAGCGCGGCGACGAGCTTGGCCACGACGAACACCCGCACCGGGTCGAGCCGGTCGGTGAGCCGACCGGCCACGGGCGCGGCCACGAGGGCGCCGATGGAGAACAGGCTCGAGGCCCCGGCGGCGACGAGACCGCCCCACCCACGCGTGTTGGCGGCATACGCGTACTGGTAGGGCAGCACCGTGCCCCAGCCGAGCATGCCGATGGTCGAAGCCAGGATCAGCAGACGGGCGCGCCTCACCGGACCGGTCCTTTCACAGTTGCAGGTCGTAATCTTGCTTATCGAATATTTCGAGTTCGAAACTCTAGCATGACAGGATGGCGCCATGAGCAACGCGAAGCGGGGTGGAGCGCGCCGGGAGTCCGAGCACCAGCGCTACCGGGCCGACGTGGCGGCCTACGTCGCCGCCGGGGGTGAGGAGTCGGTGCAGCGGGTCATCACCGCCGTGCACGGCCTGGCCCGGCGGATGAACCAGTGGTACGCCCACCAGCTGGCCGACCTCGACCTGTCCGCCGGGGAGTGGGGCGTGCTCGCCCGGCTGGCCACCTCCGGAGACGGCGGCGCGATGACGCCCAGCCAGCTCGCCGAGGCCACCAACGTCGCCGCCTCGTCGATGACCCACCGGCTGGACCGCATGGCCCAGCGGGGCCTGATCGCCCGGGCCGCCGACCCCGACAACCGCACCCGCGTGCTCGTCACGCTCACCGGGGACGGCTGGGCCACCTTCAAGGCCGCGATCCGCGAGGCCAACCTGGTCGAGTCCGACGTCCTCGCCCCGCTCACCCACGCCCAGCGCGAGCAGCTCGCCTCCCTGCTCGAGGTCGTCATCGCCGGCCTGGACGAGGTGGCCCCCGGCTGAGCCGGACGCCGCCGCTCAGCGGGCACGGGTCACGCCCGCAGCGGTCACGAGGCGGGTGGGGCCGCGGCGGGACCGCGCCACAGGGGCACGCTGGCACCGAGCACGAAGACGAGCAGGAGCACGCTCGGCCCCAGGAGGACGGCAGAGGCCGTGGAGGAGAACCCGGTGTGTGCGGTCAGGGCCCCTCCGGCCACGAGCCCGGCGCCGGCGAGGACCGCCACCCACCCCAGCCACCGGGGCAGCAGGCGCCCGATGGCGATGCCCAGGCCGAGGGCGAGCAGGGACGTCCCACCCAGCATCTGGAAGAAGCCGGACAGCCCCTTCTCGACGTCCCGGACGGCGGAGGCGGCGAGGAACGCGGCCTCCTTCGCGGCCGGGTCGGGAGCCGTGACCCAGCGGTGGACCGCCCCCTTGAGCGCCACGCCGTCCACGGCCATCTGGACGGCGAAGACCGCCGCATAGAGGACCGTGGCGAACCCCCCGACGGTCGCAAGGACGCCGACGGCCCCGCGGCGCACGGCGCCGAGGCGGGCGAGCGTCAGGAGCATCAGCGACACGAGGAGCGTCCCGGTGAACTGGCCGATGTGCACCGCGGTCCACGTGCTCGACCGGCTGTACTCCAGGAAGGACGCCGCACTGTCGTTGGGCGGCGCCTTCCCCGGGTGCAGCTGGCCCATGACGACCACGACCACCATGCCGAGCACACCTGCGGCCGCCGCGAACCGGGTCATCGCGCGGTCCGGGCCAGGCAGCCCGCCGACGCTGGTCTCCGCGGTGGGTCCGTCCGTGCTCACGGACTCCGGTCGTGTCGCCATGAGCCGTCACCTCCACGGCGACCGAGCCGTGGATCCGGCCGGACCCGGCCCTGCGCCTCGCCGTCAGTCAAGGCTCGGCCGCTGCCCTTGGCAACCTGCACGCGACGCAGGTATGCCGGGTGTCCGGCGCGGCATACCTGCCTGAGCATGAGCAAGGCCCGTCCCGCAGCTGCGGGACGGGCCTTGCCGAGTCAGGCGGGGCTCAGGCGAGCCCGGGGAACCAGATCTCGATCTCGCGCTTGGCCGACTCCGGGGAGTCCGAGCCGTGCACGATGTTCTGCTGGACCTTCAGCCCCCAGTCGCGGCCGAGGTCGCCGCGGATCGTACCGGGCAGCGCGGCCGTCGGGTCGGTGGCGCCGGCCAGGGCGCGGAAGCCCTCGATGCAGCGCTCCCCCTCGATGACGGCGGCGGTCACCGGGCCGCTGGACATGAAGTCGACCAGCGGCTCGTAGAACGGCTTGCCCTCGTGCTCGGCGTAGTGCAGCGCCAGGCGGTCCTGGTCGGGGACGAAGATCGACAGGGCCACGAGCGTGTAGCCCTTGGCCTCGACCCGCCGCAGCACCTCGCCGGAGAGTCCGCGCTTGAAGCCGTCGGGCTTCACCAACACCAGGGAACGCTCAGTCATGGGCCGGAGCCTACCGATCGGCCGGCGGCGTGGCCGAGCCGGCCTCGGCCGCGTGCGCCCGCGTGAGCGCGTCCATCTTCACGCCCTGCACCAGCGCGGTGACCCACAGCGCCCCGAAGATCAGGCCCACGGCGAGCATCATCGGCACGACGAACGCGGACAGCAGCGTGGCGAGCTGGAGCACCCAGCCCAGGGTGATCCCCCACGGGCGGCGCAGCATGCCGGCGTCGAGGATGCACAGCACCGCGATGGCGCTCCCCACCGCCAGGAAGGCGCCCGAGCTCGACTCGCCGCGTGCCTCGGCCAGGGCGCGGGCCACGAGGGCACCGAAGAACACGGCCAGGCCCTGGCTGCCGATGACGGTCGCCGCGAGGCGCCGCGTCATCTTCTCGGGGACGCCGTAGAGGACCAGGGAGCTCAGCACCGCTCCAGTCTCCCATTGGAGGCAGGGCTGCCCTGGCGCGGGCGGCCGATCCCCAGCCGGCACCCAGCGCCTGTGCAGCAACCGTCCCTACGGTGGCCGTGAGCGGCCGACGGCGCCGCGTCCCGGTGCGGCCGGTCGACCGGGGAGGAGCAGGTGGCACGGTGTTCTCGCTGACCGGGTGGCCGTTCATGGCGCTGGTGGTGCTCGCCACCACGGCGGCGTTCGTCGCCCTCGTGGTCTGGTGGCCGTCGCTGTCCGGCCGCGGGTGGCGCCGCTTCGCCGGGCGCGCCGGGCTGCTGCTCGGCGTCAACGTGCTCGTGCTGCTCACCGCGGCGACCCAGCTCAACGCCCAGTTCCTCTACTTCGCGGACTGGACCGACCTCGAGGGCGCGCTCAGCGGCACGGTCACGACGACGACGCTCCAGCGTGGCGCGACCGCCACGGACGCGGCCTCCCGCGCCGTCGCCGGCGCTGCGGCCCAGCGCGCGACCGGCCGCCTGCCGGCGCTGGCCACCACGACGGACGGGTCCGGGGACCTGCTGTACACCGTGCGCGGGCCGCGCAGCGGCGTCACCGGCCTCGTCGTGGTGCGCCTGCCCGCCGGATACGCCAGTCACGCCAACGCCTCGGTCCGCTACCCCGTGCTGGAGACGTTCCACGGCTACCCCGGCTCGCCGTTCACCTGGGTGCGCAGCATGGGGCTGGGCTCGGCACTGGCCCACCAGGTGGCGGCGCACCGGATGCGCCCTGCGCTCATCGTCTCCCCCGACCTGCAGGTCCCCGCCGGCGCCGACACCGAGTGCGTCAACGGGCGCCCGGGCACCCCGCAGATGGAGACCTGGCTGACCCGCGACGTGCCCGAGTGGGTGGCGCGCACGTTCCGGGTCAGCACCAACCGGTCCTCGTGGGCGACGATCGGGATCTCCTCGGGCGGCTGGTGCGCCGCCATGGCGGCGATGCTGCACCCGGCGCAGTACAGCGCCGCCGTGGTCATGGGTGGGTACTTCCGCCCTGAGCTCGGCCCGAGCTACGAGCCGTACGCCCCCGGGAGCGCGCTGGCGCGACGCTACGACCTCGTTGCCCTGACCCGGCGGCGGCCAGCACCGGTAGCGCTGTGGATGGAGACCTCGCACACCGACCCCGTGTCGTACACCTCGAGCGCCGAGCTGCTCAAGGTGGCCCGGCCACCCCTGGCGATCGATGCGACCGTGCTCCAGCACGCCGGGCACCGCGCGGCGGTCTGGCTCGGCCTCCTGCCCGGCGCGCTCGGCTGGCTGGGACTCAACGTCCCCGGCTTCGCACCGACCAGCTGAGCCCGTGAGTGCGTCCCGGCTCACTCGTCGTCCAAACCACGGTCCCGGTCGCCGGCAGTGTGTTCCCCATGGCCCGGAGCCCGGGGCCATGGGGGAACCCCGTGAACGCGATACGGCCGCTCAGACCTCGGTGACGCCCAGCAGGAGGCGGACCTCGGCGGCGGTGGTGATCGAGCCCGTGGCCAGCACGCCCCCGGCGACGCCACCCTCGTCGGCCAGGCCGGCGGCCCGGTCGAGGGCCTCGGGCAGGCTGTCGACGACGGTGACGCGGTTCTCGCCGTAGATCTCGGTGGCGAGGTCGCCCAGGGCGCGGGGGCTCATGGCCCGCGGGGAGGTGGTGCGGGTGACCACGACCTCGTCCAGCACCGGCTCGAGGATCTCGAGCATCTGCGTGGCGTCCTTGTCCGCGAGCACGGCGATGACGCCGATGATGCGGGCGAAGTTGAACGAGTCCTCCAGCGCCGCGCGCAGCGCCTCGGCACCGGCGGGGTTGTGCGCCGCGTCGACGAGGACCGTGGGCGAGCGGCGCACGATCTCCAGCCGGCCCGGGGAGGACACCTCGGCGAAGCCGGCGCGCACCACGTCGATGTCGAGCGGCTGCTCGCCGCCACCGATGAACGCCTCCACCGCCGCGAGCGCGATGGCCGCGTTGTGCCCCTGGTGGGCGCCGTGCAGGGGCAGGAACAGGTCGTTGTAGTCCCCGGACAGGCCGCGGACCGACACCTGCTGGCCGCCGACGGCGAGGTCACGGGCCAGCACGCCGAACGCGCTCCCCTCGACCGCCGGTGTCGCGCCCACCTCGGCGGCGCGCTCGAGCAGGATCTCGGTGACCTCGGGCTCCTGCACGCCGATGACGGCGATGGCGCCCTCCTTGATGATGCCGGCCTTCTCGGTCGCGATGTCCTCCACCGACGAGCCCAGGAAGCGCTCGTGGTCCAGGGCGATCGGGGTCACGACGGCGACGGTCCCGTCGGCGACGTTGGTCGCGTCCCAGGAGCCGCCCATGCCGACCTCGACCACCGCGACGTCGACGGGGGCGTCGGCGAACGCGGCGTAGGCCACCGCCACGACGACCTCGAAGTACGTCATCCGGGGGCCGCCCTCGTCGACCGACTTGGTGTCGACCATCTCGACGTAGGGCAGCACGTCCTCGTACGCCGCGATGAACTTCTCCGGCGGGATCGGCTTGCCGTTCAGGGCGATCCGCTCGCGGATGTCGTGCAGGTGCGGCGAGGTGAACCGGCCGGTGGACAGGCCCGCCTCGCGCAGCAGCCGCTCGATCATGCGGGTCGTCGAGGTCTTGCCGTTGGTGCCGGTGACGTGGATGACCGGGAAGGCCTTCTGCGGGTCACCGAGCAACTCCATCACCGCGGCGATGCGGTCCAGGGACGGCTCGAGGTCATGCTCGGGCGTGCGGGCGAGGATCTCCTGCTCCACCTCCCGCATGCGCTTGCGGAGCTCGAGCTGCTCGGCCGCGTGCTGCTGGGCCGCGTCGGGACGGCCGGACGACGGCGCCATCAGAGCTTCTTCACCAGGATGCGGATGGCCTGGCCGTCGCCGACCGTGGCCTCGACGACACCATCGCCCAGTGGCAGTGCCTCGAGGTCCGGGGCGGAGCCGAACTGGGTGGCCAAGGTCTCCTCCATGATGAGCTGCTGGTGGGCCACGGTGGCCTCCCACACCTGCTGGTCGCCGGTCACCGTCAGGCTGATCCGGTCGCTGATGTCCAGGCCGGCGTCGCGGCGGGCCTGCTGCACCGCCCGCACGACGTCGCGGGCCAGGCCCTCGGCGGCCAGCTCCGGCGTCACCGTCGTGTCCAGCACGACGAACCCGCTGCCCGGCAGCATGCCGGTGGCCCGGCTGCCCTCGCCGTGGCCGTCCTCGGCCACCACCGTCTCGAGGGTGTACTCCCCCTCCTGCAGCGGCAGGCCGCCGGCCACGACGGTGCCGTCCTCCTGGACGGACCAGTCGCCGGACTTGCTCGCCTTGATGGCGACCTGGACCTGCTTGCCCAGGCGCGGGCCCGCGGCGCGGGCGTTGACGGTCAGCTTCTGGGAGATGCCGAAGTCCGCCTCGCTCGCCGACGCCATGTCCACGAGGGTGACGGTGCGGACGTTGACCTCGTCGGCGACGACCGCGCCGAAGGACTCCAGCGCGGCGGCGTCCTCGGTGACGACGGTCAGGTCCTGCAGCGGCAGCCGCACCCGCAGCGCGTTGGCCTTGCGCAGGCCCAGGGCCGTGGAGCAGATCTCCCGCGCCCGGTCCATCGCCGCCACGAGCGGCTCGTCGGAGGGCAGGTCGGAGGCCACCGGCCAGTCGGTGAGGTGCACCGAGCGGCCGCCGGTGAGGCCGCGCCAGATCTCCTCGGTGGTGAACGGCAGCAACGGCGCCGCGACCCGGGTGAGCACCTCGAGGGTGGTGTAGAGGGTGTCGAACGCGGCCGAGGCCGAGCCGTCGCCGGCGGTGTCCCAGAACCGCTCCCGCGAGCGCCGGATGTACCAGTTGGTCAGCACGTCGAGGAAGCCGCGCACCGAGTCGCACGCCGAGGCCACGTCGTAGGCGTCCAGCTGCCCCTGCACGTCCTGCACGAGGTCGCGCAGCTTGGCCAGCAGGTAGCGGTCGAGCACGTCCTCCGAGGCGGTGGACCACCGCGCCTCGTAGCCGTCGCCACCGTTCGCGGCGTTGGCGTAGAGGGAGAAGAAGTACCACGCGTTCCACAGCGGGATCAGCACCTGGCGGACCCCGTCGCGGATGCCCGGCTCGGTGACGATGAGGTTGCCACCGCGGAGGATCGGGCTGGACATGAGGAACCAGCGCATCGCGTCGGCGCCGTCGCGGTCGAACACCTCGGAGACGTCCGGGTAGTTGCGCAGCGACTTGCTCATCTTCTGGCCGTCGTTGCCCAGCACGATGCCGTGGCTGAGGCAGTTCTGGAACGCGGGCCGGTCGAACAGCGCCGTGGCGAGGACATGCATCGTGTAGAACCAGCCGCGGGTCTGGCCGATGTACTCCACGATGAAGTCGCCGGGGAAGTGGTGCTCGAACCACTCGGCGTTCTCGAAGGGGTAGTGCACCTGCGCGAAGCTCATCGAGCCGGAGTCGAACCACACGTCGAGGACGTCGGCCACCCGGCGCATCGTCGACTGACCGGTCGGGTCGTCGGGGTTCGGCCGGGTCAGCCCGTCGATGAACGGCCGGTGCAGGTCGGAGACCTCGACCCCGAAGTCCCGCTCGAGCTCCTCGAACGAGCCGTAGACGTCGATGCGCGGGTAGTTGGGGTCGTCAGACTTCCACACCGGGATCGGGCTGCCCCAGAAGCGGTTGCGGCTGATCGACCAGTCGCGGGCGTTGGACAGCCACTTGCCGAACTGGCCGTGCTTGACGTGCTCAGGCACCCAGGTGATCTGCTCGTTGAGCTCGACCATCCGGTCCTTGAACTTGGTGACCTCGACGAACCAGCTCGAGACCGCCTTGTAGATCAGCGGCTTCCGGCAGCGCCAGCAGTGCGGGTAGGAGTGCACGTAGCTCTCCTCCCGCACCAGCAGCCCGGCGGCCTTGAGGTCGTTGATGATCGGGCGGTTGGCCTCGAACGCCTGCAGCCCCTGGTAGGCCGGGACCGCGGCGGTGAACTTCGCACCCTCGTCGACGGTGAGGATGGTCGGGATGCCGACCGCCTCACAGGCCTTCTGGTCGTCCTCGCCGTAGGCCGGGGCCATGTGCACCACGCCGGTGCCGTCGTCGGTGGTGACGTGGTCGCTGGCGATGACCTGCCAGGCGTTCTCGGTGCCCCAGACCGAGGTGTCGGTGAGGAAGTCGAAGATCGGGGCGTAGCGCCGGCCGACGAGCTCGGACCCCTTGTGGCGGGCCACGACCCGCTCGGTGGCGTCCTCCCCCAGCTCCCGCGCATACGCGGCCAGGCGCGCCTCGGCCAGGACGTAGCGCGAGCCGTCGTGCTCGACGGTGACGTAGTCGAGGTCCGGGCCGACGGCCATGGCCAGGTTGCTCGGCAGCGTCCACGGCGTGGTCGTCCAGGCCAGCAGCTTCTCGCCGGTCTCCAGCGTCACCGCGACGGTGACCGACGGGTCCTGTCGCTGCTGGTAGACGTCCTCGTCCATGCGCAGCTCGTGGTTGGACAGCGGCGTCTCGTCGTTCCAGCAGTAGGGCAGCACGCGCATGCCCTCGTAGACCAGGCCCTTGTCGTAGAGCGTCTTGAACGCCCAGATGACGCTCTCCATGTACTCCGGGTTGAGCGTCTTGTAGTCGTTCTCGAAGTCGACCCAGCGGGCCTGGCGGGTGACGTACTCCTCCCAGTCCTGGGTGTACTGCAGCACCGACTCGCGGCAGGCGGCGTTGAACTTCTCGATGCCCAGCTCGAGGATGTCGGCCTTGGTCTTCAGCCCCAGCTTGCGCTGCGCCTCGAGCTCGGCCGGCAGGCCGTGGGTGTCCCAGCCGAAGCGGCGCTCGACCCGGCGCCCCCGCATGGTCTGGTAGCGCGGGATGAGGTCCTTGACGTAGCCGGTGAGCAGGTGGCCGTAGTGCGGCAGGCCGTTGGCGAACGGCGGGCCGTCGTAGAAGACGAACTCGTTCTCGCCGTTGTCGCCGGCCGGACGGTTGTCGATGGAGGCCTGGAACGTGCCGTCGGCGGCCCAGTACTTGAGGATCCGCTCCTCGATCTCCGGGAAGCGCGGGCTCGCGGCGACACCCTGCGGGCGCGCTGCGTCGGCGGACTCGGGGCTGAGGAAGTCGACCTTGGGGTAGGTCATCGCGGGCGTCTCCATCTCGTCGAAAGCGTCCGGCTCGTGGCCGTGCCTTTCGCGAGGACGACGTCCCCCGGGTCGGTCCGGGAGGCACCGCGGTACCACCTCGCTTGCCGGACGCGGCCCCCGGTGGCGGGGACACGGCATACGGCCGCTCTGGTCGAAGGCTGTGACGGGCCCACCCGTCCGGTTCTAGTAAGGCCTCGCGGCCCGTTCTTCCGGAGGCTCGCCGGTGATGGCCGGGTCGACGCCTGTGCCCGTCAGTCTAGGGCAGCCGGGGCGCGGGCCGCGATGCGCTTGTCGCGCACCGGCATAGGGTTGGGCCGTGGCAGCGCTCCCCTCCTCGCTCAGCGGCCGTGTGGTCACCGACCCGGACGTCAAGGCGACGTATGCCGTGGACGAGTCCCTGGGTGCCGCGGCGCCGGCGGACTACGAGGTGGTCCGGGCCCGCGACCTCGCCGACGTGGTCGAGGTGATGCGCTTCGCGCAGCAGACCGGCACCCCGGTGGTGCCGCAGGGCGCGCGCAGCGGCCTCGCCGGCGGCGGCGTGGCGATGCAGGGCGCCGTGGTGCTCAACGTCGAGGCGCTCGACACCGTCCACGACGTCGACCCCCTCGAGGGAGTGGCCGTCGCCGGCCCCGGCGTCATCAACGCCGACCTGAAGCAGGCCGCCGCGCAGGCCGGCCTGTTCTACCCGCCCGACCCCGCCTCCTCGGCGTTCTGCACCATCGGCGGCAACGTGGCCACCAACGCCGGCGGGCTGTGCTGCGTGAAGTACGGCGTGACCGCCGACTACATCCGTGGCCTGCAGGTCGTGCTGCCCGGCGGGGAGGTGATCCGCACCGGCCGGCGCACCGCCAAGGGCGTGGCCGGCCTGGACCTGACCGGCCTGTTCGTCGGCTCCGAGGGCACCCTCGGCGTGGTCACCGAGGTGACCGCGAAGCTGGTGCCGGCGCCGGACCCGGCGCTGACGGTGCTCGCGACGTTCGACGACCTGGAGCGGGCCAGCGCGGCGATCATCGCCCTGCGCCAGGAGCGGCACCGCCCCTCGCTCCTGGAGCTCATGGATGCCGCGACGATCACGGCGGTGCAGGCGGTGGCGGACTACGGCTTCCCGCAGGGCTGCGCCGCCGCGCTCATCGTGCAGAGCGACCGGCCGGGCCACACCGCCGAGGACGTGCAGCGGTATGCCGCGGTGCTGGAGTCCGCGGGCGCCGCCGAGGTCGCGGTCGCCGACGACGCGCAGGAGGCGGATGCACTGCTGGCCGGGCGCCGGGCGCTCAACCCCGCCCTGGAGGCCAAGGGGCACCGGTTCATCGAGGACGTGTGCGTGCCGATCGGCCGGCTCACCGAGCTGATCCGCGCCGGGCAGGACATCGCGGCCAAGCGCGAGGTCGAGATCACCATGTCCGGGCACGGCGGCGACGGCAACCTTCACCCCTGCTTCTTCTTCGACCCGGCGGTCGAGGGCAGCCGCGAGCGCGCCGAGGAGGCCTTCGGCGACCTGGTCTCCGTGGCACTCGAGCTGGGCGGGACGATCACCGGCGAGCACGGCGTCGGCTCGCTGAAGTCGCGCTGGCTGGCCCAGGAGCTCGGACCCGCCGAGCTGGCGCGGCAGCGCGCGGTCAAGGCGCTGTTCGACCCGGCCGGGATCATGAACCCCGGCCGGGTCTACTGGTCGAGCTGACCCACCGACGCTGACCCGCGGACGCTGACCGGCCGACCCGGCGCCCGCCGGGCGCAGGTTCGTGACAGTTCGCACAGGGGCAAACCGGTGCGAGCGTCACGAACCTGTGCGTCTTCCGGGGACCGCTTCAGCTGCCGCGGACCAGGTCGTAGACCGGCGTGTACTTCGGGTCGGGCAGGTGCTCCGGCGGCGTCATCCCGCGCTCCTGCAGGAAGCTCATCATCTGCGGCACGAGCTCGCTGTCGCGGAACCGCTCGAACATCTCCGGGGAGTCCCAGATGTCCATCACGTGGCAGCCCTCCCCGGTCTCGGACAGCACGTGGCTGACCAGCCCCTCGGGGGCCTTGGTGTGCACTCCCATCTTGTCGCCCAGCGCCTCGATCAGCTCCCGGGGCATGGGCATGTCCATCTCGACCAGAACGGTCATGGCAGTTCTCCTCAGACGTGGCAGGTCCCCGGCGCGCAGGGGGTGCACCGGGCAGTCCCACGCTGCTCCGGCCGCGGCCGCCCCGGCTCCACCCAAAGGCGCACGTGCCCGTGCGCCTTCAGGTATGCCGTGAGCGCACCTGACCGGGCGGCATACCCGTGGGGTCGATGACACCGGAATAGCCAGCGTGCGCAAGGACTTGGACCATGACGTGACTTCCCTCTTCGAGCCGTTCCAACTCCGTGACGTGACCGTGCGCAACCGCGTGTGGATGTCGCCGATGTGCCAGTACTCCGCGGCCGACACCGGCCCGGCGACGGGCGCCCCGACCGCGTGGCACGCCACGCACCTGCACTCCCGGGCCGTCGGCGGCGCGGGCCTGGTCATCGCCGAGGCGACCGCGGTCACCCCCGAGGGCCGGATCAGCCCGCAGGACCTGGGGTTGTGGAACGACACCCAGCTCGAGGCGTTCGCGCCGATCGTGGCGCAGGTCGCCGCCGCCGGGGCCACGCCGGGCATCCAGCTCGCGCACGCCGGACGCAAGGCCTCGACATATGCCCCGTTCGCCACGGGCAGCGGGTCCGTCCCGGTCGAGGAGGGCGGCTGGCAGACCGTCGCCCCCAGCGCGGAGGCGTTCGGCCACTACGCCGCGCCGCGCGCGCTGACGGGCGCCGACCTCGATGCCCTGGTCGAGGACTTCCGGGCCGCGACCCGCCGTGCGGTGGCCGCGGGCTTCGAGGTCATCGAGCTGCACGGTGCGCACGGCTACCTGCTGCACCAGTTCCTCTCCCCCGCCGCCAACCACCGCACCGACGAGTACGGCGGCGACCTCGAGGGCCGCATGCGGCTGCCGCTGCGGGTGGTCGACGCGGTGCGTGAGGAGCTGCCCGAGGCGCTGCCACTGGTCGTGCGCCTCTCGGCGACCGACTGGCTGCCCGAGGGACAGGGTTGGGACGTGGACCAGAGCGTCGAGCTGTCCCGGCGCCTGAAGGAGCACGGCGTCAACCTCGTCGACGTCTCCAGCGGCGGGCTCGACCACCGCCAGCAGGTCGAGGTCGGCCCCGGCTACCAGGTGCCGTTCGCCGCGCGGATCCGGCGCGAGGCGGGCATCGCCACCGGCGCCGTGGGCATGATCACCGAGCCCAAGCAGGCACAGGACATCCTCGCCGCGGGCGAGGCCGACGCCGTGCTGCTGGCCCGCGAGCTGCTGCGCGACCCGTACTGGCCGCTGCACGCCGCCCAGGCCCTGGAGGTGCAGCCGGCGTCCACGCCCTGGCCGAAGCAGTACCTGCGCGCCCTCTGAGGTCCCCCGCCCACGCGGTTTCACCCGGGCACACGACAGGGCCGGGCCCGGAGAGATCCGGGCCCGGCCCTTGCGGTGCGTGCGGTCAGCGGTGGCGCGAGGGCGTCCAGGCCAGCTGCACGACCCGGTTGCCCAGCTCGCGCGAGACCAGCCGGCCACGACCCGGCACCGAGGGGGTCGGCTTGATCGAGCCGATGAGCGGGCCCTCGTCCGGGCTGCCCGAGAGCAGGATCCCCGGCGCCGCGAGGTCGCGCATCGACTGCAGGACCGGCTCGTAGAGCGCCCGGGCCGCACCGCCGGAACGGCGGGTCACCACCAGGTGCAGGCCCACGTCCGAGGCCTGGGCGAGCAGGGGCACCAGCGGCGTCAGCGGGCTGCCGGCCGAGGTGACCACGAGGTCGTAGTCGTCGACGAGGACGAAGACCTCGGCGCCGGTCCACCAGCTGCGGGTGCGCAGCTGCTCGGGGGTCACGTCCGGGCCGGGCAGCCGGCCGCGCAGGTAGCCGGCCAGGTCGCGGATCTGCTCGGTGGCCTGGTCCTCGGTGGTGAAGTAGCCGGCCAGGTAGTCCTCGGGGACCTCCCCGAGCAGAGCCCGGCGGTAGTCGACGGCGAAGATCTGCGCCTGCTGCGGGGTGTGCAACCGCATCACCTCGCTGGCGTAGCCGCGCAGCATCGCCGTCTTGCCGGAGTCGCTGTCGCCGAAGAGGAACAGGTGCGGCTCCTCGGCCAGGTCCAGCCCGACCGGTGCGAGGTCGGCCTCGTCGACGCCGAGCAGCAGGCGCCGGTCGTTGGCCCCGGCCAGCTCGCGCACCCGATCCAGCCCGATCTCGGCGGGCAGCAGGCGCAGCTTCGGACCGCTCGGGCCTTGCCACGCACCGTTGACGCGGGAGATGAGGTCGTCGACACCGGCGCCGAGGGAGCCGACGTCGCCGCTGTCGTCGACGCGCGGGATCGCGCCGAGGAAGTGGTGCCGGGTCATCTCCACGCCGCGGCCGGGACGGCCCTTGGGGATGTTGGCGGCGACGCGGCGGTCGATCTCGGAGTCGGTCGGGTCACCGAGGCGCAGCTCGATCCTGGTCCCGAAGACGTCCTTGACCTGGCTCCGGAAGTCCATCCAGCGCGAGGTGGTGGCGACCAGGTGCAAGCCGAAGGTCAGGCCACGGCCGGCGAGCTCCTGGATCTGCGCCTCGAGCTCCTCGAACTCGGCCCGCACGGTGGGCCAGCCGTCGACGACGAGGAAGACGTCGCCGTAGCCGTCATCCGCGGTGCCCTCGGCCCGGCGGCGGCGGTAGGTCTCGATCGAGTCGATACCCTGCGCGCGGAAGTAGGCCTCGCGCTGGTCGACGATGCCGCGGACCTCGGCAACGGTACGGCGCACGACCTCCGGCTCGTTGCGGCTCGCGACACCGGCCACGTGGGCCAGCTTGGTCATCGGCGAGAAGGCACCGCCACCGAAGTCGAGGACGTAGAACTGCGTCTCCAGCGGCGTCGTCGTCAGCGCGAGCGAGGCCACCAGGGTGCGGGCCAGGGTGCTCTTGCCGGAGCGGGGACCACCGACGATGGCCACGTGGCCGGCCGCGCCGCCGAGGTTGGCGACCAGGGTGTCGCGACGCTGCTCCAGCGGCAGGTCCACGATGCCCAGCGGCACCACCAGCGACCCGGCGCCGCGCCACTGGCGGCTGACCAGGCCGAGCGCGGGGTCCACGGACAGGTCGGGCATGAGCTGGTCCAGCGAGCTCGGCACGTCCAGCGGCGGCAGCCAGACCTGGTGCGCCGGCCGGCCCTTGCCCCGCATCCGGGCCACGGCGATGTCGAACACCGCACGGTCCTCGACCGGGCCGGTCTCGACCGGCTCGGGCTCGCTGACCTGGTTGAGCCGCAGGACCGGGGCGGCGGTGAACGGCAGGATCTCGCTGACCAGGGCCGAGGAGCTGGCCGCAGCACGGCGCCGCGACTTCGGCGGGCCGGAGACGTAGGCGGCCTTGAACTTCACCAGCGTCGTCTGGTCCGGCTTGAGGTAGCCCAGGCCCGGCACGGCCGGCAGCTCGTAGGCGTCGGGCACGCCCAGCACGGTGCGGGACTCGCCGGCGGAGAAGGTGCGCAGGCCGATCCGGTAGGACAGGTGCGACTCCAGGCCGCGCAGGCGCCCCTCCTCCAGTCGCTGCGAGGACAGCAGCAGGTGCATGCCGAGGGACCGGCCCAGGCGGCCGATGGCCACGAAAAGCTCGACGAACTCGGGCTTGGCGCTGAGCAGCTCGGAGAACTCGTCGGCGACGATGAGCAGCGCCGGCAGCGGCTCGAGGTCGGCGCCACCGGCCCGGGCCCGCTCGTAGTCGTGGATGTTGGCGAAGTTGCCCGCAGCCCGCAGCAGCTCCTGGCGGCGAACCATCTCGCCGTGCAGGGCGTCCTGCATGCGCTCGACGAGGGTCAGCTCGTTGCTGAGGTTGGTGATCACCGCCGACACGTGCGGCATGTCGGCCATGCCGGCAAAGGTCGCACCCCCCTTGAAGTCGACCAGCACGAAGTTCAGCGACTCCGAGGAGTGGGTCATCGCCAGGGCGAGCACCAGGGTGCGCAGCAGCTCGGACTTGCCCGAGCCGGTCGCGCCGATCACCAGGCCATGAGGGCCCATGCCCTGCTGGGCGGACTCCTTGATGTCCAGGGAGACGACCTGGCCCTGGGCGCCGACGCCGATCGGCACCCGGAGCCGGTCGCGGGCCAGGCGGGGACGCCAGGCGGCGTCCACGTCGTAGTCGCGCACGTCGCCCAGGCCGAGCAGGTCGACCAGCTCGGTGGCGCCGGCCAGGGCGTCGCGGCGCTCGGGCGCGGCACCGGCATACAGCGGGGCCAGGCGGCGGGCGGCGGCCTCGGCCTGCGCGATGGACATGCTGTCGGCGACGCCCTGGGCGGGCTCGCTGCCGACGGTGAGGATCTGCATCGGCGACAGACCGGCATACGGCCCGTTCACCTGGGGCTGGCCGAGGGCCAGCCGCATCCGCCCCGGGGTGGTCAGCTCGTCCCAGCGCTCGGGCAGGTGCAGGACGGTGACGCCGAGGACGCCCTCCTCGGTGATGATCGCGTTGCCCGGCGGCACCTCGCCGCCGTCGACCACGAGCAGCACGTGCGGCAGGACGGCCTGGTCGGTGCGCCCGAACCGGGGGCGCTCACGCAGGTCCTCGGGCAGCAGCGGCTCGAGGTCGGTCAGGGAGGTGGCGACCAGGCGGGACTGCCCGACGCCGTCCCGCTCGCGCAGGCTCTGGCTGTGCGGCAGCCACTTGACCCACTCCCACTCCGGCAGCGCCTGCTCGGAGGCCACCACGGCCACCACCAGCTGGTCGGGGGCGTGCTGGGCGGCGACGGCGCTCACCATGGAGCGGGCCAGACCACGGGTGGGCTGCTCCTCGCCGGTGACCTCGATGCGGGAGAAGAACGGCAGCGAGACCGCGGCCGGCAGGTCCGGCTGGATCCGGTGGGTGGTCAGCAGCCGGTGCAGCGCCGAGGCCGCGACCGGGTCGAGCTGGGCCATCGGCGGGGTCTCGGGGGCCTCGAGGGCGATGCACAGCGGCTGGTTGGTGCGGCCGAAGCGCACCCGGAGGAAGTCCTCGTCTGTGACCGCCCGCTCCCAGACGCGGGAGCGCTCCTCGCACAGCACCGGCAGCGCGTCGGGGGCCGGGTAGTTCCACTGGGCGGCCCGGCGCTGGCGCCGCGCCGCCTCCCGGACCGTCTCGCGGACCTCGGCCAGGTAGGAGAGGTACTCGCGGCGGGCCTCGCTGACCCCGGCGCTGTGCTGCTGCTTCTGGCGCCAGCCGCTGACGCCGACGAAGCCGACGGAGGCCAGCAGGAACATGCCGGCGGCGATGTAGCCCTTGACCCCGGGGCTGGCCAGCGCGACGAAGGCGATCGAGCCCACCGAGCCGAGCATCGGCACGGCGTTCATCAGCAGGCTGCTCGCACCCTCGGACGGGGTGATCTCCGGCGGTGGCTGCAGGACGATCCGCCCCGACGGCACCTCGGGGGCCTGCTCGCGAGCGCCCCTGCGCAACGTGACTGCCATGTGTGTGCGCCTCCTGCTGTTCCGGCGTCCCCCACCGTCGCGACGGGACTCGCGCTTCCCCAGACCGGCGTCGCCGGCGAGCCGCCAACCTATCGTGCGGCCTCAACCGGTGACGACCGCCCGGCCCCCTGCTGCGCGGGGGGCACTATGGTGCTCCCGGAGCAGGGACCGACAGGGGGAGGCTCGGATGACGCTGGCCGACGCTGCCGCACAGCGGGTCACCGTGGTCGCCGGAGGACGGCACCACGACCTCGTCGCCCCCTCCCAGGCACGGGTCGGCGACGTGCTCCACGCCCTGGGCTTCGCCGCGGACGACCGGGGGTATGCCGTGGCCACACCCCTCGGGCGGGTGTTCGGCCCCTACGACCTGCTCGCCGAGGTGGCCGCCGAGGCGACCGTGCTGACCGTGGTCGACGCGCACGGCACCGAGGGGCCGCGCGGCCAGGTCGACCTGGACCGCTCCCCCGGCGCCTCCGGCGGACGCGCCCGCGCCAGTGACCCGGCGCCAGCGCCGGCGGTCGAGCCGGCCGCCCCTGACGCCCTCCCGCCCGTGGTGGACCGCCGGGCGGCCGGCTTCGCCGGGTCCTCAGCCGCCCTGGCGCTCGCCGCGGTGCCCGGCGGCCTGGCCCTCGTGGCGCTGGCCGTGCTCGGGACCAGCACGTACGGGGAGCACCGCACCGACACCCCCTGGCTGTGGGGCTGCTCCGCCGCCCTCTTCCTGGTGACCGGACTGGCCCTCGCGCTGCGCGCCGGCGACGACCGCGCCTCGGTGGGAGCCCGACTGGTGGCGCCGGTCCTCGGCGTCGCGGCCGGCATGAGCCTGCCCGCCCTCGACGCCGCCGGCGCCGGACGGGTCGCCCTCATCGCCGGCTGCACGGTCGGCGCCGTCGTTGCCGGCGTGGCCCGGGTCAGCTCCGGTGCCCGCGACGGCGCCGCCCGGGTCGCCCTGGTGGTCCTGGCGGTCCTTGGCGTGGTCAACGTGCTGGGCGTGCTGCTCGAGTGGCCGGGCTTCGCCGTGGCCGCCGTGGTCGCGGGCCTGGCGCCGATGGTGGTGCGGATGCTGCCGTCGCTGGGCCTGGAGGTCCCTGACGAGCAGCTGGTCGACACCGAGCGCCTGTCCACCACCATCTGGTCGGTCCGCGAGCCCACCCGCCGGCGCCGGCGCCGGATCCGCCTGCCCGAGCTGCAGCACCGCTTCCGCGAGGCGCGTGACGTGGTCGCCGCGGGCACGCTGTGGGGCGCGGCCCTCGCCCCTCTCGCCCTGGCCGTCCTGCTGGCCACCCCCGGCCGGACGAGCGTGTCCCGCTGGGGTGCCGTGGGGCTGTGCGCCCTCACCGTGATGGGGCTGGGCTACCAGTCGCGCGCCGTGCGCGACCGGCTCCCCCGCTTCGCGCTCCTCGGCGCCGCCGCGGTGGTCCTCGCCGAGGGGCTGTACGCCGTGGGCCAGCTCGCCGGGCCGGCTGCGGCGGCGGCCCTGGTCGCCACGGTGCTGCTCGTCGCCGTCCTCGCCCTGACCGGCTCCCTCGCCTTCGTGCGGGGCTGGAGCTCGCCGCGCCTGTCGCGGCTGGCCGACCTGCTGGAGGGACTGGCCGTGGTGTGCTGCCTGCCCGCTGCCCTCGTGGCCGGCGACCTCCTCGAGATGTTCCGACGCCTCACCTCCGGATAGGGAGTCCGCCTGTGACCGAGAAGAGCACCTGGCTGCCCACCTCCGGCACCGCGCCGGAACGCAGCGAGCGACCTCGCGGCAGCCTGCGGTTCCGCTACCGCCTGGCCCTGGTCATCGCCTTCCACCTGGTCGTGGCCGCCGGCGTGTGGTGGGCGCTCAACCCCGACCTGGACAGCAGGTCGGCCGCACCGGGTGGCCTGCCCGTGTTCCCCGAGATCATCGCGGGCCTGATCTTCATCGCCGTCAGCCTCAACGTCTCCTCGCGAGTGCCGCTGTGGGGTGCCGTCGCGGCCTTCATCGTGTGCGTGGGCGCCCTCCTGGGGCTTGTCCCCGCGGTCGAGAGCGTCTACGCCAACACCGCGATGACGCGGGTCGAGGGTGCCACGGTCGTCAAGACCGTCGAGCAGGACATCGGCATGCAGCAGGTCGACTACCGGCTGCCGGACGGGAAGATCACACGGGGCTACTACATCGAGGAGTCCCGCTCCTGGTCGCGCATCCGGAGCTACCGCCGCGCCCACCCGTCCTGGAGCTGGACCTCGGGCATGCGCGGTCCCTTCCTCTCCGTGCCGCGCGGCGCCACCCTCGCGGTCCTGGTGGACCCGGCGGGTCACGCCTACGCCCGCAACGCCGACGCGAACGGCAACCACACGACCGAGCTGATCTACCTCGGGACGGTCGGACCCGCCTGGCTGGTCGTGGAAGCCACCATGGCCTCCGCGCTGCTGCGCCGACGCAGCCTGGCCCAGAAGCTCGGGCGGGAGGCGGACGCCGAGGCCGGGATCCCGTCGTGATCCTGGCGCGCTGGCTCAGGGCGGCCCTGACCTGGCTGGTGTGTGGTTATGCCCTCGCCGCCGCGATGGCGGCCCCCATCTACCTCGTGTGGCTGGTCGACGACAGCGGACGCGGCCTGCTCGTGGCCCTCCTCGCCGGGCCGCTCACGGCAGCGCTGGGGTCAACGGCCGCGACCGCGAAGCTTGTCGCCGTGCTCGAGCTCGCCGGTGCCCGGGCTGACCAGCAGGCGACGGCTGCCGCAGCCGATGCCTTTGCTGCGGAAGGGTTGCGTCGCCCCACGGTCTGGCTCACCCCGACGCTGCGCCCGGATGAGGCCCTGAGCCTGCGCGGTCTGCGCCGCCACCACGTCCTCCTGCCGTCGTCGGCGACACTGGGTGCGGACAGGGCCGTGCTGGCCGAGGCCGTCCGACAGGAGCGTGACGGCGCTTCGCTGCTGGCGCCGCTGCACGCCGCGACGTGCGCGTGGCTTCGCACCTGGGTCGACATCACCGGCTGGCTGCTGCAACCGCTGCACGACCGGAGCCTCAACGTCTGGCTGCGCACCGGCCTGCTGCCGATGGTCCCGGTCGCGCTGCTCACCGCTCCGATGATCCCCATCGCCTGGCTGGCCTGCCTGCCCGGGTCGGTGCTGCTCGGCCGACGCACGAGCGAGCAGCTGGCACGGGGGCTCGGGACGGCCGACGGCCGGCCGGCGCTGCGCCGGATCCGCGTCTACGCGCCCAAGGCCTGGTGGACCCGTCGCTACGCCCCCGCCATGACCTGGGGTGAGGGTCGCCTGGTCTCCGTGGACAAGGACCCGGCGGCCAACCAGTCGGCCCGCACCGGCCTGCTGGCCGTGCCGCGGGCCGTGGCTGCGGGCATGGCCCCGTCGACCGACATGGCCCAGCTCGCCATCGCCGTCCTGCTGCCGCTGCTTGCCTGGTTCGCGGTCGCGGTGCCTGCCGAGCGGATGGTGATGCCGGGCGAACGCGCGGTCTCCGCACCGGTGGTGCGCATCGTCGAGGACAGCAACACCCCGGTGCCTGGCGCATTGCCCGGGCCAACCACGCCGGTGGCCCGCGTCGACGGACGTGAGGTGGTGCTGCCGACGACCGAGCACCCGGTCCGGGTCGGGGACACGCTGCGCCTGGCTGTCCGAGCGGGCGGGACCGGCCCCGAGGTGCGCAACCGCGACCAGGACAGCACCGCGCGCCTGCTGTGGGGTGGCTTCCTGCCCGTGCTGTTGCTGCCCATCGGTCTGCTGCTGCTCCCCCGGAGGCTCCTGGACATCAGCGGTGTGGACGCCACGAGCCGCCAGGTCCGTCGCGCGGCCGGCCTCGACGCCGGCTCGCCGGAGCCCGTCGGCGGCCCAACCGACCGTCGCCTGCGGCGGCGTCGCGTCCGGCGCCTCCTCACCACCTGGCAGCTCTGGGTCTCCGCCCTGGTCTGCTCTGGCGTGGTCGGCAGCGTCGTCGGGTGGGTCGCCGGCACGGTCGGACGACTCTTCGGCGCTTCGAGCGTGTGGCACGGCACCGGGACGGTGGTGGGGTTCGTGCTGGCGTTCGTGACGTTCGCCACCCTTGCGGTCCGCAACGTGCTGGTGCGTGGTGACGACGAGCTGGTGGCGATGTTCCAGGGTTCAGGGCAGGAGGGAGGCGGGGGCGATGCGTAGCAGCACCTGGCTCCCGGGTGCTGGCTCCTGCCGTGTGCGACGTCTACCACAACTTCGTCATGCAGCGGTCCGGGGACGCCGTCGTGACCAAGGCGCTCGTGTCGCCGGACAACGGCGTGACGCACGCGACGGTGAGGCTGAGCGACGTGGAGACCGTCCCTGCGGTGCTCACGATCCCCGGGTCGTACGACCGCTTCACACGGAGCTCTCTCGGCTTCCTGCAACCGGTGCACTTCGGGCCGTTCCGGACGGCTGGCCAGGGGTCTCGCGGACCGGTGCTCGTTGACCCCTACGGCATCTCGCCCGCGGTCAACGCCGACCCCGACGACACGACCCCGGCGGGCAGGCGCGTCGCATTGTGGTGGGCCGCCGGAGCGCTTCTGGCCTGGGTCCCGATCGAGCTGCTGGTGCTGTCAGCCCTGACCCGCCGTCAGGGATGGTGGCAATGGCAGGTCAGCACGAACCGCACCCGCCGCCGGCGGACGACCGTCGGCTGAACCTGCACGGCCCCTGCCGGTCGCAGGGCGCCCCGGCTCACTCCTCCGGACGGCGGACCGGCAACGCGCGCACCTGCGTCATGAGGGCACGCAGCTCGGCCTGGTCCTGGCGGATGACCCCGAACAGCTCCCCCATCTCGTCCTCGTCGCCCTCCTCCGGCTCGGCCTCCTGCAGCTCGGCCAGACTCTGCGCCTGCCGGTCAGCATGCTCCCGCAGCCGCTCCGCCTCGACGGAGCCGTCCTCGCCCCGGACCACCGCGGACACGCTGGTCTGGTTGAGGTCGATCCGCCGTTGGAGACGCTCCCAGTCGGCTCCCAGCTCACCACGCCTGGCTTGCTCGGCGCGCTCCTCGTCGGCGGCGCGCATCTGCTCGCGCATCTCGCGGACGTCCCGCTCCAGCCCGCGGTTGATCTCGTGCATCTCCCCGATGAGGCCGCGGATCTCCTGGAGCGCCGACTGAGCCCGCGCGACCTCGGCCTCGGCTCCGCCCCAGTCGCCGGCCGTCATGCGAAGGCCTTCGTTGCCGCGTCGTCGGCCTCGTCCGCGGCCACGAGGTGCATCGCACTCGCGAAGCCGTTCAGCACCACCGTGATCCGCGTCAGGATCGTGTTGACCTCGTGGATGATCGTGACCGCCTTCTGCAGGATCAGCAGGAACTTCTTGAGCAGCTCGTAGCCGCGGTGGATCTTCTCCCAGAACGACCTGATGTGGATGGCCACGTCAGCCGCGCCGGCCAGCCAGCCCACCACGGGCACGGTGGCCTCGACGATGAGGCGCTCGACCTCGGACATCAAGAGCTGCAGGACGTTCGCGATCCCTTCCGCAGCCGCCTTCGCCCCGTCGACCAGGGCCCCGGACAGCTCCGACAGGGCCCGGCAGCCGCGCCCGTACGTCGTGTAGCCGTCGCTGAGCGACGTCATGCGGGCGCGGAACGCGTCACCGGCCCCTCCCTGCCACGAGGTCTGCGTCTGCGCCGGGAGGGCCGCGAAGTTCTTGCCGACGGCGTCACTGGCGAGGCCGGCCTGGACCCACCCGCCCTGCGCCCGCTGCATCGCGGTCCAGTCGCCGACGAGGGGCTTGACCAGCTCTTCCAGGGGGTCGATGCCGAAGGCCTCACGGATGAAGCCCAGGACCCCACCGAGGAGCCAGCCGCAGTCGTCCTCCAGCTTCTTGGCGAAGTCGGTGGGGTCCGGGATGGCCGGCTCGATGAGCGCTGACCTCGGGTCGATCGTCTCGGCAATGCTCACCAGGTGCCCCCCTTGTCGGTCCGGGCCCAGGTGGTGCCCGCGGTGTTGGCCGCGCCGTGCGCGAGGTCGTTGACGTCCTTCGCGGACTCGAAGGCGTCGCGCGCGCCCGCCAGGCCGTCGAGGACGCCGTTCGTCTTCTCGCCGAGCTCGCCGAGCCCGTTGCTCAGCTCCAGTGGCGCGCCGAGCTCGTGTGGCGCCCAGGTGCTCCCGGGTCGGCGGTTCTGGGTGATGTAGCCGTCCTGGTCGGCGGCCCCCGAGTAGGCCGTGCCGTCGGGGACGTGGCCGGCGGCGTAGCGACTACCGCGGTAGTAGCCCTGGTCGAAGGCGCTCTGCACCTTCGTCTCGTGGGCGTAGTCCTCGGGGGTGCGATAGCCCCCTGACGGATCCATGCCGGCACCGTTGCCCTGGTTGTACAGGTCGCTGTTGTAGTGCCCGGCACGCCACGTGTCGGCCCAGTTCGGCTTGGGCTTCGTCTCCGGGTCGTTGATCGCCCAGCTGTCCTCGATCACCTTCGCCCCCACCTCCTTGGTGGTGTCCCTGAGCGCGCTCCCCGCCGCCCCCAGGACAGAGCCCGGCTCGTAGTAACCCGTGGAGCTGAAGTGCGCAGCCTTGGCGTAGTCCTCCGGCAACGGGACGTCGGAGCGGGCCGGACCGAGGGACCCGCCACCGACCGGGGGCTTGTAGGGAGCCACGGTCCGCCCCGCCGCCTTCTCCTTCTCGGCGAACCGGTCGTAGGCGGCCTTGTCCATGCGCAGGTAGGTGGACCGGGTCAGCCCGATCTTGGACGCGCAGTGGTCGGCAACCTGACCGCCGTGGTCCAGACCCGTCTCGGCCTGGCTGAGGCAGCCGCTGTAATGACCGCGCAGCAGGCTCATCAGCCCCTGGAACGCCCCCGGCGCGGAGCAGGTGCTGCTCACGTAGCCACGGATCGCCGCCATGTGGCCCTGCTGCCGCTCGAAGAGCTGCTCGGCCAGGTCCATCTGGCCGATCTCGACATCGAATCCCCCGCCACCCATGGGTGACTCCTCCCTGAGCTCACAAACCCCGTGGTATGCCGGGTACGCCGGCCCGCAGGCCGGCGCACCTCAGTGGTCACTCCCAGACGGACGGGCTCGCGCCGGTCTCGTCGTCGTACCAGTTCTCCTCGTCCTCGTGGGTGAGGTAGTCCCGGTCGCGCTTCTGTCGTCCGTCGGCCCCGCCGCCGGCGCCGCCACCCTGGGCGGTGCCGCCGGTGCCCCCGGCTGCTCGCGAGCCCGCGCTGCCCCGGGACCCGGCTGCCCGCTCGGCAGCCTCGCCCTCGGCGGCCGCACCACTGCCCCGGCCTCCCGGGCCATCGAGCTTGGGCACGCCGTACTTGCCGGCACCGGAGGCGCCTCGGACCGCGGAGCCACCGGCGCCGCTGCCGCCCATCCCGCCACCGCCGCCGCCACCGGGCATGAGGCCACCACGGCCGCCGGCGGCCTCGCCGGCCGCGGCACCGGCGCCACCCGGCATACCGGACAGGGCGCCACCGGCGCGGACCATGCCCGCCGCGCCGCGACCGCCGGCCGAACCCAGCGCGGCCTCACCGTCGGCGACGACGGACCCGAGACCGCCGCGCAGACCGCTGGTCAGGCCCGACAGGCCGCCCTTGGCCGCGCCGGAGCCCCCGCGCAGGATGCCGCCGACGGAGATGCCGCCGGCGAGCATGCCGCCGACGCCGGCCGCGCCGGTCAGCCCGGAGCCGCTCCCGCCGGAGACGCCGCTGACACCGGGCGGCAGCGAGACGTCGGCGCCCGGGATGACGCCGCTCACGGTGCCGTCCGCGGACGTCACGAAGTCACTGCCCGGGTTGGCGGACCCGAAGGACGGCACGACCTGGGCGATGGTCTGGTCGCCGCTCTGGGTGTTCCAGCCGGAGCTGGACACGTAGTGGTTGGTGCCCGAGGTGCTGGCCCCGGTGAACGGTGAGGGCCCGCTGCCGCCGCCACTCTGAACCGGAGGCTTCGGAGGCCACCGATCAACCGTAATCGCAGTCTTGCGGTGGTAGCCCGTGACCGGCACCTGCGCGGTCGCGGCGCCCATGTCCGAGTTGAGGCCGGTGAGCACTGAACCGGCGGCTGCCTCACGCTTGGCCTTCTGGTCCGCCACCGCCTGGTCGTAGGCGGCCTGGTCGAGCTTGGGCGGCACGGTGGTGCCGTCGGTCTTGCACATGCCCGGCGAGGTGTACTGCTGGGCGTCGACCGAGACCGGGACCGTGGCCACCCGCGTCTCATAGGCGGTCTGGGCGTCGTTGGCCGCTGCGACGGCCTTGCTGAGCGCGTCGCTCACCTGGTGCAGCTGGGCTGCTCGTGCGTCGAGCGCGGACTTGAGGGTGTCCATCGCCGAGAAGGCCGCGCTGGCGGCATCGCCCTTCCACGACGCGCTGAGCTCGCTCTTGGTCGCCTCGACGCTCTTGGCCAGCGCCGTGATGTCGTCTGCGGCCTTGCTCCAGTCCTTGGCCGCGGGTCCGGCCTGGGACGAGAACGAGTAGATCTTGCGGAGCTCCTGCTCCTTCGGGCCCCCGGCGTAACCGCCGCCCCCGTCAGATGCCACTGCCATGACTGCTCCCCTCCAGTGCTTTCTCCTCGGCCGGCGCCTGCCGGCTCCGTCCCCGCCTGACTGCCATCGCCACCCCACCGGCGGCCACCAGCACGATCACCACGCCCCCCAGCACCCACACCAGGGGTGACCCTCCGCCATCGGCAGAGTGCGGTGCCGCGGCCGCGCCGCCGGACGTCGCCGACGCCGTGCCCGTGGCGGTCGCAGTCGATCCCTGCCCGGGCAACGGCTTGCCGGTGACCTGGCTCCACGTCGGCAACACCTTGTCGTCGTTGCTGATCTCCAGGACGGGGTTCACATCCGGGAACTGCGCGGGCTGGCGGTACATCATGTCCGCGGGGTCGAAGATCCCCCAGCCGAATCCACCGCCCGACTGCTTCACCGCCGGGAACCCGGACCCCACCCGACGGAAGCCGTAGACCCATCCGCTGCCGCCGCCGGACGCGCTGCCTCGCGTCAGTCCCGGGGTGTTGACCATCATCTGCAGGAGCTGGTTGCCCGTGGCCTGTGGGAAGTGCGACCACACGGCTGCGAGACCACCGGCCACCAGCGGCGTGGCGAGTGAGGACCCGCGGCAGGCGCACGTCCCGCTCACCCATCGGCCACCCCGGTGGGAGCCCATGAGCATGTTCGTCCCGGGGGCGGCGATGTCGACCAGCCCGGCGCTCTTGGTGCCGTGCGCCGCCAGGGGGTCCAGCTTGGCGTGCCGGTCCACGAAGTTCACCGACACCACGCCGTTGGCGAGGGCGGGGTAGTCCACGCCGCCTTGGTCATCGGTGCCGGAGACGACGATCACGCCCGCGCGTTCGGCTCGGGCGAGGGCGGCGATGAACAGCGGCTGGTTGAACCCACCGTCCAGGCTGATGCTGATGATCTTCGCGCCGTCCTTGACCGCCCGGTCCATCGTCTGGGCCATCGTCTGGTCGAACGAGTTGTTGCAGACGTCGTTGTCACCCCGACCCAGGGCGTAGAACCGCAGCGTGGCGTCGGGGGCGATGCCTCGCACGCCGGGACCGCCGTTGCCCCGCCCCGTGCCCACGATCAGTGAGGCGACGTTGGTGGCGTGGTCGGCCGCGGCGCCCGTTCCGGTCGCCACCGCCTTGTTCGGGCAGAGCGTCGTGACCGAGGCAAGCTTGCCCTTCAGCTCGGGGACGCTGGGGTCGATCGGCTCGTCGATGACGGCCACGGTGATGCCCTTGCCGGTGCCGTACTTGTGCAGCTCGGCGTAACCCATGGCGTCGTACCACCACTGCGTGGGCTGGTCGGCCGCGGACAGGGCCACCGGAGCAGGCACCGCCGCCTGTGCCGCCGGCGCGTGGGAGAGCGCGGAAGCGAGGGTGGCGCCCAGCGCCAGGCTGAGTGCGGCCGCCGTGGCGAGGGCACGGCGCCGTCTGCCGGTCGGACGGGCGGTGGTCGGGCTCACGTGGCTCCTTCTCGTGCTGGCCGGGCCGAGCTCAGGCACCCGGCTTGTCGCTGGCGTAGGGGTCGGCGCTGGCCTGGACGCGGGTCTGCCCGTCCTTCGGCGTCGGGGCCGTGGTCGGGGCGGAGCCACTCGCTGCGGGGGTCACCGTCGCGGCGTCGCCCTGGTCCGCCGAGGTCGGTGCGGACTGGCCGGCGCCCGAGTGCTGCTCGCCACGGGTCTCGCGGACGACGTCGGAGGCGTCCGCCGCCTCCTCGGTGTGCGTCTGCGCGTCGTAGTTGCGCTGCACCGCCAGCGTGGAGCTGTCGTTGCCGAAGTGGGCGAAGACCGACTCCGCTCGGTGGTCCCGGTCCTCCATGTGCTGGGCCACCGCCAGCAGCTTCTCCTGGTAGGCCTTGACGTCCTTCTGGACGCCGGCCAGCGTCGCGACGTAGATGTCGTAGGCGGCCTGGTAGACCTGACCGAACTCCTGGCAGGAGGGGATGTCCGAGAACGAGTCCGCGCTCAGCCCCGTCGAGGTCACCTTGCTGTGGCTGGCCTTGGCGTGCTCGGTCCACACCGCGCCCTTGGAGTGCGCCAGCCGACGGATCATCTCGAAGTCGTACTCGGCGTGCTGTCCCCCCGGGTAGCCGCCGCCCCCGCCATCTGCCAGGTAGTTCATCGCGTTTCCCCTTTCACGCGGTCGTGCTGGTCACTCGCAGCCGTCGCGGCACGTGCCGGAGTCCCGCGCGGGGGCTCCGGCACGACCGTGGCGGCTACCAGAGGTTGGTGTTGTGCTTCTCGCCCTCGGAGTAGTCCTGGTGGCTGGCATCGACCGCGGTGCCGATGTCGGCCAGCAGCTGCTTCATGTCCTGGATCGCGGAGGTCCACTGGGCCTTGGCCTGGGTGTAGGCCTCGGAGGCCGAACCCGTCCAGTCCGAGCGCAGCGGGGCCAGGGACTGGTCCATCTGCTGCAGCTTGCTGTCGATGTTGTTGGCACCGGCCTTGATGTCGCCGGCCGCCTGCTGGAGTGCGCCGAACTCAACCTTGAACATGTGCGTTCCCCCTGATTCAGCCGAGACGGGACTGGAGCTTGCTGAACGACGACTGGGCCGAGTCGTCGCGCTGGGTGTAGGTGCTCTGCGACGAGCGCAGGTTGGACTCGAAGCGGTTCAACGCGTCGATGATCTTGCGGGAGTCCTCGTCCCACCGGTTCATCGCGGACTGGAAGCTCGTCGAGCCCGAGCCCTTCCACTGCGCGCCGATGCCTGCGAGCTTGCCGCGCAGCGCGCTCAGCTCGGAGTTCAGCTGGTCGCGGGTGTCGGAGATGATCTTGGCGCCCCGGTCAATTGCACCATCGGCAGCTGAGACTTCACCGGCCATGTTTGCCTCCCCTGTTCGTGGCCCCCCCATGGGGCGCGTGACGTGTCGTGTCCTGTGGCATGCACGTGCCTCCGGCCCCGTTGGGACGAGGCCGCGAGCAGACTAGCCCATTCGGACTAGTCATCGGCAGCCTCTCGTCGTGGCTATGCTCGACCCGCCCTCGGCCGTGGTGCTCGGGGCGTGCACGCCGTGACCGTCACCCGGGGAGGGGCCCGTGACCCAGACCAGCACCGCCGCGACCACGCTGATCCGCCTGTCCGTGACCGCAGGCACGCGGCGGGCCGACCTCGGCCTGCCTGGCGGGATCCCCGTCGCCGAGATCATCCCCGAGCTCGCCCGGGAGCTCGGCCAGCTCCACCTCGACACCGTCTCGCAGGGCTTCCGGCTCGTGCGGCACGACGGGATCCCCGTCGAGCCCGACCGCAGCCTGGCGGCGCAGGGCGTGGAGGACGGCTTCGTCCTTGCCCTCGAGCCGGCCGGTGACGCCGTCGAGACCAAGGTCTACGACGACGTGGTCGAGGCGGTCGCCGACCTGGTCGAGTCCCAGTTCGCCCCGTGGACGGCGGAGAACAGCGCCCGCACCGCGCTCGGCGCCTCGGTCGTCTTCTTCCTGGCCGGCGCTGTGGCCCTGTTCACCGCCCGCGGTCACGGGGCGCTCGTCGTGGCCATGGGTGCCGTCGTGGCAGCCCTTCTCGTGGTCGTCGCCGCGGTCCTGGCGCACACCCGTGACCAGCACGTGCCCGCCGCCGCCCTGGCCGTGGTGGCCACCGCGTATGCCGCGGTGGCCGGCTTCGCGGTGACCACGCACGGCAGCGTGTGGGCACGACCGCTGCTCTACGCCGGAGCCGCGATGTGCGTCGCGGGCATCTCCGGGATGGTGGCGGTGACCCACTACCGCTCCATGGTCGGCGCGTCCGCCGCCGTCGGCCTCGCGCTGGCCGTCGTCGGCGCCCTGACCGGGTTCACGGGCTGGGCCGTCGCCGGGATCTGCGCCGTGATGCTGGCCGTCGCGGTCATCACCAGCAACCTGCTCCCCTGGCTGGCCATCTCCTCCAGCCGGCTGTCCACCCACCCCGCGCGCACCGAGGCCGAGATCTACGCCGACGCGCCGCGGGTCGAGCGCGCGGCAGTTCGCCGCCAGGTGCGCCTCGGCCACCAGCTGCTGCTGGCCCTGAGCATGGCCACCGGTCTGGTCGCCCTCGTGTGCGCCCCGCAGGCCGCGTCCGCCGGGGTGCTCGGCACGGTGCTGGGTGCGACCGCGTTCGCCGCGGTCCTGCTGCGCACCCGGCACAGCCGCACCCGCTCCAGCGTCCTGGTCGCCATGGTCGTCGGGGTGCTCGGCCTGGCCGTCGTCGGCGTCAGCGCCGCCCTCACCCACCCGTCGTGGCGGCCGTTCATGGGGGTGGCCCTCGCCGGCGCAGCCGCCGTCGTGGTCGCCCTGGCCCTGCTGGCCCCCCGCTCCCGCGTGGGCCTGGGCCGGGTCGCCGACGCCCTCGATGGGGCCTGCCTCGTGGCCCTGCTGCCGCTCTCGCTCGCGGCGGCGGGGGTCTTCTGAACGTGACCGAGCAGACATTTGCCGCAATCCACCGGCCGACCGTAAAGTTCCCCCGACTCCGTCACGGAGCCGGGGGCACGACTTCTGACCACCTCAAGGGGGACCTGTGACTTCCATGCGCCGTCTCAGTGCCATTGCCGCTGCCGGCCTGACCACCGCCTGCCTCGTGGGCGTGACGCCGTGGGTGGCGCAGGCACACACGCTCGACACCGGCGTCCGGGTGGCCGCCGCGATCCCCGCCGCGGACGACCCGACCGACCCGCCGACGGACACGACGCCGCCCACCACGCCGAGCGACCCGTCCACGGAGACGCCGACAGAGACCACGACGTCCAGCTCGTCGACGACCGAGCCGCCCACCGACGGTGGCGGGATCACGGTCACCGCGACGCTGCCGTCCCTCCCGGGCCTGCCGGGTGGCTCCAGCTCCAGCTCCACCGCCCCCGGTCACAGCGGCGGCAGCTCGGTCCCGACCGGCGGCCTCGGGGGCGGCAACGCCGGCGCCGACGGTGCGGTCCAGGACGGCGCCTGCGGTGGCCTGCTCTGCGCGGGCAGCTCCTACCAGAACGCCGTCGGCGCCCAGGACCCGGCGCGCGCCCAGTCCTCCGCACAGTCGAGCAACCCGGTGCTGGCCTACACCGGCGCCAACATCGTCCCGCTGCTGTCCCTGGCCGCAGCCCTGCTGATGCTGGGCATCGGCACCCTCGTGGTGCGCTCGCGCCTGCAGGCGGCGCACCAGCGGCGGCACTGACGCGACGGGCACGGCATACACCTCGGGCGGGGCGGACCACCATCGGCGGACCGCCCCGCCCGCTCGCTCTGACACGGTGAAGGCAGGGAACCTCTGTGGCAACGAAGAAGGACCTGGTCGAGGCTCAGTCGTTCAGCCGCCGGCGGCTCACCACCGCCTTCGTCAGCGGCTCGCCGGGCGGCCGTGAGGTCGAGCCGCAGCGGCCGCTGCGCGCCGTCGTCGGTGGCATCGCGCTGTCGGTCCTGCTGGGCCTGGGCGGCCTCGCGGCCGGCGCCCTGCAGCCCTCGCTGCCTGACGGGTGGGACGACAACTCCCTGGTGATCGCCAAGGCCAGCGGTGCGCGCTACGTCGCCATCAAGCAGGTGCTCTACCCGATCATCAACACCTCCAGCGCCCGGCTGCTGATCCCCGCAAACTCCTTCAAGGTCGTCACCGTCGACGACGACAAGATCACCCGCGCACCTCGCGGCGCCACGATCGGCATCCTCGGCGCCCCCGACTCCCTGACCCCGCGCGAGCGCCTGGTCCGCACGGGGTGGGTCTCCTGCGCCGGCCGCTCCGGCGGTGTCCGCACCACGCTCGGGTCAGGGACCGCGAGCATCCCGGCCCGGGACAAGGCCGTGGTGGTGCGCACCGGCGGTCGGCTCTTCGTGGTGACCGGCGGCTACCGCCTGCCGGTGGCCGAGGGCGACGGCCCGGGGGTGCTGCGTGCGCTCGGGCTCGACGGCGCCACCCCGGTGGAGGCGCCGGCGTCGTGGACCAACCTGTTCCCCAGCGGGCCGGAGCTGAGCCCGCTGAACCTCGACGGCGTGGGGCGCAGCGTGTCGGGTCTCCCCCAGGGCGCCACCGTCGGCTCGGTGCTGGCCGTGGCCACCCCGGGCGGCGACCCGCGCCGCTACCTCGTCACCCCCAGTGGCGACCTGGCCCTGCTGCCGCCGTTCGCCTACGCCCTCTACCAGCTCGGCTCGGGCCGTGGCGTCGGCAACGACATCGCGGCCACCCCAGCCGAGGTCGGCTCGCTGCGCACCACCGACAGCTCGATCGTGCCGCCGCAGTGGCCCGAGCAGGTGCCCACGGCCCTCGACGGCGTCCCGTGCGCCACGCTGACCGCCGGGCCGACCACCCTGCCGAAGGTCTCCCTGAGCACGGCGCCCTCCGTGGCCACCCCGGCGCAGGGCACGCTGACCACGGTCGAGGGAGGTGCCGGCGCCCTCGTGCGGGCGATCGGCGACAACATCATCAACCGGGGACCGGTGCTGGCCATCGACCAGACGGCCACGGCCTACTCCGTCGAGGGCGGTGACGACGTGCTCGCGCGCCTGGGCTACGCCAAGGGCGACGTCACCCCGGTGCCGCAGGCGTGGCTGGAGCTGTTCCGCTCCGGGCCGACCCTGTCGGTCAAGGCCGCGTCGTCCGCCATCTCGACAGGCCGCTGATGCGCGCCCGCCGGCTGCTCGCCCTCGCCGCGGCCACGAGTATCGCGGCCACCGGGCTCACGGTGACCGCGCCGACCGTGGCGCAGGCCCAGGAGTGCAACCCCAAGATCGCCCAGCTGGTCAAGGACACTCCCCCGGCACTGCAACGGCTCAATGCCCGCTACGCCTGGGGCGTGGCCACCGGTCGGGGCGTCGTCGTCGCGGTCGTCGACTCCGGGGTCGACCGGCACAACGAGCACCTGCAGGGCGTGCTGGTGCCGGGCAAGAGCTTCGTGCCCGGGCTGGGCGCGGACGGCGACGAGGCGGGCCACGGCACCGCGATCGCCGGCGAGATCGCCGCCCGCCGGCTCCCCGGGTCGGGCGTGGTCGGACTGGCCCCGGACGCCAGGATCATGCCCGTGCGCGTCTTCTTCGGCGCCGACGACCAGAGCCGCGCCGCAGGCGTCGGGCCCCGGCCCGACCGCATGGCCGAGGGCATCCGCTGGGCGGCCGACCACGGGGCACAGGTCATCAACGTCTCGATGAGCACCCCCACCGACGACGCCCGACTGCGTGACGCGGTCCAGTACGCCACCGGCCGGGGCGCGCTCGTCGTGGCCTCCGCCGGCAACCGCACCACCGCGGAGGACAAGAGCGACGGGGTGCGCTACCCCGGCGGCTACCCCGAGGCCGTGGCGGTCTCGGCGGCCGACCTCGGTGACACCGTCACCGACGACTCGATCCACGGCCCGCACGTCGACCTGTCCGCGCCGGGCACCAACATCCTGACCACCTACTACGGGGCCGGTGACTGCCTCATCAGCGCCGAGGGCGAGTCGACCAGCTTCGCCACCGCCTACGTCTCGGCATCGGCGGCCCTGCTGGCCCAGCAGTTCCCGCACGCCACGCCCGCCGACTGGAAGCACCGGCTCGAGGTGACCGCCGCCCGCGACCGCCGGGACGGGCGCGACGACCGGGCCGGCTGGGGCCTGGTCCAGCCCTACGAGGCCCTGACCGCCGTGATGGACGACAGCCTGGCCGGGCCGGTCGCCCCGGGCAGCGCCCCGCACGCCGTGGCCGCGGCCCGGGCCAAGCCGCTGGACCTGCGCAAGGTCAGCGACCCGCTGGCCCCGCAGCGCACGGCTGCCCTGTGGTGGTGCCTCGGCGGCGTCAGCGCCCTCCTGGCCCTGGTGCTGGGCGGGATGCTCGCCCAGCCGCGACGTCGCCGTCGCGCCGGGCGGCGACGGGCCGTCGCGGCCAGTCAGCAGCCCTGAACCAGCCCTGCCCAGCCGGGCGCACGCCATACCGCTGCACGCAGGGCAAACCCGTTCGTGACCGCCCCGCGGCATCTGGGAGGATTCGACGCATGACCAACCCCGCCCACGCCCCGCGCGCCGTGACCATCCCGGAGAAGCCGTCGATCGACGGCCTCGAGGAGAAGTGGGCGCAGGTATGGAGCGAGCAGGGCACCTACACCTTCGACCGCAGCAAGGCCCGCGAGGAGATCTACTCCATCGACACCCCGCCGCCCACGGCGAGCGGCTCGCTGCACGTCGGCCACGTGTTCTCCTACACGCACACCGACTGCATCGCGCGCTACAAGCGGATGGCCGGCTTCGAGGTGTTCTACCCGATGGGCTGGGACGACAACGGCCTGCCGACCGAGCGCCGGGTGCAGAACTACTACGGCGTGCGCGGTGACGCCTCGCTGCCCTACGAGGAGGGCTTCGTCCCGCCCCTGCAGGGTGCCGAGGGCAAGAGCGTCAAGGCAGCCGACCAGAAGCCGATCAGCCGGCGCAACTTCATCGAGCTGTGCGACGTGCTCACCGTCGAGGACGAGAAGACCTTCGAGCACCTGTGGCGCACGCTGGGCCTGTCCGTGGACTGGGACATCAGCTACCGCACCATCGACGGCCGCTCGCGCGCCGTGGCGCAACAGGCGTTCCTGCGCAACCTCGCGCGCGGCGAGGCCTACCAGGCCGAGGCGCCGGGCCTGTGGGACGTGACGTTCCAGACCGCCGTGGCCCAGGCCGAGCTCGAGGCGCGCGACTACCCGGGCCACTTCCACCGCGTCGCGTTCCACCGCGCCGACGGGGAGAAGGTCTACATCGAGACCACCCGCCCCGAGCTCATCCCGGCCGTGGTCGCGCTCATCGCGCACCCCGACGACGAGCGGTACGCCGGGCTGTTCGGCACCACAGTCACCTCGCCGCTGTTCGGGGTCGAGGTGCCGGTGCTGGCGCACCCCGCCGCCGAGCCCGACAAGGGCGCCGGCATCGCCATGTGCTGCACCTTCGGTGACCTCACCGACGTGCAGTGGTGGCGCGAGCTGCAGCTGCCCACGCGCTCGGTCATCCAGCGCAACGGGCGGATCCAGCACGAGACGCCCGAGTGGGTCACCTCGGCCCGGGGCAAGAAGCTGTTCGACGACCTCGCCGGCAAGACGACCTTCTCCGCGCGCACGACGATCGTCGACGCGCTGCGCGAGAGCGGCGACCTCGACGGCGAGCCGACGGCCACCCAGCGCAAGGCGAACTTCTTCGAGAAGGGCGACAAGCCGCTGGAGATCGTGACCTCCCGCCAGTGGTACATCCGCAACGGCGGCCGTGACACCGACCTGCGGGAGCAGCTGCTGGCCCGGGGCCGCGAGCTGGAGTTCCACCCGCCGTTCATGCGCACCCGCTACGAGAACTGGGTGGGCGGGCTCAACGGCGACTGGCTGATCAGCCGGCAGCGCTTCTTCGGCGTGGCCATCCCGCTGTGGTACCCGATCGACGCCCACGGCGAGGTCGGCTTCGACCACCCGATCACCCCGTCGGAGGACCAGCTCCCCGTCGACCCCTACGCCGATGTGCCGGCGGGCTACGAGGAGTCCCAGCGCGACCAGCCGGGCGGCTTCACCGGCGACCCGGACGTCATGGACACGTGGGCCATCTCCTCGCTGACCCCGCAGATCGCGGCCGGCTGGCGCGGTGACCGCGACCTGTTCACCAAGATCTTCCCGATGGACCTGCGCCCGCAGGGCCAGGACATCATCCGCACCTGGCTGTTCGCCACGGTCGTGCGCGCCCACCTCGAGCACGACTCGCTGCCGTGGAAGCACGCGGCCATCAGCGGGTGGATCCTGGACCCCGACCGCAAGAAGATGTCCAAGTCCAAGGGCAACGCCGAGACCCCCGAGGGCATCGTCACCCAGCACGGCGCCGACGCGGTGCGCTACTGGGCGGCCTCGGCCCGGCTGGGCACCGACGCGGCCTACGACACCGGCCAGATGAAGGTCGGCCGGCGCCTGGCCATCAAGGTGCTCAACGCCAGCAAGTTCGCCCTGTCCTTCGGTGACGTCGAGGGCGACCTCGCGGCCGCGGTGACCGACCCGCTCGACGCGGCGATGCTCGCCGGCCTGGCCGAGGTGGTCGACAAGGCCACCGGTGGCTTCGAGGCCTACGACCACACTCGCGCGCTGGAGGTCACCGAGGCGTTCTTCTGGACGTTCTGCGACGACTACCTCGAGCTGGTCAAGGACCGGGCCTACGGCGCCCGCGGCGAGGAGGCCGCCGCCTCCGCCCGGGCCGCGCTGCGCATCGCGCTGGACGTGCTGCTGCGCCTGCTGGCGCCCTTCCTGCCCTACGCCACCGAGGAGGTCTGGTCCTGGTGGCACGACGGCTCGATCCACCGCGCCCCGTGGCCGGAGGCCGATGACGTCAAGACCGCTGCGGCGCAAGCCGATCCGGCGGTCCTGGGCGCGGTCGGCGCCGCCCTCGCGGGCGTGCGCAAGGCCAAGTCCGAGGCCAAGGTCGGCATGCGCGCCGAGGTCAGCGCGATGACGCTGGCCGGCCCCGCCGCCGAGCTCGACCGGGTGCGCGCCGGGCTCGACGACCTGCGCGCCGCCGGCAAGATCACGGCCGACATCGGCTTCGCCGACGCCGAGGCGCTCGAGGTGCGCGACGTGACCCTGGTGCCGGTCGTCAAGGACTGACCGCCGGGGCTCCTGCACACAGGCCCCGACCCGCTCCCGGGTCGGGGCCTGTCGCGTGTCTCAGCCTGCCGGCTCGACCAGCAGCCACGGCTCGTCCCAGCCGCCGAGCCCGAGCCGGCCGCCGACCAGCTCACCCTCGGGCAGCGCCAGCACCGTGCCGCTCGCCGGCTCGTAGACGGTGGGCCGCGCGTCGCCCTCGGGTGGCAGGACCAGCGTGATGTGCCGGGGCAGCCACGCGTTGCCGACGTAGAGCAGCGCCGGCCGCGCCGTGGTCACGGTCGAGCACAGGCGCCGGTATGCCGCGCGGCGGCCACCGCCGCCGGCCCACCTCAGCTGCGACACGGCATACCGGGCGTGCGTGCGTTCCTGGAGCTCGGCCCGCGCGCCCCAGGGCGGGGTGCCCAGGGAGGTGGGCCAGGGCAGGTTGAGGGCTCCACCGGCGGCGACCGGGCTGTTGGTGCGGCCCATCGTGGCGCGCTCCTGCGCGCCGAACCGCGCCAGCGCCGGGGCGTCGAACCCGCCGGTGGCTGGCCCCGTGCCACCGGTGAGCACCCACGCGGCGAACCCCGGGTCGGCCAGCATCCGCGCCACGGTGAGCGCGGCCGAGCCACACGTCACGGGGCTCTGCTGGACGGGAGCCCGGTCGCCACGGTGCAGGGTCCACGCCGTCGTCATGGCCCTCACCCTTGCACCGCTGCGGTAGTCCCACACCTCGTGCGTTGCGGAATGACAACGGTGGGGCTCACCGCCGCGATCCCGTTGTAGCGTGCGCCGCATGGACCGCACGCGGGGAGTGGCCATCGGGGGCGCGGCACTGGGCTTCGCCCTCCTGGTCTGGGTGTCCGCGTCCGGGTCGGTCTCCGCCCTCAGCACCCCGACCGCCGACCTGCCGCGAGGACAACCGGCCCCGACGCCGACACCGTCGGCCAGCCCCACCTCCACGGCGACCACCGCCCCGGTACGGGCCGCGCACGACCTCGGCTCGTTCTGGGAGGGGTTCGCGGTGGTGTTCACCGCGGTCGTCGTCCTCGCGGCCCTGGTCGTGCTCTGGTCCCTCTGGCAGATGTGGCGCGACCGGGACCGGGTGCGCCGTTCGGTCCCCGCCGTGCCCGCGTTCGAGCCGGTCCCCGACGTCCAGGAGGCGCTGACCGCCACCGCCTCGGCACAGCTCGCCGGACTGGCGCACGGGTCCCCGCGCAACGCGATCGTCGCCTGCTGGGTCGCCCTGGAGGAGACCGCGAGCGCCGCCGGCCTGCCCCGCTCCCCCGCCGAGACCTCCGCCGAGTTCACGGCCCGGGTGATCGAGGCGCACGCGGTGGACCCGCGGGCGATCGCCACCCTCTCGGCGCTCTTCCGCGAGGCCCGCTTCTCCGCCCACGACCTCGGTGAGGACGCCCGGGTGCGCGCCACGGCGGCGCTGACGACCCTGCACGAAGACCTGGCCCGCCGTCGGGACGTGGTCAGCTCTGGCCCCGGAGGCATGCCGTGAACCGGTTGTGGGTCAAGCGGATCGGCGTCACCGCGGCGCTCTGGGTGGTGCTGTGCGTCGTCGCCGCGATCATCGGCTCACGTCCCCGCCCGCTGCTGCTGGGCGCGGGCCTGCTCGCGGTGGCGGCCGTGACCTGGCTGGTGTCCGACCTGGCCGCGCAGGCCGAGATGGTCTCGTGGGACGCCGGCTACCAGCCCTACCAGCGGGTCCGCGGCGACGACGTGCGCGTGCGCCGGCTGCTGCACCTGCTGCAGGACACCAGCCACCCCGAGACGTTCACCCGCGACCTGCACCCGCTGCTGGTCGAGCTCGTCGACGACCGGCTCGACACCCGCTACGGCGTCGACCGGCACGAGCACCCGCAGGCTGCCCGGCAGCTGCTCGGGGAGGACCTGCTGGCCTTCGTCACCACCCCGCCCCCGGCGCGTGCGAGCACCGACCCCCGCTACCTGTCCGCCATCCTGACCCGAATCGAGTCCCTGTGACCACGCCCGACCTGACCACCGTCTCGCGCCTCGCCGCGCAGGTCCTCGACGAGGTCGAGACCGCCGTCGTCGGCAAGCGCGACGCGCTCACCCTCGTCCTCAGCGCCGTCCTGGCCGGCGGCCACGTCCTGCTGGAGGACTACCCGGGCCTGGGCAAGACGCTGGCCGCGCGCTCCTTCGCCCAGACGCTCGGGCTGGACTTCAAGCGGGCGCAGTTCACCCCGGACCTGCTGCCGGCGGACCTGACCGGGTCGTTCGTCTTCGACCAGCGTGCCGGCGACTTCGTCTTCCGCCAGGGCCCGCTGTTCACCGGGCTGCTGCTCGCCGACGAGATCAACCGCACCCCGCCCAAGACGCAGGCCGCGCTGCTGGAGGCGATGCAGGAGCGGCAGGTCACGGTCGAAGGCCAGACCTTCCTGCTCGAGGCCCCGTTCCACGTGCTCGCGACGGCGAACCCGGTGGAGTACGAAGGGACGTACCCCCTGCCGGAGGCCCAGCTCGACCGGTTCCTCATGCGGGTCAGCTTCGGCTACCCCACCGCGGCGGAGGAGGCGCAGGTGCTGCGCCGCCGGGTCAGCCGCCAACACGAGGAGCAGACGCTGCGCGCGGTGACCGACGCCACGGGCCTGCGCGGCATGCAGGCTGCCGTCGAGACCGTCACCGTCGACGACACCATCCACGACTACTGCGTCGCCCTCGCCTCCGCCACGCGCACGCACCGGCACGTCCTGGTCGGGTCCTCCCCGCGGGGCGCCCTCGCACTGATGCTCACGGCCCGCGCGTATGCCGTGGTGCACGGCCGCGACTACGTCACCCCCGAGGACGTCAAGGCCGTCGCGCTGCCGGTGCTCGCGCACCGGGTCACCATCAAGCCGGAGCTGTGGATGAGCAACGCCTCGGGGGCGACCGTCGTCGGCAGCGTGCTGAACACGGTGGCGACACCTGCGGCCCGCGAGGCGGAACGGATCCGCTGACCGTGCCCACTCCCCCGCCACAGGTCCCGTGGCGCCCCACCAGCGCCCACGTGCGCGCCTGCGTCGCCGGCGCCGCCCTGGCGCTGGCCGCCACGTGGCTGCGCCGGCCCGACCTGCTCGTGCTCGCGGCCCCGCTGCTGGTCGTCGCCCTCTGGTCGGCCCTGTCCCGGCCCGGCGCGGCGCCGCAGGTCGAGGCCCGCCTGGCGCCGCGCACGGTGCGCGAGGGCGAGGCGGTGCGCTGGACGGCGGCCGTGCAGCCGGTGCCCGGGCTGGAGCAGGCGACCGCCAAGCTTGCCGCCGGCGACTTCCAGCAGGTCGCGCCGCCCACCCGCACCGTGACGGTCGCGGCGTCCGGGACGCAGCCACCCGAGGCCTTGCCGCTCACCCTGGCCGTGCGTACGACCCGCTGGGGCCGGCGCACGGTCGGCCCGGCCGTGGTCGTGGCGCACAGCGCCTGGGGCGCGTTCCGCTGGGGTGCGCACGAGGTCGAGCCGGTCGGGCTCAGCACCCTGCCGGTCCCCACGCGGTTCGACACCACCGCGCCGATGCCCCACCCCAGCGGCCTGGTGGGGCTCAACCGCTCGGGCAGGCCCGGCGACGGCAGCGAGTTCGCCAGCATCCGGCCGTTCCAGCTCGGGGACCGGCTGCGCCGCATCCACTGGCCGGTGTCACTGCGCACCGGCAGCCTGCACGTGACCTCCAGCTGGGCCGACCAGGACAGCCACGTGCTGCTGATCGTCGACGCGCTCAACGACCTCGGCCCCAGCGAGGGGCTGGACGGTGCGGCGAGCAGCCTGGACACCACGGTCCGCGCGGCCGGCGCCATGGCGGAGCACTACCTGCACCGCGGCGACCGGGTCAGCCTGCGGGTGCTCGGCTCGACCGGCACCACCCGCGTGCCGGCGGCCACGGGCAAGCACCACCTGCGCCGGGTGCTGGACGCCCTGGCCTCGATCGAGGTGGCCTCCCGGCTCGAGGACGACCCCCGCCACGCGCTGACCGGGGTCTCCGCCGGCACCGTGGTGGTCCTGCTCTCGCCCCTGGTGTCCCCGGTGGCGCTCAGCCACGCCGTCACCCTGGCCCGCCGCGGCCTGACGGTCATCGTCATCGACACCCTGCCCGAGGGCCTGGCCGGGGACGACCCGCAGGAGCCGTTCGCGGGGATCGCCTGGCGGGTGCGCCTGCTCGAGCGTCGCCGCGAGCTGCAGAGGGTGCAGGCCGTCGGGGTCCCGGTGGTCGCCTGGCAGGGGCCGGGCAGCCTCGACCAGGTGCTGCGTGACGTCACGCGCCGCGCCGCCGCACCGCGGATGGCGCAGCGGTGAACGCCTCCCTGCCCCCGGCGCTGCGCGCGCTCGTTGCCGACCTCGGTGCCCTCACCCGGCAGCAGGCCCTGCTGCGCCTCGTGGTCGCGCTGGCGCCGGTGCTCTTCCTTGCCGTGGCGCACGCCGCCGGCGCCTCCTGGTCCGGTCCAGTCACCATCTGCGTGGTGGTGCTGGCGCTGGCATCCGCGGCCGAACCTGACTCGCACGTCGCGCTGGTGGTGCTCGCCGTCCTCGGCTGGTTCTGGGCGGCCCGCGTGAGCGACCCGACGAGCTGGTGGGCGCTGGCCGCCGCGTGGGTGGTGCTGGCCGGCCACGGCGCCGGCGCGCTGGCGGCCACCGTGCCGTCATCCGGGCAGCTCCCCCGGGTGGTGGTGCGGCGGTGGGCCACCCGCGCGGCGCTGGTCGGCCTGGTCACCGCCGGTGTCTGGGGCCTGGCCCGGGCCGGGGCGGCGATCCACCCCCAGGGCCGCGCCACCCTCACCGTCCTGGCGCTGCTGGGCCTCGCGGGGGTCGGGTTGTGGTGGCGGGCCGCCCCAGGGCGTCCCAGCACCGACCCGGAAAGGTAAGCAAATGGTCAAGTCCGCTCAGGTCACGAACGACGCCGCGTAGCGTCGAACTGCTCGAGGCTCCACGGACGGGACCTCGTTCCACTGCAGGGGGAACCACAGATGAACCACATCGCGAACATGGTGCTGGCCGGGCTGGTCGTCTTCGCCGGGATGGCGGCGCCGTCCTCGCAGGTGACGCTGACCCAGGCCAGCACGGTCACGACGTTCAAGAACTGCACACAGCTGAACCAGCGCTACCCGCACGGAGTGGGCCGCACGGGCGCCCACGACCGGGTCAGCGGGCATGCCAAGCCGGTGACGAACTTCGCCGTCAGCAACGCCCTCTACGCGGCGAACCGCAAGAGCGACAGCGACAAGGACGGCATCGCCTGCGAGAAGCGCTGAGGCCCGACCCCAGAGCAGGGGGGAACGGCGAGGCCCGGGAAGCGTCACGCTTCCCGGGCCTCGTCTTCGCTCACCAGCCCACGGCTCAGGCAGACTCCTTGCGCGGCGCGCGCTTCGGCCGCTGCGCCGGCACGTCGCGGCGCACGATCGTGGGGTTGACGTTGTCGAGGACGACCTCGCGGGTGACCACCACGCGGGCGATGTCGTCGTCGCTGGGCACGTCGAACATCACCGGCAGCAGCACCTCCTCCATGATCGCGCGGAGCCCGCGGGCGCCGGTGCCACGCATCAGCGCCTGCTCGGCGACGGCCTCGATCGCGTCGTCGGTGAACTCCAGCTCGACGTTGTCGATGTCGAACATGCGGTGGTACTGCTTCACCAGCGCGTTGCGCGGCTCGGTGAGGATCCGCACCAGGGCGTCACGGTCGAGCGGCGAGACCGTGGTGATGACCGGCAGGCGGCCGATGAACTCGGGGATGAGCCCGAACTTCATCAGGTCCTCGGGCATCACGTCGCCGTAGCTCTCGCCGGCGTCCCTGGCGGTGTGCAGCTGGGAGCCGAAGCCCAGTCCCTTCTTGCCCGAGCGGGACTCGATGAGCTTCTCCAGACCGGCGAACGCGCCGCCGACGATGAACAGCACGTTGGTCGTGTCGATCTGGATGAACTCCTGGTGCGGGTGCTTGCGCCCACCCTGCGGCGGCACCGAGGCCGTCGTGCCCTCGAGGATCTTGAGCAGCGCCTGCTGCACGCCCTCACCGGAGACGTCCCGGGTGATCGAGGGGTTCTCGCTCTTGCGGGCGATCTTGTCGACCTCGTCGATGTAGATGATGCCCGTCTCGGCCTTCTTGACGTCGTAGTCCGCGGCCTGGATGAGCTTGAGCAGGATGTTCTCGACGTCCTCGCCGACGTAGCCGGCCTCGGTCAGCGCCGTGGCGTCGGCGATGGCGAACGGGACGTTGAGCATCCGCGCCAGCGTCTGGGCCAGGTAGGTCTTGCCACAGCCGGTCGGCCCGATGAGCAGGATGTTGGACTTGGCGATGTCGACCGCGTCGTCGCCCTTCTTGGCGCTCTCACCGGCCTGGATCCGCTTGTAGTGGTTGTAGACCGCCACGGCGAGGGCCTTCTTGGCCACGTCCTGGCCGACGACGTACTGCTCGAGGAACTCGAAGATCTCCCGGGGCTTGGGCAGCTCGTCCAGGCCCAGCTCGGAGGACTCCGCCAGCTCCTCCTCGATGATCTCGTTGCACAGGTCGATGCACTCGTCGCAGATGTAGACCCCGGGGCCCGCAATCAGCTTCTTGACCTGCTTCTGGCTCTTGCCGCAGAAGGAGCACTTCAAGAGATCGCCACCGTCTCCGATGCGTGCCACGGGGCGGTCCTTCCTGTCGGGTGATTACCACTGGTGCTGCTTGCGGTGATGGATGACGGTACCTCGCGAGGTCCCGTCCACGTCTCATTAGACGCCGGTGTCGGCCGTCCGTCACGGCTTGTCCGCCAACAGCGGACAAGGTGGACAGCGACGGTCTCCATCCCCGCCACGGTATGCCGGGTGGTCACCGGCCGCGCGCCCACCCCACCGGCCCGGACCCCGGCCACCGGCGACGGGGCGGACGCGAACGGTCCCCGGCCCCACGGCATACCTGCCGGGGACCGGGGACCGTCAGGGCGTCCCGGTGGGCGTCGCTCAGGCCTGCAACGAGGCCTTGCGGCTGGCGAGGACCTCGTCGACGATGCCGTAGTCCTTGGCCATGTCGGCGGTGAGGATCTTGTCGCGCTCGATGTCGGTCTCGATCTGCTCGACGCTGCGGCCGGTGTGCTTGGCCAGCGTCTCCTCCAGCCAGGTGCGCATGCGCAGCACCTCGTTGGCCTGGATCTCGATGTCGCTGGCCTGGCCGTAGTCGCCCCCGGCCATCGCCGGCTGGTGGATCAGGACGCGCGCGTTGGGCAGGGCATAGCGCTTGCCGGGGGCGCCGGCGGCCAGGAGCACCGCCGCGGCCGAGGCCGCCTGGCCCAGCACGAACGTCTGGATGTCGGGGCGGATGTACTGCATCGTGTCGTAGATCGCCGTCAGCGCCGTGAACGAGCCGCCGGGGCTGTTGATGTACATGATGATGTCGCGGTCGGGGTCCTGGGACTCCAGGACGACCAGCTGCGCCATGATGTCGTCGGCCGAGGCGTCGTCGACCTGCACGCCGAGGAAGATGATGCGGTCCTCGAAGAGCTTGGTGTAGGGGTCGAGCCGCTTCATGCCGTAGGAGGTGCGCTCCTCGAACTGCGGCAGGATGTAGCGGCTGCTCGGGCCGGGGACGTGCAGGCCGCCGCCCATCTGCGGGACGTGGAGGCCGCCATACGGGTTCTGGGTCATTGCTGTTGCTCCAATATCAGGCGTCGGTATGGCGGGAGGTCAGTTCGCGGTGCCGCCGCCACCCGGCGCCTGGCCGGCGTGGGTGTAGACGTGGTCGACGAAGCCGTAGTCCTTGGCCTCCTCCGCGGTGAACCAGCGGTCGCGGTCGGAGTCCTTCTCGATCTGGTCGACGGACTGGCCGGTGTGCTCGGCGATGAGGCCGGCCATCTGCTTCTTGATGTGCAGCATCTGCTCGGCCTGGATCTTGATGTCCGAGGCGGTGCCGCCGATGCCGCCGGAGGGCTGGTGCATCATCACGCGGGCGTGCGGGGTGGCGAAGCGCTTGCCGCGGGCGCCGGCGCTGAGCAGGAACTGGCCCATGCTGGCCGCCAGGCCCATCGCGACGGTGGCCACGTCGTTGGGCACCCACTGCATGGTGTCGAAGATGGCCATGCCGGCGGTCACCGAGCCGCCAGGGCTGTTGATGTAGAGCCAGATGTCGGCCTCGGGGTCCTCGGCGGCCAGCAGGAGGAGCTGCGCGCAGATCGCGTTGGCGTTGTCGTCGCGCACCTCGGAGCCGAGGAAGATGATCCGCTCCTTGAGCAGACGGTTGTAGATGTGGTCGTCCAGGCCGGCCATCTGACCGTTGGCTGCGGCGACGACCTCGCTGCTGTGGCTCACCGTGTCTCCATCTGTAGCGCGGGTGGTGCGGGTTCTCTCGATCCTTGCGATGACCCTAACGCCCGGCCCTGCCCCGTGAATCCCGTGTGGGCACGGTGTTCGCCGTGAGCGCACAACCCCTGCGGTCAGGAGGCGGTGCTGCGCAGCCGCTTGCGCTGCTCCCAGCGCTCGATGAGGTGGGTCATCTCCTCGCGCAGGAAGCTGAAGAACTCCTGGGTCTCCGCCAGCCGGGCGCCCACCTCGGAGTCGCGCCCGACCAGGGCCATGCCGGTGTCCAGCTGCTCGACCCACCGGCCGAGCAGTGCGTCCTGGTCCATCGTCACGCGATACCAGACGTCGTGCTCGACGACGTACTGGTCGCGGCGCGAGCCCGGCTCACGGGTGCGCCGGACCAGGTGGACCGTCTCGAGGTACTGGATGGCACCGGAGACCGCCGCGGCACTGACCTGCAGCCGCTCCGAGAGCTCGGCGGCGGTGAGCCGCCCGGACTCGCTGACCATCAGCGCGCTGAACACCCGCGCGGGCATCCGTGGCACGCCGGCTGTGACCATCGTCGAGGCGAAGTCCTCGACGAACTGGCTCAGCCGCACGTCCTGGTCCTGAGTCACAGGCGCACCTCCCGAGGGGAACCTTGAGATTTCGAATCTTCACAGATTTATGAACGCAGAGTAGCGTCGAAGGCATGGATCTGGCGATAGAGGTCTCGGGGCTGGTCAAGTCCTTCGGCAGCACCAGGGCGCTTGACGGGCTGGACCTGTCGGTGCGGCGGGGCGAGGTGCACGGGTTCCTCGGCCCCAACGGATCCGGCAAGACCACCACCCTTCGCGTGCTGCTGGGGCTGTTGCGGGCCGACGCGGGGCAGGTGCGTCTGCTCGACGGCGACCCGTGGCGCGACGTCACCTCGCTGCACCGCCGGCTGGCGTACGTGCCCGGCGACGTGTCGCTGTGGCCCACCCTGACCGGGGGTGAGGTCATCGACCTGCTCGGCCGGCTGCGCGGCAACCTCGACCCGCAGCGGCGCCGGCTGCTGCTCGAGCGCTTCGAGCTCGACCCGGGCAAGAAGGGACGGGCCTACTCCAAGGGCAACCGGCAGAAGGTCGCCCTGGTCGCCGCCCTGGCCTCCGATGTCGAGCTGCTGCTGCTCGACGAGCCGACCTCGGGCCTGGACCCCCTGATGGAGGAGGTCTTCCGTCAGTGCATCGACGAGGAGCGCGAGCGCGGCCGCACCGTGCTGCTCTCCAGCCACATCCTGGCCGAGGCCGAGGCGCTGTGTGACCGGGTGAGCATCATCCGCCACGGCCGCACCGCCGAGACCGGGACGCTCACCGAGCTGCGCCACCTGACCCGCACGTCGGTGACCGCCGAGCTCGCGTCCGTCCCGGCCGGCCTGGCCGAGCTGCCCGGCGTCCACGACCTCCTGGTCGAGCCTCGGGCGGACGGCGCGATGGTGGTCGGCCAGATCGACACCGAGCACCTCGACGCCGTGATGCGCCGGCTCAGCCAGGCCGGGGTCCGCAGCCTGGTCAGCCAGCCGCCGACCCTGGAAGAGCTGTTCCTGCGCCACTACAAGGACGAGCTGGTGGCCAACGGCAGCTCCGTCCCGAGCAGCGCGGGCGGCCCACGGTGAGCACCGGCACGTCCACCGGGACCGCGGGCACCCTCGGCGCCACCCGTCCCACGACCGCCGCGCCCGGGGCCGGCGCCTTCACCGGCACCTGGCAGCTGACACGCCTCGCGCTGCGCCGCGACCGGGTGCTGGTCCCGGTGTGGCTGGCGGTCTTCGTCGTGCTGGCCGGCAGCACCGCCTCCAGCACGCTGACGCTCTACCCCGACATCGTCTCCCGTCGCCAGATCGGCGTGACGATCAACGGCAACCCGGCGATGGTCGCGCTCTACGGCAAGGTGCTCGACACCAGCTCCGCCGGTGCCGTGGCCATGTTCAAGGTCAACGCGCTGGGCGCGGCCCTGGTCGCGGTGCTGACCATGATCCTGCTGGTGCGGCACACCCGGGCCGAGGAGGAAGCCGGCCGCCTCGAGCTGGTCGGTGCCGGCGTCGTCGGGCGGTTCGCCCCGCTGACCGCCGCCCTCGCGGTCACCTGCGGCACCGCGATCACGCTCGGGGTGCTGACCGGGCTCAGCCTGGTCGCCGCCGGGCTGCCGGTCAGCGGGTCGCTGGCGTTCGGCCTGTCCTGGGCGCTCACCGGCGTGTCCTTCGCCGCCGTCGCCGCGGTCATGGCCCAGCTCACGACCAGCGCCCGGGGAGCGACCGGGCTGACCGCTGCCGTCCTCGGAGCCACCTACCTGCTGCGCGCCGTGGGCGACGTCTCCGACGCGCACGGTCCGCGCTGGGCGTCCTGGCTCTCGCCGGTCGGCTGGGCCCAGCAGGTCCGCCCGTTCGCCGGGGTGCGCTGGTGGGTCTTCCTCATCGGTGCGCTGTTCACCGCGCTGGTCGCCGCCGGGGCCTACGCCCTCGTGGGTCGCCGCGACCTCGGCGCGGGCCTGCTCGCCGACCGGGGCGGCCGGGCGGAGGCGACGCGCTGGCTGGCCGGCCCGCTCGGCCTCGCGGTCCGGCTGCAGCGCGCGGTGCTCCTGTCGTGGACGGTCGGCTTCGCCGTGATGGGACTGATCGTCGGGAGTCTGGCCAACAGCGTGCAGTCCTTCCTGGACACGCCCGGGGCCCGGGACATGATCACCAAGCTCGGGGGCCAGGCGGGCCTGCTCGACGCGTTCTTCGGCACCGAGCTCAGCGTCATCGCCATCATCACCTGCATCTTCGGCATCTCCGCGGTCCTGCGCCTGCACGGGGAGGAGCAGGCCCTGCGCGCCGAGCCGCTGCTGGCGACGGCCACCGGACGACGCCGCTGGGCGCTCAGCCACGTCACGGTGGCGGTGCTCGGCTCGGTCTGGCTGCTCTTCGTCGTCGGGCTGACGATGGGCCTGTCCGCGGCGGCCACGCTCAACGACTACGACCAGGTCGGGCGGCTCCTCGGCGCCGCACTGGCCCAGCTGCCCGCGGTGCTGGTGATGATCGGCATCGCCGTGGCGGCCTTCGGCCTGGTGCCGCGCCTGGTCACCGTCGCGTGGGCGCTGCTCGTGGCGTTCCTGCTCGTCGGCGAGCTGGGCCCGCTGTTCCAGCTGGACCAGCGGGTCATGGACGTCTCCCCGTTCGCGCACACCCCGCGGCTGCCCGGCGGCTCCCTCACCGCGACCCCGCTGGCGTGGCTGACCGTGGTCGGGGTTGCACTGGTCGTGCTCGGGCTGGAGGCCTTCCGCCGCCGCGACCTCGACTGAGCGCCGCCCCTCCCCCGCGCCAGCCGGGCCCGGACACGCGTATGCCGCGACCGGGAGTCCCGGCCGGCAGTCCCGGCAGGCCCACGGCGTGGGCCGTGCCCGGGCGCCGGGTCGTCCTGGCGGCCATACTCGCGCCATGACGAGGCTCCTGTTCGACGGCGTCGTACACACCGACTACGGGCAGCTCGACCTGCTGTGGGGCCTGGGTGTCGGCTTTGACGGGGACTTCGACCGATGGTTCGCCGGTCAGGTGAACGGGCTCGTCGGGGCGGCCTCCGGCGACGGCCTGTACATCAACCTCGCCCGGCGGTCGGGAGGGTCGCCAGTGCGGATCGCCCTCGAGGCCGAAGCCCCTGGCCCGCCAAGCGACCAGTGGGAGGACGTCGTGGAGGTGTCGGTCACCGTCCCACCCGGCGGCGAGGCACGGTGGTGCACCTGGGCCAACGAGACCCGGGGCACCCTGGACCTGCCCCCCGGCCCCTACCGCGTGCGCGTCAGCGCGAGGGGCCGGGACGCCGGCCGTGCCGGCGAGCTCGCCGACGGCTCGGTCGACGCGTACCTGATTCAGCTGTGGGAGGCCCCTGACGAGGTGGACGCGGTCGTCCGGTCCACCAGCGCGAACGGGGCGTACTGGCACCGCGAGGTCGGCAGTCGGCGCTGACGAGCTGTCGCTGGGTCACCTCGTCACCCCGCCACCCGGCCCCGGACACACGTATGCCGCGACCGGGAGTCCCGGCCGCGGCATACGCGGTGGTGCGGTGTCGGTCAGGCGACCGGCGCGGCTCAGGCGTGGTCGTGGCCCTCGTGGTCCTCGATCGCCTCGCCGGTGGTGTCGGCCAGCTCGACGTTGAGCTCGTTGAGGTCGACCTCGTTGCCGGCGGTGTCCTTGACGGCGGCCTTCTCCAGGACCGTGGCCAGGGCCTTGCGGCGCGCGACCTCGGCGACCATGGCCGGGATCTGGCCGGCCTCGTCAACGGCCTTGGCGAACTCGTTGGGGTCCATGCCGTACTGCGAGGCGGACATGACGAGGTACTCGATCAGCTCGGGCTGGCCGACGCTGACCTCCTCCTTCTCGACGATGGCGTCGAGCAGGAACTGGGCGCGCAGGGCCTTGCGGGCGCTCTCCTGCACCTCGGCGCGGTGCTCGTCGTCCTCGAGGCGGTTCTCGTTCTCGAGGTGGCTGTGGACCTCGGCCTCGACGAGGGCGTCGGGCACCGGGATCTCGGTGTTGTCGAGCAGGTGCTCGAGGACCTTGTCGCGGGCCTGGACGCCCTGCTCGAACTTCTTGGCGCGCTCGGCCTGGGCGGTCACGTCGGCCTTGAGCTCCTCGAGGGTGTCGAACTCGGAGGCGAGCTGGGCGAAGTCGTCGTCGAGCTCGGGCAGGACGCGCTCCTTGACCGACTGCACGGTCACGGTGATCTCGGCGTCCTCACCCTCACGGTCGCCACCGGCGAGCGGGGCGGTGAAGGTCTTGGTCTCCTCGGCCTTCATGCCGACCAGGGCCTCGTCGAGGCCGTCGAGCATGTTGCCGGTGCCGATCTCGTAGGAGATGCCCTTGACCGCGTCGATCTCGTCCTCGCCGATGGTGGCGGTCAGGTCGATGGAGACGAAGTCACCGGTCTGGGCCTCGCGGTCGACACCGGTCAGGGTGCCGAAGCGCTGACGCAGGGAGGTCAGGCGCTCCTCGACGTCCTCGTCGCTCGCCGCGACCTCGTCGACCTCGATGGCCAGGCCCTCGTAGTCGGGCAGGGTGATCTCGGGGCGGACGTCGACCTCGATGGTGAACTTCAGCTCCTGGCCGTCCTCGGCCGGGACCTCGGTCACGTCGAGCTCGGGCTGGCCGAGCGGGCGGACCTTGTTCTCCTCGACGGCCTGGCCGTAGAACTTCGGCAGCGCGTCGTTGACGGCCTCCTGGAGGACGGCGCCACGGCCGACGCGCTGGTCGATGATCCGGGCCGGGACCTTGCCCTGGCGGAAGCCGGGCACGGAGATCTGCGACGCGATCGTCTTGTAAGCCGCATCGAGGCTCGGCTTGAGCTCCTCGAAGGGGACCTCGACGGTCAGCTTGACCCGGGTCGGGTTGAGGGTCTCGACGGCACTCTTCACTGCGGGTTACTCCAAGGTGTGGGCATCAGGAAGGCTCGGCCCGGAGCCGAGAGGACAGGTCATGGTATCCACACGCGCCGGACGGACCGAAATGCGCTCCGCCCGGGTCGGCGCCGCGGCCGGGGTGACCGGCCGCACGGCGGGGCGCGCCTCCCGGGGCGACGGCACGGCATACCGGGGCTAGCGTCAGGCCATGAGCGAAGCGGTGGACGAGTCCTTCGACGTGATCGTGGTCGGCGCCGGCGCGGTGGGCGAGAACGCCGCCGACCGGGCCGGGCGCAGCGGGCTGAAGGTCATGGTCGTCGAGCGCCGGCTCGTCGGGGGCGAGTGCAGCTTCTACGCATGCACCCCGACCAAGGCGATGCTGCGGCCGGTGCACGCCGCCCACGCGGCGCAGCGGGTGCGTGGGGTCGCCGGGGCCCACCTCGTCCCGGCCGAGGTGATGGCCCGGCGGGACTACTGGATCTCCGACCTCGACGACAGCGGCGCCGTGCGCTGGCTGGAGTCGGCCGGCATCGCCCTCGTGCGCGGCACCGCACGGCTGGTCGGCGAGCGCCTCGTCGAGGTCGACGGCACGACCTACCGGGCCGGCGCCGCGGTGGTGGTGGCCACCGGCACCTCCCCCGCCGTGCCCGACCTGCCCGGGCTGCGCGACGCCAAGCCGTGGACCAACATCGAGGCGACGACCTCCTCCACCGTCCCGGAGCGCCTCGTCATCCTCGGCGGCGGCGTGGTCGCCTGCGAGACCGCGCAGATCTACTGCGCCCTCGGGTCACGGGTGACGCTGGTCGAGCGTGGGCCGCGGCTGCTCGGGCGCGCGGAGCCGTTCGCCTCCTCGCTCGTCGCGGCGGCCTTGGCGCGCGAGGGGGTCGACGTGCGGCTGGGGGTGACGGTGACGGCGGTGTCGCGGCCCGAGCCCGGCGGCGAGGTGACCGTCACGCTCTCGGACGGCAGCACGGTCGCCGGCGACGAGGTCATGGCGGCGATGGGCCGCACGCCCAACACCGGCGACCTCGGGCTGGACGTCGTGGGCGCCGAGGTCGACGAGTCCGGCTACGTCGTGGTCGACGACTCCATGCGGGTCACCTCGGTGCCGGGCGACTGGCTGTACGCCGTCGGCGACGTCACCGGGCGCAACCTGCTGACCCACATGGGCAAGTACCAGGCCCGCGTGGCCGGCGACATCATCGCCGCGCGCGGCGCCGGCCGGGCCACCGACGGACCGGGGATGCGCGCCTGGGCCGACCACCTCGGGGCGCCGCAGGTCGTGTTCACCGACCCCGAGGTGAGCTCGGTGGGCCTGACCGAGGCCGCCGCCCGCGAGCGCGGGATGGACGTGCGGGTGGTCAACGTCAAGATGCGCGCGGCGTCCGGGGCGGGGCTGCAGGCCGACGAGTACGAGGGCTACGCCCAGATCGTGGTCGACGAGAGCCGCCGGGTGGTGGTGGGGGCGACGTTCGTGGGGCAGGACACTGCCGAGATGGTCCACGCCGCCGGTATCGCGGTCGTCGGGGAGGTGCCGCTGGAGCGGCTGTGGCACGTGGTGCCCTCGTTCCCGACGATGAGCGAGATCTGGCTGCGGCTGCTGGAGCACTACGGTCTGTGAGGCGCGGGCGCCCGGGGTGCCACCCACCACCCACGGCCGACCTCGGCTCCCGGACGTCAACCTCGCGCCAGTGGCTGCGGACGGTGTCCGGCAGGTGAGGTCCGGCCGGGAGGTGCGCGGCCGGTATCCCGTGGCTCAGCCGCGCAGCTCGGCCACGAAGGTCTCGTAGCGGGCCTGGTCCTCGCCCTGCCAGCCGGCACGGACGTCCTCGGGGAGGCGCTCGAGCAGCGACGCGGCCTGGGCCTCGGTCGAGGCGTCTAGGACGAGCCCGAGCACGAGCCAGGGCCGGTCGCCGCCGAAGGCCGCGAAGGCCAGCGGGGTGATCTCGGCCCACTCCTCGACGCTGAGGTGCTCGGCGGCCAGGGGCAGGATCTCGGCCTCCTGGGTGCTGACGAGGGCCTCGAGCTCGAACTGGAGGGTGAGCAGTGCGCCGACGAGGTGGCCGCCCCACTGCGCGGTGGGCTCGGTGGAGAACTGCACCAGGGCGTGCTCGGCGCGGGTCAGCGTGCCCTCGAGGGCCTCGTGCTCGGCGATGACCGCCGGCACCATCGCCTCGTCGGGGCACCGCTCACGCAGCCGGGGCCACAGGGCCGCGTCCTCGGCCTCGTGGTGGGCGCGCAGGAAGGCCAGGACGTTGCCGTAGTAGCCGGCCACCGCCTCCTGCGCCTCGGGACGCTCAACCACCGCACCAGCCACGAGGTCGGAGGCCGACTCGAGCGCGTCGCGGAAGACCTGGTGGAGGGCCACCGCCTCGCTGGTGTCGGGCCGGGCCTCGGCAACCGTCTCGGACATGGGCACCCCTTGCAGCGTGGACGACCGAGCAGCCGGTGGTGTGCTGGTGTCGCCCCCGCGTGTCTGCCCCGCCACCCGGGAGCACCCCGGGTGCTTTGAAGCCTAGGACGGTGCGGTGGCGCGGCGTGGGCGTTTGGCGAAATCGCCTGTGTCGCAACGGGAAGGACAAGACGGGCAGGGTCGGGGTAGCCGGATTCGAACCGGCGGCCTTCCGCTCCCAAAGCGGACGCGCTACCAAGCTGCGCCATACCCCGTGTGCTGCGGCCGTGACCCCCACTCGACACCCCGTCACGGGGTCGGATTTCGGAACGTGCGACAGCGGGCATTAGGCTAACGCCCCGCAACCCCGCCCTCGACGGCGGTGTCGCGCGGGTGTAGCTCAATGGCAGAGCCCCAGCCTTCCAAGCTGGTCATGCGGGTTCGATTCCCGTCACCCGCTCCACCCGAAAAGCCGCAGGTCACGGGCCCAAACCCGACCTGCGGCTTCGTCGTCTCAGGCGCCCAACCGCGCCGGCGTGCCCAGTACGTGCCCAGTCACGTCCCCGGAGTGTCGTCCTCGAGCGACGGAATCTCGACCGCGACGGGACCGAATCGCAGCTGCTCGGCAGACATCAGGACGTCTAGGGCGCGGCTCCGCCTCGCCAACCCGGCCCTGCCACGCCCTCCGCGCTTCGCCGATGGGACCCCGCACTGCGGGCGGCGCTTCGCGCCGTCCTCGCGCACCCCACCCCTACGCGCTCCGGGCTGACCCGGGCCAGGACACAACAACGAGGCGGGCCGCGATCAACCCGGAATGCTGCCCCCGCCACGCCCGAACCTCCATTCACCGCCTCAAGCGCTGGCGAAGACGGAGGCCCACACGTGGCCGGCTACCCGAAGCCCCAGCTGCAGCCTCAGGATCTGGCCGGCTCTTCACCCCCGTGCGCCCGGCCCTCGGATCCGCATCGCAGCGGGGCCGCCAAGGTGTCGGCGAGGGTTCGCGGCCCGATGCGCAGACCCGCGAGCTGAACGGAGCTGCAGGCAGAGGGGACATCGCTGACAACTCGGAGTAGTCGAAGCACCGTCGCCGCACCCGTCCAGTCTGATTTGCTGGTGCCGTGGAGAGGCCAGCGGAGTTCCCAGCGATGCCGCCTCCGCTGACCGAGCCAGCCTCGCGCTTCAGCCCGGACGGGCGATGGTGGTTCGACGGTTCAGTGTGGCGGCCAACCACTTCCCCCGATGGGCACTGGCGCTGGAACGGCCAAGCGTGGGTTCCTGCCCGTCGTGCTTCGCTCCCGCGCTGGGCCAAGGTCTGCCGGGTTGTCTGGCTAGTGCTCTTGGGCGCCTGGTTGTTGTTCCTGACGCTCGCTGCACGGGGAACGTCGACGGTCCCAGGCTGGGCCATCCTTCCCACCATCGCTTTGGGAGCGGTCGCAGTTCTCTCCACGCTCGGTTGGGGGGCAGTCCTGGGGAAGCTTCGGTCCTGGCGCACGGTGGCCACGTCTGCGCCAGCCGGCGCCGGGGTCCTCGCCTTCTGGTACGTGGTGGCCATGGCCAGCTCCAACGACCCCACGGCTGACGACGCGGCAGGGGTTGGCGTTGTCATGCTGGGAATCCCAGCGCTCGTCCTGGTCGCGCTGCTGCTCGTAGTCGGTGGCGCTGTCGGTGCCGCCTTCCGACGGTGAAGTAAGCATGTACCGGGACCTTTGGCGTGTTCACGCCGTCGCTGTGATCAGCCTCGTGGCCTGCGCTGGGCTATCCTTCGATTCGTTCCGAGGGTCACACCCGTGGACCGGAGCCGCGTGGTTGCTCGGGGCATTCGCCGCCGCTGGGGTCCTGACTGCTCCCGTGATCCTCAAGCGCGTCGTGACGAGGCGTAACCCACCTCCGGCGCGGCACAGTTCTGGAAAGACCAACTGGTAACCGGCCTCGCACTCAAGCCCTCGCGCCCGCCCGTTGCCAACCAACGCCTGCACGACCCGGGACGGTCCTGGACAGCCCGGCTGTTCTGTGAGCACGGGCGCGGGCGTTCGGGACGCTCGTGGACGGTTCCCCCCATCTTTGGATCAGGCCTGCATCAGCTGGTGGCTAAGACCCAACGCCGCGCCAGTCTGGGTGCGCCAGCTGGAAAGACGCTGTAGGGCCGGTTGGGGACCTTCGGACTGCAAGACGTCCAGGATCATGTCCGCGCGCTGCTTGAGTTCGGCGTGCCATGCAACGTCGCCCTCGGGAGCTGGAACGGCTTCCAGCGCCTCGCGCGCGCCGGACAGATCGCCAAGTATGAGACGGGCGTAGCCGACCTCTTCGCTGATGAGCCCGTTGCGCGATATCGGTGAGGCTGCCATGGTCCGTAGCGCTTCCTCTTCGCTCGGAAGGTCGTCCCAGCTCTCACCGGTTGCGGAGGTAGTACGCCCCGTCTTCGGCGATCTGGCTCTCAGGCGGGCGCGGAGGGGCCGTCGGCGCGGAGCCGGCGAAGTCAGTGAGTGTGTCCGACACGTCGACCCGGTCCACCACTTTCCCCAGTGACGCGACCTGGAAGTGTCGTCCGATCCACACGAGGCGCCCCTCGGTGTCGGTCCCGAGGTCGACGTCGAAGGCAAAGAGGCCGTGTGAGAGCCCCCACCACCCCTCGCGCGTGGTCAACCCCCCGCTGTATGCAGCCGTCGCGGCGGGCACGCGAACCCGGTAGCAGTCAATGGCTTTGACCTTCGTCGCCGCGGCAGAGCAGTCCTGCACGGCGGCACTCGAGGCCTGCCTCAGCAGGGAGAGCGCGACAAAGGGACTGGTGTCGTCCCCCCAGCCCTGGACTGTCGACGACGCGGGATCCCATGCGCGCCACTTCGCACCCTTCGGGATGGCTTCGCCAGGCACGGCCGAGATCGGCACTGTCACCGGCGAAAGGTCGACCTTGCCGTGATCGAAAATCAGCTCTGAGGCGGTCGGGTCAGCGGTGTCGGCCAAGGACGCAGTACCCGCATCGAGCGCAACCGGGCCCGACATCGTTGTCGTCCCACGGGCCCCATAGACAGGCGCGAAGTCCCTTGCGTGCGTCCAGGTCGCGCCCGGCTGGGCCAGCGTCTTCGATACCGCCACACGAACGGCCGACGCCGCTTCCTCGCTTGCATCGGGCAGCGGGTGCACGACCTCGCCGTGACCAAATCCGGCTGGAAGCGGCACACCGGGCATCCACCCGCTCCCGAACCGTCGATAGTTCTGGTCGACCCACCAAATGTGCCAGCCGGAGTCGTCCGCGCCCAGTGCGTAGTCGACGCGGAAGTCCGCCGCGTACAGGGCCTCCGTTGCGTCCCTGCGGTCCTTGAGCCGGTAGCCGAACCGACCTCGATAGGCGACGTGGATGAGATCTGCGGACAGGGGATCCTTGGTCACCGTCATCGACTGAGGTCCTACGACCACGCCTGGGGCCGCAGGGGTCACGGCCGAGCAGTCCAGCTTGTCGGAAGCGAGCCGTGGCTCCAGGTCGTTGAGTAACAGATCGCCCGCCTTGCCGGCGAACAGATCCCCCACGGTCTCGGCTGAGGTTGCTTCCTTGGTCGGGCTGCTCGCCCCGGGCTTCGAGCAGAGCCACCCGAAGTCTCCGTGCACCTGCGCGAGGTACCCAGACAGCCACGTGAGCGCATCCATCACGTCGGACGCGCTGAGATGCCCGACCGGCCGCACCTGCGCGGGGGCCCCCTTGGCCAGGATGTCGTCGGACAGCGAAAACACTGTCGCCATCGGGGCCGGGGGTGCCGTGTCGAGATGCACCGGAACAGCAGCCGGGACGGCGCCTCCTGCGCAGGAAGACACCAATGTGGCCACAGCCGCAAGAACGACAAGGCCGACACGAACACGCACGATGAACCCCCTGACCTAAGCGGCGTCTTTCTATCAGGGACAGGAGGCACTCAACGCGGATCCGTCCAAACCTGTCACCGATCGTGTCGGAGTCGGCGGGACGTCGAATCCGGGGCGATCGCCTCGGAGCCGTGGCCCATGGGCCCCGTGACTCCACTGAGAAGGAGTGGAAATCGAAGCCCCCGCGCGGCCCCGCTGCGGCGACGCTGTCCTTCTCGCCAACAGCCCGCCGCCAGTTGCCTCCTTCAGGTTCGAGTTGCGTGAGGCGCAGGCAGCCGGTCTACTTCGCCGCACTTGGAGTGCGGGGTGGCTGTAGGGGTGGGACATTGCCGAGGATGCACGGTGGCTGAGCGACGTGCCCTTGGCCGTGTGCTCATGACAGCCTTGATGGTGGGCGTGTTGGGAGCATGCGGTTCCCAACACGCCGGCCACCAGGCCGGTCAGCCGCCTTCACCGCCTCGGGCAACTCCAGTTCCGTGGCGGCAGGCCACGCTCGTAGACCCACACACCCTGAAGATCAACTGGGGCGGGTCACCATGTGCAAGGTTCGCCGGCGCCTCGGTGAGCGAGTTTCCCACGTCGGTGCGCGTTGTTGTGACGGAAGTGTCGAACGCCGCCGGGAACAACTGCATCGCCGCCGAAGCGCTGCGCTCCACCACGGTGACGCTCAACGCACCCCTGGGTGCTCGCTCCCTCGTCGGATGCGCCCCTCCCGGACCCTGCCTGGAAAGGCCGTAGGGCCGAAGTCACGAAGCGGGTCAGGCAGCCGCCGGCGAGAGGTCCAGCCACCTCGGTCATGTCCCGAGGATGCCAGCGCACCCGAACCGACATGCCGAAAGCGCAAGACTCGGTGGCATGCCCAATACGGGCACAATCCAGCGCGGAGTCACGCTGAAGGAAGGCTCAGCCATGCCTCGGCCGCACAAGATCCCGATTCTCGCAGGTCCGCAAGGCGCGCCGACTCAGCTTCACGCTGGCCGTATGCGGGCCCTTCAGCGCCGCCTGACGAGTGCCCAGAGACCCAGTAGGGCGGGTCGTATGCTCCCCGTGTGCCGGACCCACAGCTTGCGCCCGGCGCCTACACCAGGCGCAACAAGGTCATGATCGCGGCCGCGCTGGTCCTGGCGTCTTTGATCGGGTTAGCCTCCTGCGCCACCACAGCGGTCGTCGTGGCGGCAGTCGCGAGTTCCCCGTGCGCGTTCGATCCCCCGCCCGGAGACCACTTTCAGGCTGCCGTACTCAACGACACCGCCCACACGGTCCAGGTGCGGGGCGAGCAGCCCGACCCGCAAGAGGTCGGCGTGGCTCCAGACTCTGTGAACAACGGTCTGAGTGCGTGGTGCGGAGAATCGTTACGAGTCTTCCGCGGACAACACTTGCTCGGCTGCCTTGATGCTTCTTCCCAGGACGACACGCGGGCTGCACCGCTGAGGGTCAGCAAGGTTGGCGCCTGCTGAGGTGCCGGGTGAGGCACAAGTGCATCAGTGGCTGACCGGCAATGACCGGAGTCGCGGCGTCAGAATCCGGCGGGTCAGAGGCGAGCGACGCCAGAACCCGGTCCACGTTGGGCCCTCATCCTTCGAGCCTCAAGCCGTGATCAGGTCCGGGTCGTCCATGAACCTGCGGACGTCCTGCGCACACCGACAGGCCACCGCGAACTTCGCGGCCCACTCCAGTGCCGCCTCCCGGGTGGGCACGTCGACGATCGCCACACCGCCGACGAGCTCCTTGCTCTCCGGGAACGGGCCGTCGGTGACCATCCCGTCGGTGGCCACCACGGCGTGCTCGACGTCGCCATCGTCGTAACTCAGCCCGCCGGCGAAGACGAACGCGCCGGCGTCCTTGGCCTCCTGGCACACCGCGTGGGCGGCCTTGCCCACCTCGGGGAAGTCCTCCTCGGGGATGTGGTCCATCGCGCCCTTCTCGAACGAGATCAGGTACCTCGGCATCTCATCACTCCTCGTCTCAGCGGCCTTCCTCCGACCGCCGCTTCACCCCTACTACGAACGCCTCGCTCCGGATCCGACAAGGTACCGACCAGAATCTTCACGGGACTTCAATCTGGCTTCGGAACAAGCGGCCGCCGGCCTTCGCCTCGATCAGCAGATCGCCGCCCTTCGAAAGCGTGGTGACGCTGGGGTTACCGGGGCTGAGAGCGTTCGGTGGTCTGCCTGCCAGATCTCAGGACGGGGACAGGACGATGCTGGCGACCTGACGAATCCGTGCGCATCGAGGACGGAGAACGTCCTGATTGCCGGCGAGACTGCCTTCCATGACGACTTCTGACCTGCAGAGCAACGCTGCTGGCATGCGACCCATGGCGAGCCTGATCAGCACCGCAACCGACGAGATGCGGCAGGCTGTCGAACCCGTCCTCAACCGTGACTGGAGCCTCGCTGCTGGCGACCTGGAGTGGTCGTGCCGACAGACAGCCACCCACATCGCTGACGACCTGTTCTCCTACGCCTCGCAGGTAGTGGCTCAGCCGGCCAAGGGCTATCTACCGATCGAGGCGGTTTCGGACCCTGAGGCCAGCCCCGAGGAGCTCGTGCGATGTGTCGCGATGTGCGGAGAGCTCCTTCGCCTCGCCGTGACCGCCGCATCGCCGGACGCGCGTGCCGGGCATCCGTATGGCACCTCCGATCCGGAAGGGTTCGCTGCCATGGGGGTGGTCGAGGTTCTCGTGCACACCTACGACATCACCCGCGGTCTTGGCGTTGAGTGGGCACCGCCGTCAGGGCTCAGCGAGCCCGTACTAGCGCGGCTCTTCCCGGACGCGCCGCCGGGAGACCCCTCGGCAGTGCTCCTGTGGTCCACCGGTCGCACCGAACTAGTCGGCCGTCCCCGCCTCGCAGACTGGCGCTGGGATTCGTCAATCAGGACCGACGACGCGAAGTGACGCACCGGGGCGTCCACCGAGTGACTCGACACCCTCGCGAAGGGCCGGCCAACCCGAAAGCTCGCGGCTTACCGGTCCCAGGAAGGTCTTGCCGCGTACCTGCCACAGCGGCACGACGAGACGAGTGCAGATGGCCGGCGTAACCGCGGAGTGGATCGGAGCCCTCGTGGCCGAGGTGTGGGCCTGCGCGGGCGTCTGGCCGGGGCCAGTCCGGGGGCCTTGCCGGACTGGCCCCGGCCGCGGGACGGCTCAGCGCTTGAGTGTGAAGGCGAAGTCGCCGGAGCGCTTGCCGCTCAGGCGGACTGCCGATACGAGACTTCCCTCGGTGACGAGTCTCTCGACCTCGGCTCGCGAAAGGCCGAAACCTTCAGCGACCAGGCGCACCGGCCGAACAGGGATCCGCGCCGCAAAGCGCACCGAGACGTCGATCGCCCCGTCCTCCAGGTGATTCGATCCGCCGGTGTCGAGGCGCCAGGCGTTGTCCCAGTCGAGGGCGATGCGATTTCGGCGCCGCACGACCGGGTCCTGGAGCAGCTCCGCCGTCAGGCCAGGGTCGTTGTGGTGCAGCCGGTCCAGCAGCTCAGGCCGTATGGAGCGGACGTTCATCCGCTCCAGGACCGTGAGCTTGGTGGTCTCCCCGCAATCGGTGCACAGCGCGAGGAGCCAGGCGTCGAGGAGCTTGTGGTTTGCGTTGACGCGGAACTTGCCGCTAGCCCGGAAGCGCTCGGAGGCGCACGAGTGGCAAGGGCGGAGAATGACAGGCAGGCAGGTGGGCACGACCACCCAGATATTGGGCACAGAAATACACCGGTTCCAGTGAGAAGTTCGCAGCGAAAAGGAGCGCGGCGCAGATGCGCGACGCGCGATGAATCAGCGCTCGAGAGGTCTCACGTGGTGTACAACGGCAGGTCCTCGGCAAGGCGACAGTGGCGGGAGCACGCTAACGGCACACGAAAGTGCGGCTCACATGGTTTTCGCAGCTCGCAAACCCCGCCGGTCGGGGGTTCATCCCCGATCTGCGGCCCTGTTCCGTCCGGGCCGACCATCCGGTCGGCCGGTTGCGCCCGCGCCGACTCGCCTCGCTGACCCTGCCGGCCGGTCGGCGGAGCCTCCTGGCGTCAGGCGGAGAACAGCTTCCAGTGCCCCTCGGAGATGACTTCGACGGTGCCGTCGCTCACCTTGATGGCCGTCTGGTCGTCCATGGCGTACGCCGGACCCGCGATGTCGGCCGCCCAGCTCTCGGCCTCCGCCAGGGAGTTGCCCGGCATGCCCTCCTGAGCCAGGTGTGGACAGATCGAGAAGTCGACGACGCCCAACGTGCTGTCGTCTCCGGTCGGCGGCCTCCACTGGACGAAGTCCTCGCCGATCCGCGGGGTCATCACCATGCTCCCGGCGCTGAGTCCCACCCACACCGTCTCGGGCAGCGACGGAAGCAAGTCGGCCAGGCCGGACTGGCGCATCCAGTGGCACAGATACAGGGCGTCGCCGCCCGCCGCGAGGAGGACGTCGGTCTCCCGGACCAGCGGTACCCAGCGCTCCTCGTCGATGCTGGGCAGCGCGGTGAGCTCCAGGACGCCGACGGACTTCCAGCCCAGGTCAACCATGGGGTTCTCGGAGTTCCCGCTGATGAACTGCCAGGCCCTGACGCCCGGCCCGCACATCGGATGGCCCCATTGCGCTGTGGGGATGCACAGGGCGCTGGAGTCGGCGATCGGCTTGCCCAGCAGGTCGACCAGCGCATCGCGGATGCTCGTGTTCGTGACCCCGCCGGAAGTGAGCAATAGCTTCACGATGTCCCCCAGGTTGCCGGTAGGGCCGACGCTACCGACTCAAGGCCGCGCAGGCCACAGTCGGGCCGCGCGCCGGCCACGGCTTCTCTGTGTTGGCTGATCGACGCTCTCCCGATCGCCTGACCACGCTGGCCTTGGCTGTGGCCGGCTACACCGCGCCATCGTCCGTCCCCAGCTCAAGCCTGGTCGCGCCGGCAGACCCGAGCTCCGGGCGAGCCTGGGCGGCAAGGTACCCGAGGACGTTCTCGGCGACCTGCTCCACCGGCCGCGGCGGCAGGTATACGTGCGCGCCGGCATCCAGCAGTCGCCCGACCGGCCCACTGACATCGAGCCCGAACTCCGGATCGAGGATCTCGGTGATGATCACCTGCGCCTGGGGGAACATGAGCGTCCACCGATGGGTCAGTTGCGGGCTCACCGGCTGCGTCAGCACGATGTCGGCCGTGGATGGGGCATCCAGGAAGTCCAGGACCAGGTAGTCGGGGCCGAACGCGTCGCTGAGCCGCCGGCGTGCCGCATCGGACATGAGCATGGTGGTCGCGACGACCACGACTCCCTCGCGCGGCGATCCCTGGCCCGTCCTGCCTGGAGGATCCGGCGGCAGTACCGCACCGTGGAGGACCGTCGACGTGAACGCCAAGGTGCCCACCGGCTCACCAGATCGCGTGATGTCGACCTCGCCATCGTCGATGAGCGACTCGACCACCGCCCGGACCTCCGGTGACAGGCCGGTCAGGTCCAGCTGCGCACGCCCGGAGCGTCGCCGGTGCACGAGTCCACCGCCGTGTCGGCGTCGCCCCCTACGCATGCCACTCATGCTGCATCACTTGGCGGGGTTGGTCCGCGGCCGACACGCAACGCGCGGAACACGAGTGACATGCACGTAACACGTGCCTATGGTCTCGACATGGCCGACGTCGACCGGGCGGTCGACGACGAACTGACGGCTCAGCCTGGCGGTCATCGCCGGCCGGCGGCGACTGCCGGAACACCGAGAGGACACCTGATGAAGATCCGCCTCACCAGCGTCTACGTCGACGACCAGCGAGCCGCCCGCGACTTCTACACCAAGGTGCTCGGCTTCACGGTCCACCACGACATCCCCCTCGGTGACAACTTCTGGCTCACCGTGGTCTCCCCCGAGGACCCGGCCGGTCCGCAGCTGCTGCTGGAGCCCTCCGACCACCCTGCCGTCGGTCCCTACCGGGAGGCCCTCGCGAACGACGGTATCCCGCTGGTCCAGTTCGCCGTCGACGACGTCGCGGCCGAACACGACCGGCTCGTCGGCCTGGGGGTCACCTTCACCCAGGCCCCCACCGACATCGGCCCGGCCGTCGTGGCCGTCTTCGACGACACGTGCGGCAACCTCGTCCAGCTGATCAGCGAGAAGCGCGACGCCGGAGCGGGCGACTGAACCGGAACCACCGTGACCGGCATACAGTCGGGAGCGGTGAGCTCACCGGTCTGAGAGGCCGCAGCCTCACCGTCGTGTGATCGTGCGACCGGCGGCGGCCATGAGCCGCTCGGTGTCGGTGGCGTCGACGGGCGACACCGTCGGAGGCTTGATCAGGCCGAGCTCGATGGCGTGGTCGGTGCAGGTGAGCGTGACGACGTCCGTCATCGCCGGGACCGACTCCGGGGGGAACTCGATCGGGCGCCGCAGGCTCGCCGACAGGTCCCAGGCGTGCGCGGCAGCATCGATGACCGCAAAGGCCAGGACGACCGCACCAGGCAGGACGCCGAACGGCGTGTCGTGGTCCGCGGTCATCACTCCATCGCTGCGCCACAACCTCAGGGCCACGGCGGTGACCTCGGCGGCGATCGGCGCCAGGTCGCCCTCGTAGGGCACCGCGGCCATCGCCTCGTCCTGTGTCATGAGGTCCTGACCGGTGACTGTGCCTGCCCAGAACAACTGGTTCTTCAAGGCGTGGCTCGCCAGGCGGCGGATCGTCCAGGGCGGGCAGTTGGTGACGACGTCCATCTCCGTCTCGTCGAGCCCGGCGACCACCCGGTTCAGCTCGTCCTCGGCGTAGGCCAGCAGCGTCAGGTGGTCCATCGCGTGCCTCCCGGATCGGCCCGGTCAGGCTAGCGGGACGAGGCGCCCGAGCGAACCCCCGGAAGGGTGATGTGCAGACGACCGGGCGCCGCGCCCTGGGTGTCGTCGGTGTCAGACTGGCTCGGTGAGCCTGGAGGCCAGGCACGGCAACCTGCCGCGCACCGCGACCGCCCTCGTCGGGCGCGCCGGGACGTTACGCGAGCTGGCCGCGCTGGTCCGATCCCGGCAGCTCGTCACCCTCACCGGCGTGGGAGGCGTCGGCAAGACCCGACTCGCCCTCGCGGTCGGCGCGGAGCTTGCCGAGGAGTTCCCCGACGGCACGTGGCTGGTCGAGCTGGCCCCGGTGGGCAACGCCGACGCGGTCCCGGACGCGATCGCCACCGCCCTGGGCATCACCCCGCAGGGTGATGCCCGCGTCATCGACACGGTTGCCGAGGCAGTCGCCGGACGCCGGCTGCTGATCCTGGTCGACAACTGCGAGCACGTCCTTACGGCGGCCGCGGAGGCGATCGCGGAGATCCTCGCCCGCTCCGAGGTCCCCCGGATCCTGGCGACGTCCCGGGAGCACCTGCGAGCGCCGGGCGAAGCACTCGTGCCCGTCTCGCCTCTGGCCGTGGACGGCGGCATGACGTCCGAGGCGGTGACCCTGTTCGTGGAGCGTGCCCGCGCTGTCCGGCCCGGGTTCGGGATCTTCGACGCACAGACCGCGGACGCGGTGGTCGAGATCTGCGGGACGCTCGACGGGCTGCCCCTCGGGATCGAGCTGGCCGCGGCGCGGATGGCGGCGATGAGCGCCGTCGAGGTGCGGGACCGGCTCGGTGACCGGTTCCGGCTGCTGACCGGGCCCGAGCTGGCGCCCGATCGCCAGGCGACCCTGCGGCACGCGATGGCCTGGTCCTATGACCTGCTCAACGACGAGGAGCGCGCAGCCCTGCGCCAGGCGTCGGTCTTCGCAGGAGGGTTCGACCTGGCAGCGCTGTGCGCCGTCGCGGAGTCGGGCGACGACGTCGAGGTGCTGCGGCTCCTGGACTCGTTGGTGCGCAAGTCCTTGGTGAGGGCTCACCACGGACCCGCACGGACGCGATACAGCCTGTTCGAGACGATCCGCGCGTTCGCCGACGAGCGGCTGGTAGAGGCCGCCGAGCGCGAGGCTGCTCGCGATCGGCACGCGGCGCACTTCGCCGACGAGGCGGCCCGACGGTGGGGGCAGTGGAACGGTCCCGCGTGGCGGACCCAGGTCGACTGGGTGACGACGGAGCTGGCGAACCTGCGGTCGGGACTCCAGTGGAGCATCGATCGCGGTCACGTCGAGGTCGCCACCGACATCGCCGCGCACGCCGCTCTCATGGGCTTCTCGGTGGAGCTGTTCGAGACCATCGGGTGGGCGGAGTCCCTGCTCGACGTGGCGGCCCGGGCCGACGTCCCGCGGCTCCCCCGGCTCTACGCCGCGGCGGGGTATGCGTGCTTCGTCGGACGCGCCGCGGTCGCCACCCGGAACGCCCACCTGGCGACCGAGCTCGAGGGCCAGCCCGGCTACCAGTCCTGCGAGCCCGGCTACGCGACGTTCATCGAGGCGCTCGGCCAGGTCTACTGCGGCAACCTGGATCGCTACATCGAGCTGACCCGGGACGTCGCTGCACTGCCTGGCGCCGGACGGGCGTACGGGATCGCGGCGTACGTCGACGGCCTGCAGTCGGCCGGGCGGGTCGAGGAGGCGCTGGAGCTCACCGGGTCCGCGGTCGCGTCCGCGCGCCAGCTGGCCAATCCCTTCTGGGTGGTCTACACGCTCTGGATCGTCGGGCTGGCCTGGTCGAAACCGGACCCGCAGCGCGCCCTGGAGACCTGGGACGAGGGCGTCGCCCAGCTCGGTGAGCACGACGTGCGGTTCTTCGAGGGCTTCCTGGCCCGTGACGCCGCCCTGCTGCACACCTCGGACGGTCAGCTCGAGGCGGCGCTCACCCTCTTCGGCACGTCGATCGGAGCCTTTCTGCGCTCCGGCGCCGTCGCTCAGCTGGTCATCACGCTGGCCAGCCTGCCGGCACTGTTCGAGCGGCTCGACCGTCCCGCTATCGCGCGCACCCTGCTCGGCGCGATGGCCAACGAGCCGGCCAGCGTCCACCATGTGCCCACCCTCGCCGACCTCGGCGAGCGGCTCGACGCCCAGCTCGGCGACGAGGCGTCGGCGCGCTTCGCCGCCGTGGGCGGCGGGATGGACCTCCACGAAGCTTCCGCCTACGCGCTCCACCAGATCGGCCTCGCCCAGCGCGCTCTCACCGCTTCGAGCCAGCACGGCGGCGGGGTCACCGGCCTGACGGCTCGCGAGACACAAGTGCTGCGGCTCATCGCCGACGGGGCGACCACCCGCGAGATCTCCGAACGGCTGTTCATCTCGGCGAAGACCGCCGACAACCACATCCAGCACATCTACACCAAGCTCGGCGTCACCAACCGTGCGGCGGCCACCCGTTGGGCCCTCGACCGTGAGGTGGTCGTCCGCGCCACGGAGACCGGCGGAGGCTGACACGGGCCGCCGGGGTTCGAGGTGGAGGGCCGCTGCGGGATGGGGACCCGAAATGAGGAGATCTCCTCATGTGGGGACGTCGCAGGCGGCGCAGGATTCTCGTCAAGCCAGCCGAAAGCGCTGGAAGGACAAGGGATCCGCTCAGGACCCGACCAGATGAAGGAGAACGACGATGATCCTGGCGACGACGAAGGTGAAGGACGTCGAGCACTTCCTCGAGGTCTACGGCACGACGGGCGCCGACAAGCGTGGATCGCACGGCTCGAAGGGCTCGACGGTCTACCGCGACCCGATCGAGGAGGACCGGGTGTGGGCCGTCTTCGACTGGGATGAGGACGGTTGGATGGCGTTCGCCACGGACCCGGAGACCCCGGGGATCCTGCAGGAGGCCGGCCACCTGGGTCGACCCTCCCTCGGCCAGTACCTCGGCACCTTCAGCGCCTGACACGGTCCCGGGGCCGGTTCGCACCCGGCCGTCCGATCCGCGTACAGGATGCCTCGCACCCGGGAGACCCTCGCGGCTACACGGCACGGGGGTCTCCCACACGAGTGAGCGCAAGGCCAGTCGCTCTACCCGTGACTCGGGCCTTCTGCTCACGCGAGGTCTCAGGGCGCAAAGCACAGGTGGACCCGGTTCTTGGTCGTCCTGGGCTCGGGCACCTGGTTGCGCTCATCGCTCCGGACGACGGCCGCGCGCCTCCCGGGCTGCGCTCACTGAGGCTGTCGGAACCTGAGGTAGAACGCGCCGAACACCATCACGATCCCGACGTTGACCATCAGCCGCTCCCAGAAGTGGTTCCTGAAGAACAGGACGTCGACGCCCACCACGACAACAACCATCGTGAGCGCGTAGAGCACGGATGCCAGCCTTCCCATGGTGTCTTCGTACTCTGCCCGACGGACCGGCGCCACCAGACCGGAGCGGCCACAGGGGCGAGACGCCCTCGTCCACCTGAGCGAATAGGTTCTCCTCGTTGGCCTTCCCACCTCGTGTCCTCCTGGCCAGGAGGCGCCCGGGGCGTGCTACAGAAGGGCCCCGAGCCGGCCGAGCCCGGAGCCGTCGCCCCGGTCCCAGGTGGCCAGCAGCTGTCCCATCGGCGCGGGCAGCTGGCTGTCGACCTCGATCGTGACCGGCCACACGGACCGGACCCACGCCTCTGCCTGAGCGACGTCGGCATCCCTGGCCAGATCGCAGACCACGCGGATCCCGGTCAGGCCGCTGCTCTCGTCCCGAACCTGGCGGACGGGTGCCGGTCCCGTGAGGGGCTGGAGGGCCTCCATCCCCGCCGGCAGGTAGTCGGCCTGCTGACGGTGGCCGGCAGCCCTGGCTCGGTGCTCCAGCTGCACGGCGACGTCGTCGACGGTCACGTCGAACGGGACTTCGGTGATGACGAGAGCACCGGGCTCGCGGGCGATGGTCGAGCCCAGGGTGAGCCTGGTCGGCCTGCCGGCAAGCAGGCGGTCGACGTTGCCGTCGACGGTGCCTCCGGTGGGCATGATCGGGGAGCCCGCGTCGGGAGCGCCTGCGGTCAGCGCCTCCAGCACCCTGGCCGGGGCGAACGGTGGGACCCGTCCGCCGCGGTAGAACGACCCCTCGATCAGGCCCAACGGGACCGGGCCGACCTCCCCGCGTTCGGCGGCGAGGGCCAGCTCTCCGATCCCGGACAGCCGGACCTCGGTGTACCGGGCATCGGCGGGCGGGTCCCCGTGCTGCGACCCGAAGTTGCCCGAGCCGTCCAGCAGCGGCAGGTGAAGCCGCCACGACGCGGTGAGGTCCACCAGCAACGGATACGTATACCGAGGCCCCATCCCGAGCGTGAGGTCCAGGGCCTCCAGGACGGCCGTGGTCAGCCCGTACCCGGTCTCGGGGCCACCCAGGCCGGTGCGGGCGCTCATGGCGCAACCGCCGTGCCCACCGGAACCCCGTCGACGACCACTGGGCCATAGGCGGGACGAACCTGCGCGACGAACACGTCCAACGGCCCCCACCCGGTCTGGTACCGCACCGTTCGGCAACGCATCAGGGACGCCGCCCGCGCCGGCACGCCCACGTCGTTCAGCGTGGCGACGAGGGCAGGAACCGACTCTGGGGTGACGACGACGTCGAGGTCGCGGGGGTCGCCGAGTCCGGTGCGCATCCACCGGGCGCTCCCGCCCACGACGACGACCGGCGCACCCCGCCGGGCCAGCTCCGCGGCGAGCAGCGCCGGGCGACACCAGGGCACGTCTGCGGCATCACTGGTCAGCAGCCGGTCAGCTCCACCCTCGGCCATGGCCAGAGCATGCCAGCGTTCCTGCCAGGAGGAGACGTCCACGCTTGCGCTGCCGACCAGGGCAGGAGGCCGCCTCCCCCTACGGTGTGACCTCCGGGATCGTGACGAGGAGGCAGCGGTGGGGTTGAGAACCCTGGGTCAGGCCGTGGCGATGTTCGCCGTGACCAACATCGACGACCTCGTCGTCCTTGCCCTGTTCTTCGGCCAGGCGGCCGGACACCGTGCCGGCGTCTTCCGCGTCGTCCTGGGGCAGTACCTCGGGTTTGCCGCGATCCTCGCCGCTTCCGTCCTCGGGTCGGTGGGCGCCGGTCTGCTGCCCGAGGTGTTCATCCCCTACCTCGGCCTGCTGCCCCTGGCGCTCGGCCTCCGGGCCGCCTGGCGCGCCTGGCGCGAACGCCTCCTCGATGGGGCCGACTCCCCCACCAGCCGCCCGAGCGAGAGGATGACCGCGCCCGCGGCCCTCGCTGTCGCCGGAGTGACCTTCGCCAACGGTGGCGACAACATCGGCGTCTACGTGCCCGTCTTCACCACCACCAACGCAGCAGGCCTGGTCACCTACTGCGCGGCGTTCCTCGTCATGGTCGGCATCTGGTGCGCGCTCGGCCTGTTCTTCGCGACCCGGCCGATGGTCGCCCGGGCGCTGTCCCGCTCGGGTCACGTCCTGCTACCCGTGGTGCTGATCGGTATCGGGCTGCTGATCCTCGTCCAGGGCGGTGCCTTCGGCCTCTGACCGCAGGGGCCGGCCCCCAGACACCACGGACCGCCCGAACCCGGGCGCCGGCGTCACCCGGCGTGAACACAGAACTCGTTGCCATCCGGGTCAGCCAGCACCGTGCTGCCGCCCACGGCACCGTCGAGCCGCGTGGCCCCGAGACGCACCAGACGCTCGACCTCCCCTTGCGGATCGCCTCCGGCCAGAGCGAGGGTGAAGCGCTGCCGGTTCCGCTGCACGAGCGGGGCAACGGGCGGGCCTCCCCAAGCGACCTTGGTGCCGCCGTGCGGGGACTGGATCGCGGTCTCCTGGTCCTGGTCCCACACCAGCGGCCAGCCCAGGGCCGCGCTCCAGAACAGCCCGACCTCCCGGGTGCCGTCGCAGGCGACCTCCCCGAGGAAGCCGCACCCGGCGAGGTAGGAGTTGCCCGCCTCGATCACGCAGAACTCGTTGCCCTCGGGGTCGGCCAGGACGATGTGGCCCTCCTCGGGGCGCTCCCCGACGTCGAGGTGGCTGGCGCCCAGCCGCAGCGCCGTCGCCACGGTCTGCTGCTGGTCCCCGGGGCTGGCACTGGTCAGGTGGAGGTGCATGCGGTTCGGTCCCACCTTCTCCGCGAGGCTCGGGGCGAACTGAAGGCCGAGCTGCGTGCCGTGCCCGCGCAGGAGCGCACCACCGGTGTCCTCCACCACCTCCCGGTCGAGCAGACCGGCCCAGAACTGCGCCACACGAGCTGGCTCGTGTGCATCGAAGGTCACCGCCAGCAGTCGCACGGACATGCCCGCACGCTAGGGGTGGGCCCACGGCCTGACAAGGCAACCCTCCGGCCGGGAACGCGGCTGGGCCCGCTCAGCCCCGGTGGGCGTCGAAGAGCAGGCGCGCCCGTCGCCGGGCGTAGAGCGCGGCGAGCCACGTCGTGAACGCCAGCACGAGGAGCCCGTTGACCGGTTGCCGCGAGGTCAGCGCCGCCGTGGCGGCGGTCCCGCAGACCACCGGCACGACCAGCGGGACGCTCTGCCAGGCCACCATGGCCGGCATCCCCGCGCGCGGGGAGAAGACCCCGATCGGGGGAAGCCCACGGTACGCAGCCATCACCTGTCCCGCCAGGAGCAGGCCCAGCAGGAGGAGGGCCCAGACCAGGCCCAGGGGCGACCCCCGCGTCGACAGTGCCGCCGTCAGGCCCACCCCGCAGACAGTGAGGACGGACAGCACGCCGGGCACCACGAGATGAGCCCGCGCCTCGGCCATGGGGCTGAGGCCGAGCAGCGGCGGGGTGCCGGCGTTGTCGCCGTGCAGCCGCAGGCCTTCGGACCAGGCGCCGACACCGAACCAGGCCACGACCAGGCTCACCACGGTGATCAGGCTCGGCGTCCCGGGCGTGGCGGTGTGCACCAGCCCGTAGACCCCGGCCACGGTCAGCACCAGCCCCGACAGGCCCCGACAGGGCGCCCGGCGCAGCCCGAGCCAGTCCCGCCATACGAGGGTGCTGACCGGGCCCCGGGCCCGTAGCCGGATCGCGCGTCCCCGCGTGATGGGCGCCGCGATGTCGAGGCGCGCCGCGCGCAGGTCGCCGGCGAGCACCGCACCGCCGACGGTCACCGAGCGCGCCGACTGAGTCCGTAGCCCGCTGAGGTGCAGCGCCCGCAGCGATCCCCCGGGACGCAGGAGCAGCGCCGGGCCGCGCGTGTGGACGGGCCACGCGCGCACCTGCCCATGCAACCAGGCACCGGCCACCAGGAGCCCCACGAGGGCCCCCGCCGCCACGCCCGGCCCGAGGACGACCGCCCCGGCCAGGGCCGCGATCGCCAGCCCGGCACCGGACACGAGGCCGATGAGCACGCCGCCGACGAGGCATCCCAACAGGGCGACCCGCCACCAGCGTCGCAGCACGACGGCGCGGTCCAGCGGGCTGGTGGCGACGTGGTCCAGGTAGGGCAGGTCGGGGACCACCGGCCCGCGGACCCGGCCGGCGCGGAACGCGAAGGCCACCGTCGCCAGCAGGAGCGCACCTGCGAGGACGATGCCGCGATACCCGGCCAGGTGCGCCGCGAGCCACCGTGGGTCCAGGAACCGGAAGAACGCCTGCGCGGCCGGGACCCCGTAGCTCGCTGCGGCGATGACCGCGACGTAGATGGCGTAGGTGACGTTGTGCTGGCCGGTCTCCCGCTCCCCCGTGATGACGTGGCGGGCATCCCGCAGCAGGTCGGCGTCGCGGCTCATGCGGGCACGATGTCGACCACCCGGTCGGCGATCCGCGCGGTCAGGTCCGGGTCGTGGCAGGCGACCACCATCGCGACTCCTGACTCCTTGCGGGCCATCAGCAGGTCGCCGAGGAGGCCGCGCTTGTGCGTGTCGAGGCGCTGCTCGGGCTCGTCCAGCAGCAGGACCCGGGCCGGACGGGTGAGCACCAGGGACAGGTGGAACAGCTGCTGCTGGCCCGAGGAGAGCTCGTGCGGGAAGCGCTCGGCCAGGTGGTCGATCTCGAGGGCGGTCAGCATGGCGTCGCCGCGCTCGTCCGCACCGTCTCCCCGCCCCCAGGTGGCCTCCAGGAGGACCAGGTGGTCGACGAGGGTCAGGTCGCGGTATGCCGTGGGCGCCCCCAGGAGGGCGGCAACCGTACGACGCATGGCCGGGTCCCGTTCATCGGCAACGGTTCCGTCGATGGTGGCCTTGCCGTCCGTCGGCGCGGTCATCCCGGCGAGGACCCGCAGCAGCGTCGTCTTGCCGCTGCCGTTCTCTCCCCGCAGCACCACGCACTCCCCGGAGGCGACCTCGAGGTCGGTCGGCCTGAGCAGGACGCTGCCGTCGATGGCCTTGCCCACGCCGGTCGCGACGAGCTTGACCGGCCCGTCGGCCCCGTCGGCCTTCGTCCTGCGAGCCATCTGATCCCTCTCCGCGTGGGGATGGTCCCGCGCTGCTGACCTGCCTCGCTGACCTCGGCAGTCGCAAGGCGAGATCCTCCGCTGTCTGGTGAGGGAAGTCCAGAAGGCCGGTCAGTCGCGCAGCCGGTACCGGAGGTGGACGACACCGCTCCGGAAGCGGTGCTCGTCCAGGAGCTCGAGCTGGACGCGAACGCCTTCCGGCAGCGCGCGCTTGCCGCCACCGACCACGATGGGGTTGAGGAACAGGTGGCACTCGTCGACCAGGCCCGCGGCCATCGCCGCACCCGCGAGCTCTGCACCGCCGATCGAGATGTCGCGGGACGAGGACTCCTTGAGCGCCCTGACCGCGGCAGGGTCGAAGTCGCGCTCGATCCGCGTCCGCGCGCTCGAGGGCACCTGGAGGGTGCGCGAGTAGACGATCTTGTCGGCCGCTCGCCAGATCTGCGTGTAGTCCCGGGAGACCGCGCGTTGATCCTCGCCGGCGCCCGCGGTCTCCCAGTAGGCCATCGTCTCGTACATCCGACGCCCGTACAGATAGGTGCCGATGGGCCGCTCGAGGTCGTTGACGAACGCGTGCACCTCCTCATCGGGGGCCGCCCACCCGAACTCGCCGCGCTCGTCCTCGACGTATCCGTCGAGGGAAGCGATCGCCGCGTAGACCAGCCTCGCCATGTCAGACCTCCCGCCGGTTTGGCCACGTTCTCGTCGTGGGCCATGGTGCCTCGTCACCGCGCCTGCCCGTCAGCGCTCTTGACCGAACGATCACCCAATCCCGGATGACATGATCCCCGGGTGACACCGACCTCTCCCGACGCCTACCGACGGCTGGCCGACTCCGCCTGGCGATGGGTGCTGGACCAGGTGCGGTGGGAGGACGGGCCGTGGGTCCCCGAGTCGGTGACCGCGGGTGAGGTCCCCGAGGTGCCGCCGCATCGGGACGGCATGCACAGTGGCGTGGGCGGCCTGGCCTACGTGCTGGCCGAGATCCGCCTGACCCGCGCCTGGACCGATGAGGAGCACACCCTCGCCGGGGCCGTGGCCGACCGGCTGCGGCTGGGGATCGCGCACGAGGAGGACTGCACCTTCTTCGACGGGCTCCCCAGCGCGATCGGGGTCCTCACCGCGCTGCAGGAGCCCGGCGCCGACGCCGCCATCGCCCGGCTCGCAGACCTGGCCACCCCGGACGGGTGGCCGCAGACGGCTCTGGGCCCACCGCGATACCTGCCGGGCACCCGCCTCAACGACGCGACGCTGGGCACCGGCGGGGTGCTGCTGGCCGCGCTGTGGGCCCGCCGGCACGGCGTCGCGGGCGCTGTGCCGCTCGCCGACCACGCCTCGCAGGTGCTCCTCGCCGAGGCGGAGCACCTGCCGACGGGGACCAACTGGCTGATGGCGCCCCGACGGTTCAGGCCCACGCCGTCCCCGCAGATGCCCAACTTCTCCCACGGCCTGGCCGGCGTCGCCACGGCGCTCGCGTGCGCCGGTGCCGAGCTCGACCGGCCCGACCTCACGGCGGCCGCGCGCAGCGGCGCCGAGCACCTGGTCACCCTGGGCGACACCAGCGGGCAGGGCTTCGTCCTGCCCCTCCACATCCCCGCCCTGCCCGACTTCGAGGACGTCACCTACACCTGGTGCCACGGCCCGACGGGCACCTCGTTGCTCTTCCCCGCGCTGCACCGGGCGGGTGTCCCTGACGTCGCGGGCGAAGGCACGCTGTCGTGGCATCGCCGATGCCTGCACAGCGTGCGCACCTCCGGCCTACCCGCACGCCCGCGCCCCGGCTTCTGGGACAACGACGGTCGCTGCTGCGGCACCGCCGGGGTGGGCGAGGTGTTCCTCGACTCCTGGCAGCGGGCCGGGCAGGAGGACGACCTGGTCTTCGCGGTGGTGCTCGCCGACGCCCTCGTCGACCGCGCGGTCCACGACGGCCCGCACTCCTACTGGCGGTTCGTCGAGCACCGGTCGTCCGAGCCGCTGCTTCCCCCCGGCGTGGGCTGGATGCAGGGCGCGGCCGGGATCGCCGCCTTCCTCTTCCGCCTCAGCCGCCTCCTGGACGACGGGCCGGCCGCCCCGGCGGTGGCACGCATGGACAACTGGTGGGCCCTCCCCACGGACCGGTCGACCGACCAGCTGGCCTGACGTCCGACCCTGCTCGTCGGCGGCGCCCCGCGCCCGTGCCCGCGGTCACGGTCGTTCGGGTCGTTCAGGTCGTTCAGGTCGGCGGGCGGCGGACCGCGTTCGCCTCGCGCAGGACCGCCCAGGCGTCCGCCACCGGGCCCAGGTGCCCGAGCTTGTCCGGGTTGAGGACCGCACGGATCGCCTGGATCTGGCCGTCGAGGACGTCCAGCGTCCAGGTGTTGAGCACCTTGCCGTCCCGGTCGCGGAAGATCGCTCCCGGCTGCCCGTTCACCTCGTGCTGCTCCACCGTGCCCCCGATCCCCGCGAACAGCGGGAAGGTCGAGGCGAGCACCCGGGTCACGTTGTCGAGCCCGAAGATGCCCCTGCCCCACAACGGGGCCCGGCCGCCGCCGTCGCCGACCATCTGGACGTCGGCGGCGAGCAGCTCCCGCAGGCCCTCGACATCACCCTCGCGCAACGCATCGAAGAAGCGCGCCGCCAGCGCGTCACGCACCCTGCGGTCCGCCTCGAACCGTGGGCGCCCCTCGTCCATGTGGCGACGTGCCCGCACCGCGAGCTGGCGGCAGGCGGCCTCCGACCGGCCCACCGCCGACGCGACCTCGGGGAAGCCGAACCCGAACACCTCGCGCAGCACGAAGACCGCCCGCTCGAGCGGGCTGAGCCGCTCGAGAAGCACCAGGGCCGCCACCGACACCGAGTCGGCCAGCTCCGCCGACCGCGCGGGGTCCTCATACGGGTCGGTGAGCAGCGGCTCGGGCAGCCACTGCCCGACATACTCCTCCCGCCGAACCCGTGCCGAGCGCACCACGTCGATCGAGATCCGGGTCACCACGGCCGAGAGGAAGGCCTTGGTCGACGTCGGTGTCGTCGAGGAGCCCTCGTAGCGCAGCCACGTCTCCTGGACCGCGTCCTCGGCCTCGCTGACGCTGCCCAGGATCCGCGAACAGCAGCGGCCGCAGCTCCTCGAACTCCTCCGTCCGGGTCACGCCAGCGCCTCCTTGAAACCCTGGCGCCACGAGGGGTGGCGCAGCTGCCAGCCGAGCTCCTGCCGGGCCAGCCACACGGGGACGCGCATCGGCGGCCTGGCCCCGGCGCACGCCGCGAGGGACGGCAGCCACTCCCGGGCCGGTGCCGGCTCGTCGTCGACGACGTTGAACACGCCGCTCGCCCGCTGCTCCACAGCCAGGACGGTAGCGCTCGCCGCGTCGTCGAGGTGCACCCACGAGCAGTATCCCGCGCCGTCCCCAACCAGCGGGGACTGCCGCTTGCGCACGAGCTCTACCTGGTCGTCGGTGGCACCGGGCCCGTAGAGCGCGCCGTACCGCAGGGCCGCACCGCCGGCCCGGAGGACCACCTCCTCGAGGTGGCGGGTCGCGTCCGGCCGGGCCGCGGCCACCGCCTCACCGACCGACACCGCATCCAGCCCGTCCATCACGACGCCGGTCCCGCCCGCCACGAACACCCGCAAGACCATCACCCTCCCGATCGCTGATTCTGTCTCCGGGACCTGAGACGAGACAGCCCGCCCGTCTGTGACATGGGCGGGCTCCCCCGCACCGGCTCATGGCTTTGACAGGATGACCGGGTGACGACCTCGGGGGACCTGCTGCAGGTGACGGCGGCGCACGGAGCGGACGAGGTGAGGGCGTCCGCGGCGATCTGGGCCCGTGCCAAGGCCCGCCGCGACCAGGACCCCGAGCCGGCCGCGGTCGACGACACCGTCCCGGGCATCCGGCGGCGGCTCGGCCTCGAGGGAGCCAGGCTTCTCCTGGCCCGGCGAGCCGGCGACCCCGTCGGCTTCACCCTGTTCGCACCCCGGGAGCAGACCCTGGAGGTCTTCTACGTCGCAGTCGACCCCGACGCGTGGGGCTGCGGCGTGGCGAGCCGGCTGCTCCTGGCAGCGGAGGACCAGGCTCGACAGCTCGGTCGGGAGACGCTCGAGCTGTGGGTCATCGACGACAACGCGCGGGCCATCGGCGTCTACCAGAGAGCAGGGTGGGTCAGCACCGATGAGCTGCAACGGGATCCGACCTCCGGCCGGGTCGAACGACGGTTCCTCAGGCACCTGCGCTAGCTGAGCCTGACCGTGCTGTAGATGGATCGGTCGCCTTCCGCCCCGGTCCTCACCCCAGCCGAAGCCGCAGGTCGACCCAGGGGACCGTCTCCCCCGGCAGGACGTACCGCTCGGTCTCGACGAACCCGTGCCTGAGCGCGAAACGGAGACCGTCCTCGTTGCTGGACAGGACGACCGTCTCGACCACCCCGGCGCCAAGCTCCCGCGCGTGGCTGAGCCCCCGCGCATAGAGCTCCTCACCGAGCCCCCGGCCGCGGTGCGCGGCGAGCACTCGGGCGATCACGGTGGCGGTCCGCGTGTCGTCCGTCGGCGGGCGCACCGTGCTGCACCCGACGAGGACGGCGCCAAGGTAGGCGACCTCCAGGCGGTTGCGCCCGGCTCGTTCGCGCACCTCCTCCAGCGAGAGCTCATGAGCCGGGATGGTCGCGTTGTGGACGTGTTGCCAGTCCCGCAGCGTCGCGTCGTCGTCCGGCTGGCGGATGCGGAGGTCGGTCACGCCAGCAGGAGACTCGACACAGGCACCGGCCGTCAACTCCGTTGCCACGGAAGTCCGTTGCCACGGCCGGGGGCTACCGGGCCAGCGCGGAGGTCCACGTCGTCAGGTCATCCAGGATGGCCTCGGCCGTCGGCAGCCGGGCGGCCAGGTCAGCGGCCTGGGCGCGCGCCCCTGCGTCAGCGAGCGCGGGAAGCCAGCCGCCGGCGATCCAGGCAGGCTGCCGGGCGAGCGCCAGGGGCAGGCGCTCGCGTTCGGCGTCGCTGAGGCTCAGGGCGGAGGACTGGTCGTAGGTGTTGACGAGCCCCCGGACCTGCTGGACCTGCACGTCCCCGGGCGGGTTGTTGCCCGGCTCGAGCAGGTAGAACCACAGCGTCAGGGCCAGCTCCTCGATCCGGTCCCGCTCCCCCAGGAAGTCGAAGTCGAGCACGCCTGCCAGCTGCAGGCCGCGAAAGACGACGTTGTCGTCCCAGAAGTCGCCGTGGACCAGCTGGCGCACCTGGTCGTGCCGGAGCCGCTCCTCCTTGTCGGCGATCGCCTCACAGTGCCGTTGCACGTCGTCGGCGAGCGCCGAGAACCGCGGTTCGCCCCAGGCGCGCATCCTGGACGCTCCGCGGCATACCCCGTCCACGACCTGGCCCGGGTCGAGGTAGGTGGCATGAGGCGGGGAGGCCACCGGGGTGGCCGTTTGCAGAGTGCGCAGGGCGTCGTGCAGCCGGGCGAGCGCCGCGAAACCCTTGTGCAGGAACGCAAAGGTCCGCATGGGCGTGTCCCAGTCGATGTGCTCCTCGACCTCGACCAGCGTGCCGTCCGGCAGGGTGGACCAGCCGCGTCCGTCAGGGGCGGGGATCGCCGCCGGCACCGGGAGCCTGAACCGGCGCGCGGCGTCCTTCGCCGACTGGATCGCGAGGAGGCGCTCCGGCGGGGTGAGGCCGCGGTGGGCCCGCGCCACCACTGCGGAGCCGTCGGCGTAGTCGAACCGCAGGTTGGTGGTCCAGAGACCACCCAGATCGAGCCAGTGCACCGGGCGGGGAAGGGAGAACGCCGCCACGACGGACTCCACGAGCCCGGCACTGGGCACCACGCGGGGCGGCACGGGGGCCCTGTCGACGGTCACGGAGCGACCCTATTTCCCGCCACGGCTCACGAGCGCCCGCGGAGCACGGTCAGCCCCTCACGGACGCTCGCGGCCAGGGCCTTCGCGAACGGCGCGCCGGTCCGCCGCTGCCCGCGCGTGGCCTCCACCAGGGTGAAGTAGAGCGCCCCCAGGCCCACCAGCGCAGCCCCGACGGCGACGACCGGCGGCAGGCCCACCCACCGCCACGTGGCCAGCACGAGCGCGGCACCGACTGCGAGGACGACGGACGCCAGTCCGACGACGGCGCCCCAGTCCCGGCGCCCCCCGCCCTTCATGGGATCAGTATGCGTTCGACCCGCCATCGAGCTCGTCGAGGAAGGTCGCGACGGCGTCGACGACCTGACGCAGCGCGCCGAGCGCGCGGTGCACGTCGGTGCCGTGCTCCAGAGCGTGATCGGCTCCGCTCAGCTCGAGCACCCTGGCCCCTGGCCCGATGTCCGCGTGGCTGTCCCAGAACTGGTCCGCCGTGCCGCCCACCACCAGCGAAGGGGCGGTGAGTCGGGCGACGGCCTCGGCGACCGCCGGCACGGTGAGGACGGGCGTGAGCCACACGCCGGGCAGACCGCGTTCCACGGCGTAGGGCAGCGCCGACCCGCCCAGCGACTTGGCCACCACGAGATGCTGGCGTGCCGACACCTGGTCAAGCGCGCGGGCCGACTCCCGTGCCGCCTGCTCGGGTGTCGCCCGATCCCCGTGCTCCCAGCAGACCTCGCGCACCGACCAGCCCCGGTCGACGAGGAGCATGACGCAGTAGCGCAGCAGTGGGAACCCTGGTGCGTACGCACGCCCGGGCAGGATCGTCGCGACGCGGCTCGGGTCCCCCGGGTGTTCCATCACGTGGCCGACTGTAGACGGCGCAGCCGCGTGAGAGGGTCACCGTCATGTCGCAGTGGGAGCCCCTCGGGATGCCGTACACCGTCAGCTCCGCCGCATCGGAGGCGACGGTGGCCGCCGCACACCGCGGTGCCCTGACCGCCCTGCGCGGGCGCATCCGCGCGCTCTGCGTCGACGTCATCTGCGACGGCCCCTGGCCGGACGAGGTCCGCTGGGCGGTCGACCGGCTCGAGGCCCGACGGCCCGCCAGGTGGTCCCGGTGGCGCCGGCGCTGGCTGGAGCCGAGCATCTCCGTCGACCTCGACCCGCGGGACGACGAGGACTTCGCCCTCGCCGTGGCCGTTGCGCCGTACACGATCTGCGGCACGGGCATCGACGGACGCGACCGGGTCGTCTACGACGCCAACGACACCGGCACCAGCGCCTGGTTCGCGCTCACCGAGGAGGAGCTCGCGGCCGCGGCCCAGTTCGTGGCGGCCCACCATGGCGACCCCCAGGGCCTCATCCCGTTCACGCGGGGCTGAGCGTCGCTCGGCGCTGTGGTTGGGCTCCCCCGCATGGAACCCTCAGCCTCACCTGCTCCCCGCGGTGCGGGGGTCCTTCGACACCCGGCCCGGGATCGCGCGTGGGAGCCGGCCGGCGCCGGCGACCCGGACACGGTCGAGGCCGTCGACCGGCACATCGAGGAGCACTTCGGGCCGGTCGCGTTCGTGTGGCACGAGCTGGCCTCCGACCTGGTGCACGTCGACGTGTCCGTGGTCGCCCCCTCCCCGGAGCGCCCGTACTACACCCTGGTCACCAGCGGCATGAGCGAGCGCCCGATGACGGTGCCCGCCGGCGCCGGCAGCAGCCCCTATGCCGAGCTCATGATGTGCCTGCCCGCGGACTGGCCGATGACCGCCGAGGCGTTCCGGGACGAGAACGCCTACTGGCCGATCCGGCTGTTGAAGATGGTCGCGCGCCTGCCGCACGAGTACGAGACCTGGGTCGCCGAGTGGCACTCGGTCCCCAACGGCGACCCGGCGCAGCCCTACGCGTCCGACACACCGTTCGTCGGCGCCCTGGTGACACCGATGATCAGGACCGGGCTCGAAGCCCGCACGATCACGACCGCGACCGGCCAACAGGTGTCACTGCTCGCGCTCGTGCCGCTGCACCCCGCCGAGATGCGGTTGAAGCTGACGGCCGGCACCGATGCGCTGCTCGACGCCTTCGACGCCATCACCGTGAGCGAGCTCTTCGACCCCGCCCGGCCGAGCAGCGTGTGAGCCCTCGACGGGGCCGCGCCGGATCCTCCGTCGCGGACGATGCGGCAGGTATGCGCGGCTGGCTAGGTTCGTAGGAGCCGTAGCCGTTGCCCTGCGGGCGCGTGAGGAGGAGCGGATGCGTTCAGCACGAACAGGACGCGGCGTTCCCGCCGCTCTCGTAGCCGCCTTCCTGCTCGCCGTGCTCACGGCCTGCACTGCCGGCTCCACGACCAGCCAGTCGGCCTCCCCCACGGGGTCGACCAGCGCAGCGTCGGCGACCCCGGCCACGGCGGCCGCGTGCGCCGACGCGGCCGCCCTGAAGGCCTCCCTGCAGGCGCTGACCAAGGTGCAGCCCCTCCAGGACGGGCTCACGGCCGTGCGCGCGGCGCTCAACAACGTCAGGACCAGCCTGGACAAGGCTGAGAAGTCGGCCTCCGCCGCGCTGCAGCCCGCCGTCGCACAGGTCAGGACGGCCCTTGCCCAGCTGGAGGCGGCGACCAAGGGCGTGACCGTCGACAACCTGCCGGCAGCGGGTCCACGGATCTCCGGTGCGCTGTCACAGGTCGCCTCCGCGACCTCGGCGCTGGTGGCCACGATCGCCCAGAGCTGCCCGGGCACCTAGCGCGCACGCGGCGGGTGCCGGCTCCCGGCACCCGCCCCCGCGGCCGTCGGCTAGACCCGCGTGAGGAAGTCGAGCACCCGCTCGGTCACCTGCGCTGAGGCGTCCGCGTCGTAGGACGTCAGCGAGCTGTCGATGAACAGATGCCGGTCGCCCGGGTAGACGAACAGCTCCCCGTCCTCGACCTCCTTGACCAGCACCCGCGCGGCCTCGATGTCGCCCTCACCGGCGAAGAACGGGTCGGCGTCCATCCCGTGCACCTGCACCGGCACCCCGGCCGGCCACGGCATGCCGAACTCCGACGGCGGGACACAGGCCTCCATGAGCACCGCGCCGCGGGCCCCCGGCCGGGTCTGCGTCAGCCGCTGCGCGGCCATGACCCCGAGGGAGATCCCGGCATACACGACCTCGGTGGGCAGGTCGGTCGCCGCCTGGACCACGCGCTCCTGGATGGTCTCGAAGCCGACCTGCTGCGCGTAGCCGATCCCCTCCTCCAGGTTCGCGAACGTGTGCCCGTCATACAGGTCGGGGGTGTGCACGGTGTGCCCGGCGTCCCGCAACCGGTCGGCGAACGCCACGACCCCCTCGGTCAGTCCCTGCGCGTGGTGGAACAACACGACCTCAGCCATCGCTGCGGCTCTCCCCTCTGTGGCGGACGGCCGACGGTGGCCGACCCCATGTCACGGCCGGACGGGCTGCCGGCCACGAGGCGATGCTAGAGCCGCTTCCGGACGAACCCCGTCCGGAACTGCCCACAGCACACGCAGACGCCCCTATCGGTCGAGCTCCAGCTCCAGCATCCAGGCCAGGTCGGCGACCTCCCGGTCGACCTCGGCACGCATGGCCGGGGTGAAGGCGACGTCCTCGTGGACCGCGTTGACCCGGAGCACCCCCGCCTTCAGGTCGGCGGCAGCGTCGAGCTTCCCGACCAGCCGGTCGGCATACAGGATCGGCAGGGCCCAGTAGCCCCACCGGCGCTGGGCCGCCGGTTTGTACATCTCCAGCTGGTAGTCGAACTCGAAGAGCTCGGCCAGCCGCTTGCGGTCGACGACGAGGCGGTCCAGTGGCGACAGCAGCGCGGCCCGGCCCTCGAACGGCTGCCCCAGCTGGGCCGGGTCCACCCGCCAGGTGCCGCGCACCCCCTCCACCACGGCCGGCTCCCCCGCGTCCCCTGCGTCCAGGGGCTCCGCCGGGCACATCGGCCCCTTGCTCCGGGCGATCCCCAGCGACGCCAGGCGCCGCTGGTCCCGCCGGCGGCGAGCCTCCTCGGCGGGCACGGCGGGGTCGTCGGGGTAGACGCGGCCGGCCAGGTCCCACAGGCGCCCGAGGCCCTCGCGGGCGGCCACCGCGACCTCGCCCCGGCTCTCCATGAAGTCCAGCAGCCGCACCACGTTGCGGTTGTTGGTCCAGCCGGTCGAGCGCCACGGGACCAGGCAGGTGTCGGGCAGCTCCCGGGCCGGCATCGGCCCTTCGGAGCGCAGCAGCTCCAGGATGTCGCGGCGGCACGCGTCGTTGGCCCGGACCCATTCCCGGATCTCGACCTGCCACTCCGTGAGTGGTCCGCGACCCGGCCAGTCCTGCATGTCGGCGCGGAACAGGGCGATGTCCTCCGCCGGTCGGAGGACCCCACGGAGCTCCACGAGGGACCCGGCCTCGAGGAGGGCGTCGAGGTCGGCCGGAGCGTAGGAGGAGCCGAGCCGGCTCCAGCACACCAGGTCGGCGCTCGGTGCCACCGCCGCCGTCAGGTCGACCTGCACCAGGCCGAGGTGGCGCACCACGGTGAGCAGGTCGGTCGGCCGCGCGGCCTCGAGGAGCTGGGCGCGCGCCGCGATCCGGCGCGCGTCCTGGCGGGCGAGCGTGTGCACCACGCCCCCGACCGTAGACGGAGCGACCGACGGACGGCGGCGGTTCGCCGGGTTCGGCGGCACCATCGCGCAGGTCAGGACAGGACGAGCCAGGTCCGGCCGTCGATGAGCTCACGGGCGGCGTCGAGGTGGCCGGCGTGGGTGGCGGTCTCGGTGAGCACGTGGAGGACGACCTCACGGGCGGTGTCGAGCCGCCAGCCACCGAAGAAGTCGGGCCACCACGCCGGTGGCGTGTCCAGCGACATGCCGGCGAGGAGGACGTCGGTGCGCTCGGCCTGCTCGCGGTAGAGCGCGAGCACCGAATCGGCCGAGGTCTCCGGGCCCACCTGCCAGGCGTCCGCCGGGTTGCCCGTGACCTCGGCGATGGCGTCCGGGTCGCCGGCAAGGACGGCCTGGAACCAGAACCGCTCGTCGTCCAGGGCCAGGTGGCGCAGCAGCCCCAGGCAGCTCCACCCCGACGGCAGCACCGGCCGGCGCAGCGCCTCGTCGTCGAGGCCCTCGAGGATGCCCAGGACGTGGCGCCGCTGCGCGTTCACGTGCGCCAGGAGCAGCCGGTGCTCGGCGCTGACGTCCGTCGTGCTCACGTGCTCCTCCGATGTCGGATTGGTCAGGGGTGGGCGCAGGGCCTCAGGAGCCGATGCCCTGGGCGACTTCCCAGCTGTGCCCGGCGGGGTCGGTGAAGGTGGCCGTGCGCATGCCCCACGGCTGGTCCACCGGGCCGGTCAACAGCGTCACGCCGCGGCGCTCCAGGTCGGCGCAGACGCCGTCGACGTCCTGGACCCACACGCTGAGCTGGAACCGCGACCCGTCCCCGGCGGCCGCGACCGGCGCCGGGGCGACGAGGCCCGAGGCAGCCGAGTGGTGCAGCAGGTTCACCAGGAGGTTGTCGAACTTCAGCGCGGCCGACACCTCGTCCTCGTAGACCACGGGCACGTCGAAGACCTCGCGGTAGAACGCCTTCGCCGCCGGCACGTCCTCGACGAACAGGCTCATGGCGCTGATCGTCCTCAGCGACTCACCCACGACGACCATCCCCCTCTCCACCCCCAGCACGTCGCTGCCGGGGAACCTGCGCACGCGGTGTGCGCACCGCCACCGCACCGTACCGGCAGATCCGCCAGCGCGGTGCGCGGTCGCCATACGACGCGCCCGGCGGCGCGGGGGCTGCGGACCTAGCCGCGAGCGGGCAGCTCCTGGAGCACCCAGAGGTTGCCGTCCGGGTCGCTGAACCGGACGAACCGGCCCCACGGCTGCACGTCGACCTCGCTGGCGTCGACGCCGCGCTCGAGCAGCTCGCGGCGGGTCGCCTCGGCGTCGTCGATGACGATCATGACCCCGCGCAGGCTGCCGGGCTCCATCTCGACGATCCCGGTGCCGATGACGATGGAGCAGGCCGACCCCGGCGGGGTGAGCTGCACGAACCGCACGGTCTCGTCGACCTGGTGGTCGTGGTCGGCGTGGAAGCCGACCTGCTCGACGTAGAACTTCTTGGCCCGGTCGACGTCGGTGACGGGCACGGGCACCACTTCGATCTTCCAGCTCATGACCGCACGCTACGGTCAGCCACCGACAGGCCCCGCCCCGCGCGGCGCGTCTCGGCGCGGCAGACTGCGCGGGTGGACACCGACAGCATGGTCGCGCTCGTCACCGGCGGCAGCCGCGGCATCGGCGCGCGGACCGCCCTGACCCTGGCCCGCCGCGGGTGGGACGTCGCGATCTCCTACCGCGAGCGCGAAGCCGACGCCGAGGCCGTCGTCGAGGCGTGCCGTGAGGCAGGGCGTCGGGCGGTCGCGGTAAGGGCCGACGTCGCCGTGGAGGCCGACCTGGTCGCACTGTTCGGCGCGGTCGACGACCGGCTCGGCAGGCTCAACGTGCTGGTCAACAACGCGGGCATCGTCCCGCCGCTGGGGCGCGTCGAGGACTACACCGCAGCCCGCCTCGAGCAGGTGCTCGCCGTCAACGTGGCCGGTCCGTTCCTCGCCGCGCGTGAGGCGGTGCGCCGGATGTCCACGGCGCACGGCGGTCGCGGCGGGGTCATCGTCAACGTCTCCTCGCGCGCAGCGGCCCTCGGCGCCCCCGGGGAGTACGTCGACTACGCCGCCAGCAAGGCCGCCATCGACGCGATGACTCTCGGCCTGGCCAGGGAGGTCGCCGGCGAGGGCATCCGCGTCGTCGGGGTCAGCCCGGGCCTGATCGACACCGAGATCCACGCCCCCGGGCGGCTCGACCGTCTCGGTCACACCCCTCCCCTGGGCCGGCCCGGGACGCCGGCGGAGGTCGCCGACGCCATCGCGTGGCTGGTCTCGGACGAGGCGTCCTACGTCACCGGCAGCACCCTGGACATCAGCGGCGGCCGCTAGTCCCTCGGCGACCGCGCCGCCGGGCAGGGGCGGGCCCCCGCTACATCCGCTCGGTGAACCCTCCCCGCCAGTCCGGCGCGTCGAACGGCTGCGGGTAGTAGCGCGTCTCCCGGGCGATGAGGCCGTCGGCGTCGAGCTCGAAGATGGCCACCACCTGCCAGTGGTCCTCGCCGTACCGCCCGTCGGCCTCGGCCACCCACACCCGGCCGCACCCGACGACGCGGCGCAGGGTGAACGCGGGGCCGCCACCGGGGAAGGACTCCTGCATCCGGCGCATGTCCTCGCGTCCACGGACGCGTTCGCCGGACTGCGGCATCTCCATGACGAAGTCCGGGCGCCGCAGCTCGTACTCCCGCTCCGGTGAGAGCCCGCCACCCTCGGCAAGCCCGAGCATCCGTTTCACCCCCTCGCGCATCGCGGCCGCGTCGTCCTCGGCCACGGCCCGCCGGAACAGGTCGTGCACATCCGTCTCGCCCATCGAGGCTGCTCCTCCCGTCGCGCCGACCCCTCGACGCTGCCACCAGGACCGGCCGGCCGCCTCCACCGGAAGGAGCACTCACACCGGCACCTCGCGGGGCGTTCCATGGGCATGGCAACCGCCCTGGAGTTCCTCCCCATCGCCACCCCGGTGCTCGAGCGCATCCGGGCCACTGGCCGCGACGCCTTCGGCAACGCGGCGACACCACAGGTGCGCGAGGCCGGCCTGCCCCTGCGCTGCTGCCTGCGGCTGTCCCGCGACGGCGAGCGCGTGCGGCTGGTCGCGCACCGTCCGTCCGAGCTGGGCGGCCCCTACGCCGAGGTCGGACCGGTGTTCGTCCACGCCGAGGCGTGCGAGGGCTACCGGACACCCCACACCTTCCCCGCCGAGTTCCGCGACCGGCGTGCCGTCCTGCGCGCCTACGGCGCCGACGGGATGATGCTCGACGGCGTGCTGGCCGAGCCCGGGCAGAGCGAGCACCTGGTGGGCCGGCTCCTGGCCGACCCGCGGGTGGACCAGGTGCACGTGCGCAACGTCGTCGCCGGCTGCTGGAACTTCACCGTCCGCCGCGCCTCCACCTGAGCCCCCGGCCGCCCTGCTGCGGAAGCGCGCGCCCTGCCGAGGCTGGAGCCGCGGCAGGGCGACACCAGGCGCGGCAGAGCCACCCGGGTCCCGCAGCCACCCCCTGTACCGTGCGCCACACCCGGGGCTCGCGGCCCACCCGCCGGACAAACCGGACACCCCGCCCCCTACGCTTCGGCGCACCACGGTGCCCCGGGCAGGTGGCTGAAAGGCCAAGCCGCCCAGCCGCTTTCGCGGGCTGCACCGACGGCGCGCACCCCGAGCGAGAGCACGGCGAAGCGCCGCGCCCCGCCCGCCAGGCGCCGGTGACCCCGGAGCCAGAACTCGTGGAGACTCCCCGTGCTCGGCCACTCCCACGCGCTGTCCGGCCTCGCCGCCGGCGCCGCCACGCTGCCCTTCGCCCCCGTGCACACGGCCGCCCAGCAGACCGCGTGGGTCGCGGCGTGGGGAGGCTTCGCGATGCTGCCCGACCTCGACCAGCGCGGCGCGACGATCGGCCGGATGTGGGGCGGGTTCACCGAGGCCCTCGCGGGCGGCATCGCCACGGTCTCACGGGGCCACCGCAACGGCACCCACGACGCCATCATCGCGCCGGTCGTCTTCGGCGCCATCGCCTGGCTCGCCGGCCAGCACCCCGTGAGCTCGTTCGCGATGCTGGCGTTCGCGATCGGGCTCGCGCTGCGGGCCTGCAACTTCGTCATCCCCGGCCGGGCGGAGAACACCGTCATCGGCAACCTCGCCATGTCCGGCCTCGGCGCGTGGTGGATCACCGCGTCCGGCCACTACACGCACATGTCGGCGCCCTGGCTGCCGGTCGCAGTGGCCGGCGGCGTGCTGGTGCACATCGCCGGGGACTGGCTCACCGTCGGCGGCATCCCGGTGCCGTTCACCTGGTTCGGCGGTCACGCCCAGCGCGTCGCCGGTCGCTTCTTCAAGACCGGGTCGCCGGCGGAGCACTTCCTCGCGGCCCCGGCGTTCCTGGTCGCCACGGTCTACGCCCTCTACCGCAACACCGGCGTGTATGCCGCGACCGCCTCCCTGCGCGCGGCCATCCGCGCGCTCGGGTGAGCCCGCGGCACACGAGCACGGCACCGGCCCGCGCCACGGCAGGGTGGGCGCGGGCCGGGAGCCGGGGGCTCAGGCGGACCGGCGCGCGGAGCGCAGCACCGCGAGGGAGAGCAGGAGCAGCAGGCCCTCAACCACGAGGCTGATCAGGCCGAGCGGCTCGGACCAGTTGCCGCGGTCGTCGGTGTAGGACGGCAGGCCAGGGCCGCGCGAGAGCACGTAGCCGACGAGCGGGCCGAGGGCGACGCCGGCGGCCACGAACCACCCGGTGACCCGCTGGCGGGCCGGGGCGAAGAGCAGGGCGGCGGCGACCAGGACCGCGACCAGCTCGAGGACGTAGTAGCCGATCCCCACGTAGGTCGGGGTCTTGGAGCCGGGGAAGCCGCCCTGGTCGACGACGTGGATCCAGGCGACGCCCACTGAGAGGGCGGCGCCGGTGAGGCGCAGGGGCAGGGAGGCCGCCGCACCGGTGGCGGTGGCCTCCGGCGTGGTGGTCTGGGCATGGGGTCGGACGTCGGTCTGCGGCGTCTGGCTCGACATGAGACAAGCTCCTTCCGGGGTGGTCAGGTCAACCACCGTGCCGAGGCTTTCTCGGACGAGCCTCGGAAAGGGCTACGGCCGCTCCCCCGCGTGGGCCGGCGACCCGAACCGGGCGACGTAGTGCCACACCCGCTTGAGCGTCTGCGGGTCGTGGCGCCCCGAGGCGACCGCCTCCCCGACGACCCGCCCGTCCAGCACCCCGTCCTGCGCGATGGCCAGGCCGGCCTCGACGATCTCCGGGCCGCGGTATTCCGGGTGACGCTGCAGCTCGACCACGGTCAGGCGCCACCCGGGGTGCCACTCGACCGGGCAGGGCAGTGCCCGGGCCTGCGCCTCGACGGCGGTGCCCCGGTAGCAGGGGTCGAGCACCAGCGCCTCGACGTCGCGGTCGAGCCGGACCGGACCGTGGACCTGGGCCTCGACGTAGTCGTCGAGCAGCTCCGGTTCCCCCGGCCGGGCCCGCACCAACAGTCCCGCCCGCCCGGCCACCCCGAAGTGGGTCGGCTCGAAGACGCTGTCGGGGTGGCAGAACGTCGAGCGCGCCAGCGCCTGCGCGGTGAGCCGCACGTGCGCCGAACCGAAGCGCGGCGCCGCGCCGCCGGGCCGTCGCCACAGGTTCAGCGCGCCGTAGACGGGGCGCTCGGCCGGGTGGGCGCCGTCGTAGGCGCCCCCGAAGATCCGGCTCTCCCACCGCCAGCGGTCCCCGCCGGGGTGGGCGGTGAGCCCTCCGTTGCTCGTCCCGGTGACGAACTGCGAGCGGTAGCAACCGTCCTCGCCCAGCGCGACCAGGATCGGCCGGCCCGACGTCATCCGGTCGGGGTGGAAGTTCAACGTCACCCGCAGGTCGCGGTCGACCGGCGGGCCGGAGGACTGCGCCGCGACGTGGTCCAGGGCCCGGACCTGCGCCGGCGTGTCAGCCACGGTCGACCCGTCCGAGGATCGGGGTCTGCTCGACGACGTAGAAGCCGGCGAGCACGGCATACAGGAGCAGCATGAGCGGCGCGGAGACGAGGCCGACCAGCACGATCAGAGGGTAGACGAGCGTGCCCAGCCCGAAGCGGCGCACCGCGCGGCGGCCGGTGGCCGGGTCGACCGGCTCGTGCATCAGCTGGCCGCGCACCAGGTGCGCGAGGATGACGGTGAAGCTGACCGCCATCCCCTCCATGGAGATGCCGTAGAGCACCACCGCCACCCGCGCGTCCGCGCCGCCCTCGCGCAGGTAGGCCGCGAGCGTCGACGTGGTGAACGGGATCGTCGTGACGAACAGCAGCAGCACCAGGTTGACGAACAGCAGCACCCGGTCGACGCGGGCCACGAGCGCCATGAGGGCGTGGTGGTTGACCCAGATGATCCCGATGATGAAGAAGCTGACGGCGTAGGCCGCGAACGAGGGCCACTCCGAGACGAGCTGGTGCGCCAGCGACGACCCGGCCTCCGGCGAGGCGTGCAGGTCCAGCACGAGCAGCGTGATGGCGACCGCCATGACCCCGTCGCTGAACGCCTCCAGCCGACCTGTGCCCATCCCAGCCCTCCCGTCGCGGCGGCGCGCGCGGTGGCGCCGGCAGCCAGTCTGCCCGGAGGCGGCCGGCCGCCGCCTCTGAGAAGGTTCTGAGAAACCACCGGCACCATCCGGCGGACCGTCTGCGACAAGGAGCTTGTGCGTGTTCGACACCGTGTTCGGCCTGCCTGTCCACCCGCTCGTGGTGCACGCCACCGTCGTCCTGGTGCCGGCTGCCGCGCTGGCCGTCGCCCTGGCCGCGCTCTGGCCGGCGTTCCGGCGGCGGGCCGGTGTCGTGCCCCTGGCGCTGAGCCTCGTGGCCCTGGTCCTCGTGCCGCTGAGCACGCAGTCGGGCGAGGCCCTCGAGCGCCGGGTCGACCACACCGCCACGCTCGAGCGGCACACCGAGCTCGCCGACGGGCTGCTGCCGTGGGTGGCCCTGCTCGTCGTGGCCGCCGCGGCGCTCTACTGGCACCACCGCCGCAGCGCGGGCAGCACCACGGTGCCGCGGCTGCTGGTGGTGGCCGGCATCGCCCTGGGCCTGGTCGGCGCCGCCGGCACGACGTTCCAGGTCATCCGGATCGGCCACACCGGCGCCGAGGCGGCGTGGTCCGACGTCGCCAAGGCGGCGCCCCACAACGGCGGCGACGAGGGCAAGTAGGCCCCCGTCGTGACACGCTGACCCCGTGACCGGCACCGACCCGAGCGTGCTCGTCGTCGAGGACGACGACGAGCTCGGCGACCTGCTCGAGCGGCTGCTGCGCAGCGAGGGGTACGCCGTGCAGCGGGCCCGCGACGGCCAGGGCGGGCTGCACGCCCTGCTCACCTCCGAGTTCGACGTCGCGATCCTCGACCGGGGGCTGCCCGACGGGGACGGCCTGGACACCCTCGAACGGCTGCGCCGCGTCGGCAACCGGACCCCGGTGCTGGTGCTGACCGCCTACGGCACCGTGCAGGACCGCGTGGCCGGGCTGGACGCCGGCGCCGAGGACTACGTGGTCAAGCCGGTCGAGGCCGAGGAGCTGCTCGCCCGGCTGCGCGCGCTGCGCCGCCGCCACCAGGAGTCCGCCGACCTGGTCCCGCTGGGACAGGGGTGGCTGGACGTCGAGGGGTGCGCGGCCCGGCGCCCGGACGGCACCGTGGTCCCGCTGTCCCGCACCGAGCGTGACCTGCTCGCCGCGCTGGCCTCCCGGCCGACGCGGGTGTTCAGCCGCGAGGAGCTGCGGGAGCGGGCGTTCGCGGACGCGGAGAGCCCGGGCGCCGTGGACACCTACGTCTACTACCTGCGCAAGAAGCTCGGCACCGCGGTCGTGCGCACCGTGCGCGCCGTGGGCTACCGCGCTGGGGAGATCGAGTGACCGGGACGACCGAGAGGGCGCGGACACCGTGACCCGCTGGTGGCCCGCCCTGCGTGCCGCACCGGGGGACGACCCCGCCCTGGCCCGGGCCCGGCGGCAGGTGGCGGCGATGGTGGCCGGGGCCGTCCTGCTCGGTGTCCTGCTGGCCAGCGCGGTGACCTGGGTCGCGGTCGTCCGTTCCCGCGACGTGGCGGCCGACCGGGCGCTGGCCAGTGCCGCGGCGCACGCCGACGACGCCCAGGACCCTCCCCCGGACGTCTGGCTGTTCATCCGCGAGCCCTCCGGCGAGCTCAAGTCCACCCCCGGCGCCCCCGCGGGCCTGCCGCTGACCACAGTCATGGACCGGGTCGGCCCGGGTCACCCGGACCAGCGTGAGGTCTCGATCGGCGGCACCGAGCTGCTCGTGCGCACCGTGTCCCGGGAGGGCGCGGTGGTGCAGGCGGTCGAGGACCTCAGTGGGCGCGAGGCCGAGCGCCACCGCCTGGCGGGCGCGCTGCTGCTTGCCCTCGTCGTCGGGGTGGGTCTGGCGCTCGTGGCCGGGACGGCGCTCGCGCGGTGGGCCACCCGGCCCCTGGCCGACGCCCTCACCCGCCAGCGACGCTTCGTCGCCGACGCCAGTCACGAGCTGCGCACGCCGCTGTCCCGCCTGGCGATGCGGGCCGAGCTGCTCACCCGCGAGCTGGCCTCCGGGCCGGCCGGGCCGCGCGAGGACGCCGAGCAGCTCCTCGGCGACGCCCGCACCATGGCCGAGGTGCTCAACGACCTGCTCCTGTCGGCGCAGCTGCGCGCGCACCCCGGCGGCGGGGTCGACATCGACGTGGCCGCCCTGGTCCAGGACGTGGTGGCCGCCGACGAGATGCGCGCCGAACGCGGTGGCATCGCCCTGAGCGCCGCGACCGGGGCGGGCGCCGCCGCGCCGGCCGTCGTCCACGGCAGCCCGCCGGCGCTGCGACGGGCCGTTTCAGCCCTGGTCGACAACGCCCTGGCGCACACCCCGTCCGGCGGCAGCGTCCGGGTGCAGGTCTCGGCGGCCCACGACCACGTCGTCGTGGAGGTGTCCGACACGGGCGAGGGGCTGGACCCCGAACGCATCGAGGAGCTGATGCAGCCGTTCAGCCGCGGGCACGACGACCGCCGACGGTTCGGGCTCGGCCTGGCGCTGGTGCGTGAGGTGCTCGAGGCACACGGGGGCACGCTGTCCGCGCGCGGGGCCCCCGGCGTCGGCGCGACCTGGACGGTCAGGCTCCCGGCGAGCCACCGGGGACGACACACAGCTGGTTCCCCTCCGGGTCGCTGACCACCGTCCACCGCTGCTCCTCCCGCACGTGCCGGCCGCCGAGCTCCTCGAGCCGCCGCACGAGGTCCGGACCACCGGAGACGTCGACGTGCAGCCGGTTGCCCGGCGGGTCCAGCGCCTCCACCGGGGTCACCCACACCTGGGGGTGTCCCTCGCCGTGCAACAGCACCGACTCCAGGTGGCCCAGTGAGCGGGAGGCCAGCTTGTCCGCGTCCTCCTCGACCGGCTGCAGGCCGAGCGCCGCGGACCAGAACGGCGCCATGACGTAGGGGTCGTGGCAGAAGACGACGATCGAGTGCAGCCCGCTCATGGGCCCGACGGTAGCGGCCGGGCCTGTCCACCCACCGGGCCTTGCGTCCGCATGTCGAGAACCTCCAGCGCACAGGAATAGCCGGGTGGGGTCGGCGTCGTTGACCAGACCATGCGCCCTGTCGGTCAGCCCCGCTTCCCCCGCGTCGTCGACGACGTCACCGTCCGCCTCATCGCCGGCGTCGTGCTGGTCCTGGGCCTGGTCGCCCTGGCCGCCCACCAGTGGTGGCTCTACGCCGTGCTGGCCGTCGACTTCATCCTGCGCGCCGCGCTCGGCCCGCAGGCCAGTCCCGTCGCCCGGTTCGTGCAGATCGTGGTCCGGCCGCGCGTGCCCGCCGCGAAGCGCCCGACCGCCGGCCCGCCGAAGCGGTTCGCCGCCACCCTCGGCGCGGTGATGACCACCGCCGCCTCAGTGCTGTGGCTGACCGGGACCGCCGCGCCCGTGGTCGTCGCGATCGGCGTCGTGATGGTCGTCTTCCCGGCGCTGGAGTCGCTGCTCGGCTTCTGCGTCGGCTGCGTGCTCTTCGGCGGCCTGATGAAGCTCGGTGTGGTGTCCGAGGAGGTCTGCCTCGAGTGCGCGGACATCAGCCTGCGCCGCACCGCGACGACGTCCTCCTGAGCGACTCGTCCGCAGCAGGGGGGCCAGCGCCAGCAGCGCCAGCATGCCTCCCTCGGAGCCGGGTGCGTCCGGCCGGGCGGTCACCTCAGCCCCTCCAGATCAGGACGACGGCCCGGTCGTCGGTCTCGCCTGCCCGGGCCGTCGCGCAGATGCGGTCCGCTCCCCCGGTGAACCCGTGCGAGACCAGCTGCTCGGCGGTGCCGAGCATCCGGTCGATGCCGACGGTGAGGTCCCGGGTGCGCGTCTCGATCACCCCGTCGGTGTAGAGCAGGAGCGCGTCGCCGCGCTCGAGCCGGCCGCTGCTGCGGGGGAAGGACGTGCTCTCCATGACCCCGAGCAGCGGCCCGCCGGGGTCGTCCATGAGCCGCCAGCGCCCCGACCCGGCGGAGAACGTCGCCGCCGGCGGGTGCCCGGCCCCACCCACGGAGAAGTCGCCGGTCTCCAGGTCGAGGGCGACGTGGATCGCCGTCGCGAAGCCCTCGCTCCAGTCCTGGCGCAGCAGGTAGCTGTTGGCCGCCGGCAGGAAGTCCTCCGGCGGCATGGCACCGAGCAGGCCGCCCAGGGCGCCCGAGAGCAGCAGCGCCTTGGTGCCGGCGTTGAGCCCCTTGCCCGAGACGTCGACCAGGGTCACCTCCAGCCGGCTGCCGTCCGAGGAGCGGTTGGCGACGATGAAGTCGCCCGAGAACGCGTGCCCGTAGGCCGACTGCAGGGCGGTCTCGGCGTGCCAGGGGCGTGGGAGGTCGGGCAGCTCGCCGTGGGCCCGCAGCCGGTCACGCAGGTCGACCAGCATCGACTCCCCGAGGGTGCCCTGCACCCCGAGCCGGGCCCGCGACTGGGCCAGCCACAGCATCGACGCCGCGACGATCACGAGCACCACCCCGGACCCGGCGTAGGAGCTCTTGGCCGCCGCCACCTCCCACCCGGACCACGCGAAGCCCAGCACGATCGCGCCGTAGACCACCGCGACCCAGCGCGGGGTCAGGAAGATGCCCGCGAGCACCGCGATCGGGGCGAACACGGTCCACGGCACCCCGACGGGGAACGCCACCAGGGCCCACGTGACCAGGCCGGTCGCCGCGATGAGCGCGACGCCGGTCGCGACGGTCACCCCGTGGCTGACGCGCGAGAGCCGCCCGGCCAGGCGGGCCAGCGCAGAGGGTCGACGGCGGCGCACGAGTGTCTCGACCTGCGTCGTCACAGGGAGAACGTAGTCAGGTCCGAGCGCACCAGGGCGACCTTTACCCATTCATGGCGCGTCTCTGGCCTGCGGATGACCGGGCTCAGCCTTCGGAGGCGGTGGTAGGCGGCAGCTCGCCCTTGTGCTCGTAGCGCCAGATCATCGCCAGCCGCCGCTTGTGCCGCTCGTCGCCGCTGAAGTGGGTGGTCAGGAAGACCTCGACCATCTCCTTGGCCTCCTCGACGGTGTTCATCCGCGCCCCGATCGAGATCACCTGCGCGTTGTTGTGCTCGCGGGCCAGGCGCGCGGTCTCGACGCTGTGGGCCAGGGCGGCGCGGATGTCGCGGACCTTGTTCGCCGCCATCTGCTCACCGTTGCCGGAGCCGCCCAGGACCACACCGAAGGACCCGTGCTCGCCTGCCACGCCCTCCGCCGCGCGGAGCACCGCCACGGGGTAGTCGTCGTCGGCGTCGTAGTAGTCCGGGCCGTGGTCGACGACGTCGTAGCCCTTGGACTGCAGGAAGGTCACGAGCTCGCACTTGAGCTCGTATGCCGCGTGGTCGCCGCCGATGTGAACGCGCATCTCTGGGGGCTCCTTGGGTCGGGGGTGGGGACGGTCAGTCGAAGATGGGGCCGACGGTGCGGGTGCGCTTGAGCTCGAAGAAGCCGGGCGTGCCCGCGACGAGGAGACAACCGTCCCAGAGCCGGCCGGCCGCGTCACCCTTCGGGGCGGGGGAGACGACGGGACCGAAGAACGCCACGCCGTCGACGGCGATGACCGGGGTGCCGACCTCGTCGCCGACGAGGCCGATGCCCCGCTCGTGGCTGGCCCGCAGCTCCTCGTCGACGTCAGGCAGCGTGGCGAAGCGGGCAAGGTCCTCGGGCAGGCCGACCTCGGCCAGCGCCGGGGCGAGGACCTTGGTGTAGTCCTTCTCGCCGCCGAGGTGGATGCGGGTGCCCATCGCGTCGTACAGGGGCTTGATGACCTTGTCGCCGTGCTCGCGGGCGGCCGCGATGATGACGCGGACCGGGCCCCAGGCGCGGTCCATCATCTCGCGGTAGGCCTCGGGCAGGTCCCGGCCCTCGTTGAGCACGGCCAGGCTCATCACCGACCAGGTCACGTCGACCTCGCGGACCTGCTCGACCTCCAGCAGCCAGCGTGAGGTCATCCACGCCCACGGGCAGATCGGGTCGAACCACATCTCGGCCTGGGTGCGTGTCGCGTCAGTCACGAGGGCCATCCTGCCAGCCGCGGCCCGCCTGTCGTATTCGGGTGACCTTGCGCACCCCCCGTGCGAGGATGACCCGACCCAAGCCCTTTCCCGTAGGAGCAGACACCCGTGCCCGGAAAGAACCTCACCCGTGACGAGGCGCGCGACCGCGCAGCCCTGCTGTCCGTCGCGGCCTACGACGTCGCCCTGGACCTGACCACCGGTCCGACGAACTTCCGCACCCGCACGACCGTGACCTTCGAGGCCACGACCCCCGGCGCCGAGACGTTCATCGACCTCATCGCGGCCTCGGTCCAGGAGATCACCCTCAACGGCGAGTCCCTCGACCCGGCCACCCACTTCGACGGCGTGCGCGTGCGCGTCCCGAACGTGCAGGCCAGCAACGAGCTGACGATCGACGCCACGGGCGTCTACATGAACACCGGCGAGGGCCTGCACCGCTTCGTGGACCCGGTCGACGACGAGGTCTACCTCTACACCCAGTTCGAGGTCGCCGACTCGCGCCGCATGTACGCCGTGTTCGAGCAGCCCGACCTCAAGGCCACCTACGCCTTCACGGTCACCGCCCCGGCGCACTGGCAGGTCGTGTCCAACTCCCCCACCCCGGAGCCGACCCCGGCCGGGGAGTTCCAGGACGAGGCCGGCGCCGCCGTCGCCAAGGCCACCTGGGCCTTCTCCCCCACGCCGCGCATCTCCTCCTACATCACCGCGCTGATCGCCGGCCCCTACGACGTGGTCCGTGACGAGGTGCAGACGCGCAAGGGCGTCGTCCCGATGGGCGTGTTCTGCCGCAAGTCCCTGACCCCGCACCTGGACGCCGAGAACGTCTTCGACTGCACCAAGCGCGGGTTCGCGTTCTTCGAGAACGAGTTCGACTGCGAGTACCCGTTCGAGAAGTACGACCAGGTCTTCACGCCCGAGTACAACATGGGTGCGATGGAGAACGCCGGCGCCGTCACGTTCAACGAGATCTACGTCTTCCGCGCCAAGGTCACCGAGGCGATCATCGAGCGCCGCGCGCTGACGATCCTGCACGAGCTGGCGCACATGTGGTTCGGCAACCTCGTCACGATGCAGTGGTGGGACGACCTCTGGCTCAACGAGTCCTTCGCCGAGTGGGCCTCGACCACCTGCCAGGCCGAGGCGACCCAGTGGGAGACCGCCTGGACCACGTTCGGCACCGCCGAGAAGGCGTGGGCCTACCGCCAGGACCAGCTCTCCTCGACCCACCCGATCGTCGCCGACATCCGCGACCTGGCCGACGTCGAGGTCAACTTCGACGGCATCACCTACGCCAAGGGCGCCTCGGTGCTCAAGCAGCTGGTGGCCTACGTCGGGCGTGAGCCGTTCGTGGCCGGGCTGCGCAGCTACTTCGCCAAGCACGCCTGGGGCAACACCCAGCTGGCCGACCTGCTCGGCGAGCTGGAGCAGACCTCCGGGCGCGACCTGTCCACCTGGTCCAAGCTGTGGCTGGAGACCGCGGGCGTCAACACGCTGACGCCCGAGGTGTCCGTCGACGAGGGCGGCGTCTACACCGCCGCGGCCATCCGCCAGAGCGCCGCCGCCGACTTCGCCACGCTGCGCCCCCACCGCCTGGCCGTCGGCCTCTACGAGGTCCGGGGCGAGGAGCTGGTCCGGGTGGCCCGCCACGAGCTGGACGTCGACGGCGAGCTCACCGAGCTGCCGATGCTCGTCGGCCAGAAGCAGCCCGACCTGCTGCTGGTCAACGACGACGACCTGGCCTACGCCAAGATCCGCCTCGACGAGCGGTCCCTGGCCACCGCCATCGCCCACCCGCGTGGCTTCGCCAGCAGCCTGCCGCGCGCGCTGGTGCTCGGCGCCGCGTGGGACATGACCCGTGATGCGGAGATGTCCGGCCGCGACTTCATCGAGATGGTCCTGGCGGCCCTGCCCGGCGAGACCGACTCCACGCTGCTGCGGGTCCTGCTCCAGCAGATGACGACCACCGCCACCATGTACGTCGCGCCGCAGCACCGCGCGGAGGTCGCCGCCGCGGTGGTCAACCGCCTGCGCAGCCTCCTCGAGGCGGCCGAGCCGGGCAGCGACGCCCAGCTCCAGCTCGCCACGGCCTACGCGTCGTTCGCGCGGGACGAGGCGGACGTGGCGTTCGTGCGCGGCCTGTACGAGGGCACCGCGAGCATCGCCGGCCTCGCCGTCGACACCGAGATGCGCTGGACCCTGCTCACCTCGCTGGCGGCGGCCGACGCGGCCACCGAGGCCGAGGTCGAGGCCGAGCGCACGCGCGACAACACGGCCACCGGCCGGGAGCGGGCGGCCAAGGCCCTGGCCTCCATCCCCCGCGCCGAGCTCAAGGCCGACGCGTGGCGCAAGGCGGTCCTCGAGGACGGCCTGCCCAACCAGATGGTCGAGTCGGTCGGCCTCGGCTTCGCCAAGGCCCACGACCCGGCGGTGCTCGCGCCGTTCGTGGAGCAGTACCACGCGATGCTGCTCGACGTCTGGGGCTCGCGCACCCACGCGATCGCCGAGTCGATCATCGAGGTGTTCTACCCGCACGCCCTCGCCAACGCCGAGCTGCACGACGCCACCCAGGCCTGGCTCGACGCCCACGCCGACGCGGCGCCGGCGCTGCGCCGTCTCGTGGCGGAGAACCGCGACGCGATCGCGCGGGCGCTGCGCGCCCAGGAGCGCGACGCGCGCGCCTGAGCCACCCGGCATACGACAGGAGGGGCGGGGACCGACGTGGGTCCCCGCCCCTCCTGCTGTCGGTGCGGGCCTCAGCGCTGGGCGACGCAGCGGGCCAGGCGCCGGGCCCAGCGGGAGGCCATGAGGTCCTCCAGCAGCACCGGCTTGCCGTTGCCGTCGGCCAGCGGGAGCCGCCAGTTGGGGTACTCCTCGTCGGTGCCGGGCTGGTTCATCGCGCGGCGGTCTCCGGTCATGTCCGGCACGGCGACCCCGAGCAGCCGCGCGGGTGTCCACGACAGGAACCGGTGCAGCGCCTCGATGACCTCGTGCGGGCTGCCCCCCTCGCGCAGCAGGCCGCGCTCGCGCAGGACCTCCAGCACCTCCGCGCGGGCGGCCTCGTCGGCGGCCCGCTCCTCCTCCAGCGGCCGGGTGAGCAGGCCCAGTCTCTCGCGCAGGTCGATGTGCTCCCCGGCGAGGTAGCCGGCGGTCGGGGGCAGGTCGTGCGTGGTGACGGTGGCCAGGCACAGCTCGCGGTAGCGCTCGGCGGGCAGCGGCGCCCCGCCCTCGTCCTTCTCGAACCACAGGATCGAGGTGCCGAGGATGCCGCGCTCCTTGAGGTAGTCCCGGGCCCAGGGCTCGACGACGCCGAGGTCCTCCCCCACGACCAGCGCCCCGGCCCGGTGGGCCTCCAGCGCGAGGATGCCCACCAGCGCCTCGTGGTCGTAGCGCACGTAGGTGCCCTCGCTGGGGGCCTTGCCGGCCGGGACCCACCACAGCCGGAACAGCCCGATCACGTGGTCGACGCGGATGCCGCCCGCGTGCCGCAGCACGGTGCGCAGCATGTCGCGGTAGGGCGCGTAGCCCAGCTCCTCGAGCCGGTCCGGGCGCCATGGCGGCTGGCTCCAGTCCTGGCCCATCTGGTTGTACTGGTCGGGCGGCGCGCCGACGGTCACGTCCCGGGCGAGGGCGTCGGCCAGACCCCACGCGTCTGCGCCTTCGGGGTGGACGCCCACGGCCAGGTCGTGGACCACGCCCAGGCCCATGCCGGCCTCGCGCGCGTCGTGCTGCACCTGGTCGAGCTGCTGGTCGACGACCCACTGCAGCCAGCAGTGGAACTGCACGTCCTCGGCGATGTCGTGGTACATACGGGCCACGGCCTCGCCGCGCGGGTCGTGCAGCTCCTCGGGCCACCGGGTCCACGGCAGGCCGAGCTTGTCGGCCAGGGCGCACCAGGTGGCGAAGTCGACCAGCCCCTGGCCCTCGCGCTCGCAGAAGGCCGCGAAGGCCCGCTCCCGCCGGGCCGAGCGGGGCTGGTGGAAGACGTGTCGCAGCGCGACCAGCTTGTGCCCCCAGGCGGCGTCCCGGTCGATGGTGTCGGACTCGTTGAGCGCCCGGGCGTCGTCGCCGTGCCACTCCAGGAACTGCCGCTCCGCCGCCGACATGTAGGCGACCTCGGGGATGTCCTCGACGCGGACGTAGATCGGGTTGACGAACCGGCGGGTCGTGGGCAGGTAGGGCGAGGGCTCCATCGGGGGCACCGGCTCGGCCGCGTGCAGCGGGTTGACCAGCACGAAGTCGGCGCCCAGGTCGGCCGCGGCCCATGCCGCCATGTCGCCGAGGTCGGCGAGGTCACCCACGCCCCAGGACCGCCGGGACCGCACGGAGTAGAGCTGGGTCATCAGGCCCCAGGCGCGGTGGTCCTCCGCGAGCGCCGGGGGCAGCGTGAGCCGGGCCGGGGTGACGACCAGCGGCGTGCTGACGGTGCCGCTCCCGAGGCGGGCGTGCAGCGTGTGCCAGCCCAGCGGCAGGTCACCGGGCAGCTCGAACGTCGCCTCCCCCACGGCCCGGCCGTCGACCTGCCGCGACTCGACCCAGCGGTCGACCTGGCGGACCTCCCGCCGGGCGCCGCCCTCGAGGGTGACCCAGACCTGGACCGACGCCCCGTCGTCGAGGTGGACCGGCACCCACGGCGTCCACCCCTGCCGGCACACCACGACCGGCGGCAGCACCTGCCGCCAGGACCGCAGCTCCGCCGCCTCGAGCGCCGCCCGGGCGCGGTCCGCGGTCGAGGCGTCGACGCCCAGCGCGGCCAGGACCGTGACGATGGTCGACTCGCTGACGACCACGTGGTTGCCCTGCCAGTCCCAGTACTCGGTGGCGACGCCGTGGGCGCGCGCCAGCTCGCTCAGCTCTGGCGACGGTGCGGGAGTGCTCACGGGTCCCCTTCCTGTGAGATGTGTCGCGGGGCCACCACTCTTTCACGAGTGGCGATTCGGCACTCGCGGTTCACTTCGCAAGGATGGGGCCATGGTGTTGGCGAACGAAATCCTCAAGCAGCTCGACTCCCTGACGTGGAAGGGCTTCTGGGAATGGCTCTCCGGCACACCACTGAAGGTGCTGGTCACGATCCTCGCCGGCCTCGTCGCGCGATGGCTGGTCCACCGCTTCATCGCGCGGCTGCTGCGCAGCGGCGCCGTGAAGACGTCCCCCCGTCCGGACGACGCGGTCCCGCGGCGGAAGGTCAAGGTCCTCGCGCACGCCACCGGGGTCGTGCGCGAGCGCCAGCGCCAGCGCATCGCCACGCTCGGCACGCTGCTGCGCAGCGTCGCCACCGTGCTGATCTTCGTCGTCACCCTGCTGACGGTGATGCAGGAGATCGACATGCCGATCCAGGGTCTGCTGACGTCGGCCGGCGTCACCGGCGTGGCCCTCGCCTTCGGCGCGCAGAGCCTGGTCAAGGACTTCATCACCGGCATCTTCATGATCGCCGAGGACCAGTACGGCGTCGGTGACATCGTCGACACCGGCGAGGTGGTCGGCGAGGTCGAGGACGTCACCCTGCGCATCACGCGGGTGCGCGACTTCAACGGGGTCATCTGGTACGTCCGCAACGGCGAGATCATCCGGGTCGGCAACCGCTCGCAGGGCTGGTCCACGGCCCTGGTGGACGTCCCGGTCCCCTACGACGAGGACCTCGACAAGGTCCTCCCGCTGATCCGCGAGGCCGTCCACGGGCTGACCGAGGACGAGGCCTGGGGTCGACGCGTGCTCGACGAGCCCGAGGTCGTCGGCGTCGAGTCGATGACCGGTGGCGTGGTGACCGTCCGGATCGTCGCCCGGTGCGCCGCGAACGAGAACGTCCCCGTATCGCGCGAGCTGCGCGAGCGGGTCAAGGCCACCCTCGACCGGGCCGGGGTCCGCGCGCCGCAGGTGCTGCCGCCCTACGGCGCGGGCGCCCTGCGCAGCTGAGAGCTTCTGCAGGAACCTGCAACGGCGGCCCGGAAACCTCGTGTTCCCGCGCCGCCGGCGTCGTGCTGGTCCACACTCGGGACGTCCCCGCCCGGCGGGGCAACCTTTGTCGAGGTCCAGGGGGTCGCAGGGGCATGAGGGGATCACCACCGGAGGGGTTCGTCGACTTCGTCGTCGCCCGCGGCCCGGCCCTGCACCGTACGGCGGTGCTGCTCACCCGCCAGCACGCCTCCGCCGAGGACCTCGTCCAGACGGCCCTGGCCAAGGCGTGGCGGGCCTGGGGACGCATCGAGGGTGACCGCGAGGCCTACGTCCGCCGGATCATCGTCAACGAGTTCGCCTCAGGCTGGCGCCGGCGCTGGCGGGGTGAGGTCCCCACCGCTGACCTGCCGGAGCCCGCCGGCGCCGGGCACGACGACCAGGTGACGCTGCGCGCGTCCCTGGTCTCCGCCCTGGCGACCCTGCCACCCCGGCAGCGCGCGGTCGTCGTGCTGCGCTTCTTCCACGACCTCACCGAGGCCCAGACCGCCGAGACCCTCGGCATCACGGTCGGCACGGTGAAGTCCCAGACCGCCAAGGCCCTGGCGGCGCTGCGGGTGTCGGACCCGCTGCGCGAGCCGGCCGCACCCGTCGACGCCTCGTGGAAGGGGTGGACCCGATGAACCCGACCCTGGACGACCTGCGCCACGTCCTGCAGGACGAGGCCGTCGCGTCACCGGCGCCCTCCCCCGACGCCCTCGTCGCCGGCGCCACCGCCCGGGTGCAGGCGGCTCGCCGGCGTCGCGCCGTCCTCGCCGGGGCGGCCGCGGTGCTGGTCCTGGCGGGTGGGGTGCTCGCCGGCACCCACGCCGGCCGCAAGAGCTCGGAACCGGCCCACACCGGCCCGTTCCGGGTGGATGCCACGGGCGGCGCCTTCCCGGCATACAGCGACGGGGGCAAGCGCCTGCTGGTGGTCACTGCTCCGGCCCTGGATCAGCTCAACGGGACCATCGACGTGTCCACCACCCCTGGACGGGAGCTGACCGCCCGGATCCTGTGCAAGCCGGACAGCATCGAGGACTTCGACCAACGCAAGATCGCCAAGGTGACCGGACCGAGCCGCACGCCGGCCCAGATCCACTGCCTTCCCAGCGCGGACGTGGCCATGAACGACTCCGTGCTCGGGAAGGCCGAAGGCACCCACACCCCCGTCGACCTCGACGTGTTCGTGAACCGCAGGGAGTTCAGCCCGGGATCGGGGCCCTCGTTCGCCCACGCGACGATCAGCATCGCGATCTACGAGAGCGTGCCGTTTGCACAGTTCCCCAAACCTTCCAAGCCCGCCGAGGTCGACGTGCTCGGCGACTTCGTGGCCAACACCCCCAAGGGCGCGGTGGTCCTGCGCCGGCCGCGGACGACGGCAGAGGCCAACACCGCGACGGCGTTCACCGTCCCCTACTCACCCAACCTCGACCTCGACATCAGCGTGCACGGCCCCGGCCGGATGAAGGTGACCGTCAACGGAGTCGTGGTCCAGGACCCGTTCCCCAACGACAGCCCCAACCCGCCGGTGGACGGCTTCCACGAGTTCACGACGTGGGCCTACAGCGGACTCACGTCGCCACTGGACCCGCGCGGCACGGCCGCCGTCGCGCCGCTGGCCAAGGGCACACCGATGCACGTCGTGCTGACGCCCGAGGGCTTCACCGGCCCGAACTGGCAGGTGGTGGTGGCGCCGCAGGAGTGAGTCCGCGGCTGCTGAGACAATGCCTCGCGTGACGACGTTCTACGACCAGGTGGGTGGCCACGAGACGTTCTCCAGGCTGGTGCACGAGTTCTACGTCGGCGTGGCCGCCGACCCCGAGCTGCGAGCGCTCTACCCGGAGGAGGACCTCGCGCCGGCCGAGGAGCGCCTGCGGCTGTTCCTCGAGCAGTACTGGGGCGGCCCGACGACCTACTCCCAGGAGCGTGGCCACCCCCGGCTGCGCATGCGGCACCACCCCTTCAAGGTCACGCCCGCCCAGCGGGACCGGTGGCTGAAGCACATGATGGCGGCCGTGGACACGTTGCAGCTGGCTCCCGCGGACGAGCTCATCCTGCGGGACTACCTCGACCGCGCCGCGCACTCGCTGGTCAACAGCCTGGAGGACTGAGGTGGAGCCGCAGGGGGCAGACACCGCAGGCACCGCCGGCACCGACCTGGCCGGGTCGGGCGCGGCACCGACACCCGGACGCGACGCCGCGGGCGACTGGGCGGCGATCACCGAGCTCACCGGGGAGCTGTCCTCGCGCACGGCGCGCGTGATCGGGCAGGCGCTCACCGGACGGACCGAGACCGGGGTGGCCAGGCTCCTGGGAGAGGACAGCACCGCCGTCCGGCAGAACCTGGCGCCGCTGGAGGCGCTGACCCGGCGCTCCGCCTGGAAGCTGTCGCCGGGGTCGGCCGACCCGCGCAGCCTCGCCGTCGACCTCAACAAGCACAGCCGCGCCCGCGGCATCGACCTGCGCCAGGTGCTCGACCTGGTGGCACTCGGCCGGCCCATCGCGGCCACCGACCAGGCCTCGCGCGACCGGGTGCGCCTGGCACCGGTCCACGTCCAGATGATGCTGGTCGACGAACGCCTGGTGGTGGTCGAGGGCCCGGTCCTGCGCCCCTACGCCGGCGCCTCGGGCTGGCTGCTGGACGAGCCGGGCATCACCGCCGCCGCCTGCGCGCTGTGGCACGAGACCTGGGCGCGCTCGGCGCCGCTGCCGGCGGAGGCCCTGGTGATGACGGACCGTCAGCGTGCGGTGGCCTGCGGGCTGATCGACGGGGAGACCGACGCGGCGATCGCGCGCCGGCTCCGGGTGTCCACCCGCACCGTCGCGGCCGAGGTCCGGTTCCTCATGAACGCGGTGGGGGCGAGCAGCCGCTACCAGGCAGCGATGCGGCTGCACCAGCCGTGATGGACGGCCTGAAGGTGCCGCACGAATGGGCCGCCATCGTCGAGGCCACCGCCCGGCTGCGCCAGAGCGCCAGCCGGGCGATCGGCGCCTCGGTCCACGGCTCCATGCAGGCGATCCCCCCGGACGAGATCAGCCTGGAGGAGCTTCAGCTTCTGGGGCGCAACGGCGACGAGGCACGGGAGCGGCTCCCGTTCGTCGAACGCCACGCCTCCCATTCGGTGTGGGCACTCAGCCCCGATCCTGCGGACCCTCGCGCGCTCCAGGCCGCTGCCACGGAGCGAAGCCGCGCACGCGGCCTCGACATGAGGATGGTGCTCGACCTGGCAGCAGTACAGGGCGGCCCGGTTGCTGGCTCCCGGGAGCACCTCGACCGGGTGCTCGTCGCCCCGGTCTTCCTGCACGTGATCCTGGTCGACCAGCGAGCCGTGATCCTGGAGGGCCCCCGGCTGGACACGCACGGCACGTCCTGCTGGCTGCTCCCCGAGCCCGAGGTGGTCCAGGCCGCCCTGGCGCTGTGGGAGTCGACGCTGAGCCACGCCGCGCCGCTCCCCGAACACGTCGTCCAGCTGACCGAGCGCCAGCGCGCGATCGCCAACCTGCTGCTGCACGGGCACACCGACGCCGCCATCGCCAGGCAGATCGGTGTCTCCGTGCGGACCGTCGCCTCGGAGGTGCGGCAGCTGATGCACGCCACCGGGTCGAGCACCCGCTACCAGACCGCGATGCGCCTGTTCGGCCGGTGACCGCCGGTACGGTGCCGGGATGACCCTCAGCGGATCGTGGCCGGAGATCGCCGAGCAGTCGGCGCACCTGACCCGGTGCGTCGCGGCCGCCGTGTCAGCCGTGACGGCCGACCCCGGGTCCGGCGGGGCGAGGCTGCTCGGATCCACCGGGGAGGAGGTGCGCGCCACCTTCGAGCAGCTCCAGGCGGAGACGCAACGCTCGGTGTGGGCCCTCGCCCCCCAGCCCGGCGACCCCCGGACCCTGCACACGGAGGCGGACGAGTGCAGCCGGCGCCGGGGGCTCGACCTGCGCACCATCGTCGACGAGGGTGCCGTCCAACGGCCCATCGCCGCACCGGAGGTCCTGCTGCGCCGACAGATCCGGGTGGCACCGGTGCTGCTGCAGATGCTCCTGGTGGACGAGGACCGCATCGTCGTCGACGGTCCCCGGATGACCACCGGGAGCAGGTCCGGGTGGCTGGTCTGGGACCCGGCCACGGTGGAGGCAGCGCGCAGCCTGTGGCGGAGCACCGAGGCTGCGTCGGCGCAGCTTCCCCCCTCAGCGGTGTTCCTCAGCGAGCGTCAGCGCCGGATCGCCCAGGGCCTGGTCGACGGGCTCACCGACGGCGCGATGGCGCGGGCCCTGGGGGTCTCGCTCAGGACCGTGGCCTCGGAGGTGCGGACGCTCATGGAAGCGGTGGAGGCGCGCAGCCGCTACCAGGCGGGCATGAGGCTGGTCAGCCCCTGAGCGCTCGGCGGAGCGCGCGAGGCCCGACAGCAGGCCGGTCGGGCACTGGCCCCTCCGCCAGTGCCCGACCGCGCGCCTCCCGCTGGCCTCCCCCCGAGACCGGGCGAGCGTGCTGCGTGACGATGCTGCGTCAGCGCCCCGCCCCGTGGCCACTCGTTTGCAGAAACCTGCAAAGCGCCGGGTCACGAACGCGCAGGGGCGACCGCCGTGGCGACCGCCCGGCATACCGGTGGCCTGCAAGTTCTTGCTCACACTGCAAGAACTTGCGGGTCGGCTTTGGCCGACGGCACCGGCTGGTGGAGGATGGCCCACCGTGACTGCCTCCCCCACACTCGACCCGACCGTCGTCCCCGCGACCGACGTGACCCCGGCCGCCCACCCGACGCACGCCGGCAGCGCTGCGGACTCCCCGTGGTGGCGTCACGCGGTGATCTACCAGATCTACCCGCGGTCCTGGGCCGACGCCAACGGCGACGGCATCGGTGACCTGCCCGGCATCACCGCGCGGCTGCCCTACCTGCGTGAGCTCGGCGTGGACGCCATCTGGCTCTCGCCCTTCTACACCTCGCCCCAGGCCGACGCGGGCTACGACGTGGCCGACTACCGCGACATCGACCCGCTCTTCGGCACCCTGGCCGACGCCGACGCCATGCTGGCCCGCGCGCACGAGCTCGGGCTGAAGGTCATCGTCGACCTCGTGCCCAACCACTCCTCCGACGAGCACGCGTGGTTCCGCGCCGCGCTGGCCGCCGGCCCGGGCAGCCCTGAGCGCGAGCGCTACATGTTCCGCGACGGCCAGGGCGAGTCCGGCGAGCTGCCGCCCAACGACTGGCGCAGCGTTTTTGGCGGCCCGGCCTGGACCCGCACCGTCGACGCCGACGGCACCCCCGGCCAGTGGTACCTGCACCTGTTCGACCCCAAGCAGCCCGACTTCAACTGGGAGCACCCTGAGGTCCGCGCCGAGTTCGAGGACATCCTGCGCTTCTGGCTCGACCGCGGCGTGGACGGCTTCCGGGTCGACGTGGCACACGGCCTGATCAAGGAGGAGGGCCTGCCCGACTGGGAGGAGTCCCAGGAGATGCTCGGCGGCGCCGACGAGGAGCACGACGAGCGCCGGCCCCCGATGTGGGACCAGGACCGCGTCCACGAGATCTACCAGCGCTGGCGCCGGATCCTCGACGCCTACAACCCGGTCGAGGGCGACACGGTCGACCGCAACCGCGACCGCATCCTGTGCGCCGAGGCGTGGGTCCACCCGCAGGAGCGGGCCGTGCGCTACGTGCGCGACGACGAGATGCACCAGGCGTTCAACTTCGACTTCCTCACCACGCAGTGGGTCGCCGCCGACCTGCGGACGGTCATCACGTCCTCGTTCGAGGCGGCGGACTCGGTCGGCGCGCCGTCGACGTGGGTGCTGTCCAACCACGACGTCGTCCGTCACGCCTCGCGGCTGGGCCTGCCGGTGGGCAGCAAGCGCCCCAACGGCATCGGCATCGGCGACCCGCAGCCCGACGTCGAGCTGGGTCTGCGCCGCGCCCGCGCCGCGACCGCGATCATGCTGGCGCTGCCCGGCTCGGCCTACCTCTACCAGGGTGAGGAGCTCGGCCTGCCCGACTCCACCGACATGCCCGACGAGTACCGCCAGGACCCGGCCTGGGAACGCTCCGGGCGCATGGAGCGCGGCCGTGACGGCTGCCGCGTGCCGCTGCCGTGGGAGGCCGACCGCCCCGCGTTCGGCTTCGGCCCGTCCGCGGACACCTGGCTGCCCCAGCCCGCGGTCTACGGCCGGTATGCCGTGGACCAGCAGGAGGGCGTCGAGGGTTCCACCCTCGAGCTGTACCGCGCGCTGCTCGCCACCCGTCGTGAGCGGGCGCTCGGCGTGGGCTCGTTCACGTGGGTCGAGGGCTACGGCGAGGACGTCGTGGCGTTCGTCGTCGACGCGGCCGGGGAGCGCACCCTCGTGGTGACCAACCTCGGCACCGCGGGCGTGGCCCTGCCCGAGGGCGCCTCGGTGCTGCTGTCCAGCGCTCCGCTGGCGCAGGACGGCACGGTGGGCACCGACACCACGGTCTGGGCCCGCCTCTGACCCGCACCACCGCCTGACCGAACGCACCGAATCCGTCGTCTCGGCCCCGCCCCGGGCGTGATTCGACGGATTTGGTGCGTCCGGACGGGGCACAGTGGTCCGCGCGAGGCAGAGAAAAGCCGGAGCCACGTGTCGGTGGGCCGGGCTAGCGTGAGTCATGCCCGTCGCCTTGACCTCAAGCGCACTTGATGTCGTGCCATGGACGACATGACTGCCACGACGCCTGACCTGAGCCCGGCCACCACCGCCCCGGCGCCGGCGCGCGGACCCATGGCGCCGGCATACCGGCTGGTGACGCTGGCCATCGTGGCCCTGGTGACCACCGTCGCGTTCGAGGCGATGGCGATCTCCACGGCGATGCCGGTGGTGGCGCGCGAGCTCGACGCGGTGCGCTCCTACAGCCTGGCCTTCTCGGTGATGCTCACCGCGCAGCTGCTCGGCATCGTCCTGGCGGGGGTGTGGAGCGACCGGCGCGGGCCGCTGCCCGGCCTCATCGCCGGACAGGTGCTGCTGGCCGGTGGGTCCGCGGTGGCCGGCCTGGCGACGAGCTTCCCCACGCTGCTGGCCGGCCGGTTCGTCGCCGGCCTCGGCGGTGGCCTGGTGGTGGTCGCGCTCTACGTCGTGATCGGCCGGGCCTACCCCGATGCGTTGCGGCCCAAGGTGTTCACGTGGGTGTCGGCGGCGTGGGTGCTGCCGGCGCTCGTCGGCCCGCCGGTCGCGGGCTGGCTGGCGACCCAGCTGTCGTGGCGCTGGGTCTTCCTCGTCGTCGTCCCCGCCGTCGCGCTGACCCTGCTCGCCGTGCTCTCGCAGCGCTCCCGTCTCGCCGACGAGTGCGACCGGCGGGACGTCGCGGCCGACGAGCGGGCCGCCCACCGGCGCACCGCCTGGCTCGGGCTCGGCGTGGCGACCGCCGCCGCCGCGCTGCAGTGGGGCTCGCAGGCCCTGGTCCCGCCGCAGGCCTGGCCGATCGCGTTGACGGCCCTGGGCGTGGTCGTCCTCGGCGCCACCGCCCCGCGGCTGCTCCCCCGCGGCACCCTGCGCATGGCCCGCGGGCTGCCGTCGGTGGTGCTCAGCCGGTTCCTGCTCACCGCGGCGTTCAACGGCAGCCTGGCGTTCGTGCCGCTGATGCTGGTCTCACAACGTCACCTCAAGGCCACCGAGGCCGGCATCGTGCTCACCATCGGCGCGCTGGGCTGGTCGTTCGGGTCGTGGGTGCAGGGCCGCGACGCGTTCCTGCGCCGGCGCACCGGCCTGGTCATGGCCGGCGGCACGTCGCTGACGCTCGGGATCGCGGGCATAGCCGTCGTGGCCGCCGCCGGCCTGCCATCCGTGCTGGTCGGGGTCTGCCAGGTCCTCGCCGGGCTCGGCATGGGACTGGCCATGTCGACCACCTCGGTGCTGTCCCTGCAGCTGGCCTCCGAGGCCGAGCGCGGCCGGGCCTCCTCGGCGCTGCAGCTCGCCGATGCCCTCGGCAGCGTGCTCGGCATCGCCACGTCCGGCGCGGTGTTCGCCGCGCTGCACCACGCGAACGGCCAGGACACCCGCGTGTTCGTGCTGATCTGGTCGGGGATGGCCGCGGTCGCCGCCCTCGTCGTGCTCGGCGGTCACCGCAGCAGGACGTGACCCGCCGACGTCGACACCCGGGTCCACCGACCGTGCATGAACACCGCGGCGTCACCTCCGCCGAGGAAACCCAGTGCGTATGCCGCGAACGCCGCCCCCGCGGGCACCGGCGGGACGGTCTCGGCCATCCGGCTCCACACCCGCTCGCGCAGGGAGGTCACGGCGTGACCGCCCGAGCCGGTCGGCGCACCGTGGGCGATCTCCTCGATGCCTTGCGTGGCAACGGCTTTGAGCGCCGCGGTGGGGAGCTCACCCACCCGCTCCCAGCCCTGGCGCGGCGGGGCCACGGCGGCCCAGCCGGCGCTGACGGTGGTGGGCGGCACGTCCAGGCTCCGCGCGTCGGCGGTGCCGGTGCGGGCCAGCCGGTCGGTGATCCCCGCCAGCGGGACCGTGGTGTCGAGCTCGGCCGGCTCGGCCAGCGGCATGACCCGCATCCCCAGGACCGCACCCTCGGCCATCAGACCCCGCCCGGGCAGCACCCCGACGTAGGCCGCCAATGCGAGGCCCTGGGCCTGCAGGCGGATCGCCCCGTCGGCGTCGAGCGACCGGGCGCGGGCGACGAAGGTGCCCAGGTCGGCCAGCGCCTCGGCGTCGGGGAAGCGGAGCGTGCTCACGCGCGGGACCCCTTGGCACGCCAGCGGAACGGCACGGGCTCGCCGGAGACCGAGCGCAGCTTCTCGCGCTCGTCCGGACGCAGCCGCCGCGGCGAGGCGGTCGAGAAGTTGTAGGCGACCAGCGTCGTCTCGGCCCGCGCATACAGGCTGGTGCCGTGGCCCTCGGGGTCGCGCACCTCGTAGGCGAGGTCGAAGCTGGCGCCGGAGACCTTGGTGGCCCACATGTCCACGGCGATCGGGGCGTGGCGGAACTCCAGCGGCGCGAGGTACTCGATCTCGTGCCGGGCGACGAGCACGCCCTCGTTGAGCATCGAGCGGTCCTGCCCGAACCACTCCTGGAAGCCGATGACGCGCGCGTCCTCGAGCAGCCGCAGGAACTGGACGTTGTTGACGTGGCCGTAGGCGTCCATGTCGGACCAGCGGAGGGGCACGTCGACGTGGTACGGACGGGCAGGCATGCGACCCATCATGGCAGGCGCCGGATATCGTCTCGCTGTGACCACGACGCTTGACGACGGCTCGCTCGCCGACCCCTTCGAGGACCTCCTCGACGTCCTCGACCTCCAGCCCGCGGGACTGGCGCACATCAGCGTCGACGCCCCCGACGACGCCGAGTCCGACCTCGGGGAGTCCGAGGCCGACGTGTTCGTCGGGCGCAGCCAGCCGCAGCCGCACGGCCGGGTGTTCGGCGGGCAGGTGCTGGCGCAGTCGATCATCGCCGCCGGGCGCACCGTCGCCGACATCGAGGGAGCGCCCCGGCACATCCACTCCCTGCACGGCTACTTCCTGCGCGCCGGCGACTCCAGCCACCCGATCCGCTTCGCCGTGGAACGGCTGCGCGACGGCGCCTCCTTCTCCGCGCGGCGGGTGCACGCGATCCAGTACGGCAAGCCGATCCTGTCGATGATCACCTCGTTCCAGACCGAGGCGGACGGCCTGGACCACCAGGAGCCGATGCCGGCCTCCCCCGACCCCGAGATGCTCCCGACGGCCGCCCAGGAGCTCGCCGACATCGACCACCCGGCGGCGCTGTTCTGGTCGACGCGCCGGGCCATCGACCTGCGCCACGTCGAGGGCGCGATCTACGTCCACCCCGGGCGCCAGCACGCGGCCCGGCAGAGCGTGTGGCTCAAGGCGATGTCGCGGATGCCCGACGACCCGCTGCTGCACGCCGCGGTGCTGGCCTACTGCTCCGACTACTCGCTGCTCGAGCCGGTGCTGCGCAAGCACGGCATCGCCTGGGCCGACCCGCGCCTGCGCCCGGCCAGCCTGGACCACGCCATGTGGTTCCACCGCCCGGCGCGCGCCGACGAGTGGACCCTCTACACCCAGGACTCCCCCTCGGCCTCCGGCGGGCGCGGCCTGGCCACCGGCCGCATGTTCAGCGCCGACGGCGTGCTCCTGGCGACGGTCGCCCAGGAGGGCATGCTGCGGATCAAGGAGTCGGCCGGCTCCGGCTGGGTGGAGGGCCGCAAGGGCTGAGCCCATGACCATGGTCACGCCCGCCGGGGTTCCCGACTAAGCAAGCGCTCAGTAGGGTCGGGCGCATGGTGGATGGGCTGGACCTCGAGGCGCTGGCGCGCTTCATGGCGCCTGTCGTCGGCCCGTCGGACGGCTCGCTGACGCTGGGCGCCGACCTCATCGCCGGCGGCAAGTCCAACCTGACCTACCGCGTCACCGACGGCAGCCGGGCCTGGGTCGTGCGCCGTCCGCCGCTGGGGCACGTGCTGGCCACCGCCCACGACATGACCCGCGAGTACCGCGTGATGTCCGCCCTGCGCGACACCGCCGTCCCGGTGCCGCACATGGTCGCCCTGTGCGAGGACACCGACGTCGTCGGCGCGCCGTTCTACGTCATGGAGCTCGTCGAGGGCGAGGTGCTGCGCGCCGACGCCGACCTGGTCGGACGCTCCCGCGAGGACCGGGCCGCGCTCGCCCACCAGCTCATCGACACGCTCGCCGACCTGCATGCCCTGGACCCGGAGGCGTTGGGGTTGAAGGACTTCGGCCACCCCGAGGGCTTCCTCGAGCGACAGGTGCGGCGCTGGGGCCAGCAGCTGGCGCGGTCCCGGTCACGCGACATACCCGGGGTCGAGGAGCTGGCCCGCGACCTGGCCGCCCGAGTCCCCGCCAGCCAGCGGGCCACGATCGTGCACGGCGACTACCGCCTCGACAACGCCATCGTCGGCCCGGACCAGCGCATCCGCGCCGTGCTCGACTGGGAGATGGCCACGCTCGGCGACCCCCTCTGCGACCTCGGGCTGTTGCCGGTCTACGCCCTGCCGACCCGCGGCGTCGCCGGCGTCGTCTCCGACGGGATGGGCCCGCACAACGGCTTCCCCCCGATGGAGGAGATCGTCGAGCGGTATGCCGCGCGCACCGGCCTCGACGTCACTCCCCTGCCCTGGTACACCGCACTCGGCTACTTCAAGCTCGCCGTCATCTGCGAGGGCATCCACTACCGCTACGCGCACGGCCAGACCGTCGGTCCCGGCTTCGAGCGGATCGGCGCTGTCGTCGCCCCGCTCGTCGACACCGGACGCCAGGCGCTCGGCTGAGAAGTCTTTGCTGCCAACACGATTCACCACCCACCGCCCAGGAGGCACCCTGTGAGCACCACCCCGCAGCGCACCGCCATCGTGACGGGCGCGGCCCGCGGCATCGGCGCGGCCACCGCGATCCGGCTGGCCGCCGACGGTCACGCCGTGGCCGTCCTCGACCTCGACGAGGCCGCCTGCGCCCAGACCGTCTCGGCGATCACCGAGGCCAGGGGCCGGGCGATCGCGGTGGGCGTGGACGTCAGCCAGCCCGAGCAGGTCGAGGCGGCGGTCGCACGGGTGGCATCCGAGCTCGGGGCGCCGACCATCCTCGTCAACAACGCCGGCATCATCCGCGACAACCTCATCTTCAAGATGACGGTCGAGGACTGGGACGCCGTGATCTCGGTGCACCTGCGCGGTGCCTTCCTCATGACCAAGGCGGTCCAGGCGCACATGACGGCCGAGAAGTACGGCCGCATCGTCAACCTGTCCTCCACCTCGGCGCAGGGCAACCGCGGCCAGGTCAACTACTCCGCCGCCAAGGCCGGCCTGCAGGGCTTCACCAAGACCCTGGCCATCGAGCTGGGCCGCTTCGGCGTCACCGCCAACGCGGTCGCCCCGGGCTTCATCGCCACCGACATGACGCGTGCGACGGCCGATCGGATGAAGGTCTCCTTCGAGGACTTCATCGCCGGGGCGTCGGCGCAGATCCCGGTCGGCCGGGTGGGCGAGCCGCAGGACATCGCGGCGACGATCTCGTTCCTCACCTCCGAGGAGGCCGGCTTCGTCTCCGGCCAGGTCATCTACGTCGCCGGCGGCCCCCAGGACTGACGCTCCTCCGACCGGACACCGCTCAGCCCGCGTCTCGAGGCCGTTTCAGCGCCGAGACGCGGGCTGACGCGTGTCCGGTCGCGCATCCGGACGCACCACATCCGTCGTCTGCACCCGGATTCGTGGCGGAAACGACGGATGTGGTGCGTTCGGTGGGGCTCAGCGTGGGGCGAGGACGACGACGCGGCCGGTCGTGCGCCCCTGCCCCAGCCGGGTCAGCCCGTCCACCGCCTGCTCGAACGGCAGACGCTCGGACACCAGCGGGGCGATCCGGCCCTCGGCCGCCCAGGCGCTCAGCTGCCGGTGCGCCTCCTCGGCCACCGCGTGGTCGCGCTGGAGGTAGAGCCCCCAGTGAAGGCCGGCGATCGAGTAGTTCTTGACCAGCGCGTGGTTGAGCGCCGGCGCCGGGATGGTGCCCCCGGCGAAGCCGACCACCACGATGCGCCCCTCGAACGCCACCACTTTGGTCGACGCCTCGTAGGCCGACCCGCCGACCGGGTCGAAGACCACGTCGACCCCGCCGCGCCCCGCGGCCTCCTTCAGCGCCGGCACGAGGTCGACGGCGGTGCGGTCGATGACCACGTCGGCGCCCAGATCGGTTGCGGCAGCGGCCTTCTCGGCGCCGCCGACCACCGCGATCACGCGGGCACCGAGCGCCTTGCCGACCTGCACGGCCGCCGACCCGACGCCGCCGGAGGCCGCGTGGACGAGCAGGGTCTCCCCCGCCCGCAGGCCCGCCCGGCGCACCAGCCCGACGTATGCCGTCTGGTAGCCGATCGTCAGTGCGGCCGCCTTGGCGTCGTCGAGGGGCTCCGGCGCCGGGAACACCGCCGCCGCGGGCATGAGCGCGCGCTCGGCGAGGCCACCGGCCGGCGGCGCCGACGTGCCGACGACCCGGTCGCCCACGGCAACTCCGGTCACGCCCTCGCCGACCTCGACCACCCGGCCGCAGACCTCGACCCCGGGAACGAACGGCAGCGGCGGGCGTACCTGGTACTCCCCGCGCGCCATGAGCACGTCCGGGAAGTTCAGTGCGGTGGCCGCCACGTCGACCAGGACATGACCGGGCTGCACCACCGGCTCGGAGACCTCGGCCAGCGTCATCACGTCAGCCGGCTCGCCGAGCCGACCGACCTGCCACGCCCGCATCAGGACCGCTCCCCCATCGTCGCCCCCGGCAACGAGGACGCCAGCCGGCGCATGCCCTCCAGCCAGCGGTCCGGGTCGGCGGCGCGGCCGGCATACATCGGGCCCACCTCGGGGTGCGGCAGGACGAGGAACCGGCCCTCCTCGATCGCCGCCAGGAGGGCGTCGGCGACGGCAGTGGGCTCGACGGCCGAGGCCTCCATGAGCGCCCTGCCCGCGTCCCCGGAGTCCTCCAGCATGCGCGTGCGCACCCCTTGCGGGCAGACCGCGTGCACGCCGATCCCCTTGTCCCCGTAGGTCATCGACAGCCACTCCGCGAACGCGTATGCCGCGTGCTTGGTCACCGCGTAGGGCGCGGCCCCGGGGATGGACAGCAGCCCGGCGGCGGACACGGTCGAGACGAACGTGCCGCGGCCTCGGGTCACCCAGGAGGGCACCAACGCTCTGGCGGCACGCACGTGCGCCATGACGTTGACCTGCCAGGAGGTCTCCCACGCCCTCTCGTCCACGTCCTCGAGGCCGCCGCGGGCGACGCCGGCGTTGGCGCAGAACACGTCGACCGGACCGGCGAGCGAGCGCGCCGCGCTGAGGAGCACCTCGACCCCGGCCTCGGTGCTGGCGTCGCCGGGGACGGCGAGCCCGCCGACCGCGCGCGCGACCTCGTCGGCGGCTCCGGCGTCGAGGTCGTTGACGACCACGGTGGCCCCCAGACCGGCGAACCGCCGGGCATAGGCCTCACCGATGCCGCGACCGCCGCCGGTGACGACGACGACCTGGCCGTCGAACCGGGTCACAGGGCGCCGCCCAGCGTGACGCCGCCGTCGATGACCAGGGTCTGGCCGGTGATCCACGAGGCGTCGCGGGAGAGCAGGAACGACACGGCCCCGGCGACGTCCTCGGGCACGCCGAGCCGCTTGAGCGGGTAGGCCGCAGCCACCTTCTCCTCACGCCCGGCGTAGAGCGCCTCGGCGAACTGCGTCTTGACCACGGCCGGGGCGACGGCGTTGACGCGCACCTCGGGACCGAGCTGGTGCCCGAGCTCGGTGGTGAGGTGGATCAGGGCGGCCTTGGACACGGCATACCAGCCGAGCATCCCGGTGGCGCCGAGCCCGGCGATCGAGGCGACGTTGACCACGGCGCCGGTCGGGCGGCCGCGGTCGTCGACCTGGCCGAGTCCGCTGCCCACGGCCTTGCGGGTCCACTCGAACGCGCTGAGCACGTTGACCTCGAGGATCTTGCGGGCGGTGTCGACGCCGGTGTCGATCATCGGCCCGTAGGCCGGGTTGATGCCGGTGTTGTTGACGAGCAGGTCGAGCCGGCCGAAGACCTCGCGGGCGGTGGCGATGACCTGGTCCTGGTGGTCGGCGTCGTCGGCGTGGCCGGCGACGCCGAGCGCATGCTCGACCCCGCCGAGGCGCTCGACCGCCTCGTCGAGCGCCTCGGGCTTGCGGCCGGTGAGGACCACCCTGGCCCCCTCGGCGACGAGGCGCTCGGCGATGCCGAACCCGATGCCGCGGCTGGCTCCGGTGACGATGGCGACGGTGTGGTCGTGCAGGCCCACGGGGGCTCCTCCTCGGGTGCGGGGTGGCGCAGAAGGTGGCTCGGCGGCCGGCTCAGAGGCCGAGGTCGCGGCCGATGAGCTCCTTCATGATCTCGTTGGAGCCGGCCCAGATCTTGGTCACGCGAGCGTCCCGCCAGGCGCGGGCGACGCGGTACTCGTTCATGAAGCCGTAGCCGCCGTAGAGCTGCACGCACTCGTCGAGCACGTCGTTCTGCACCTGCGCCGACCACCACTTGGCCTTGGCCGCGTCGACGGCGGTGAGCTCGCCCTTCGCGTGCGCCACGACGCAGTCGTCGACGTAGGCCTGGGTGACCTCGAGCTTGGTCTGCATCTCGGCGATCTTGAACTTGTTGTGCTGGAACGTGCCGACCGGCTGGCCGAAGGCCTTGCGCTCCTTCACGTACTCGATCGTCTCGGCGAGGATCTGGAACGCGTGGGCGGTGTTGGACACCGCGGCGCCGACCCGCTCCTGGGGCAGGCGCTCCATCATCGCGATGAAGCCGCGGCCCTCCTCACCGATGCGGTTGGCGTCGGGCACGCGCACGTTGTCGAAGAACAGCTCGGCGGTGTCGGACTCCTCCTGGCCGACCTTGTCGAGCTTGCGGCCGCGGGTGAAGCCCTCCATGCCGGTCTCGAGCATGAACAGGGTGATGCCCTTGGCACCCTTGGACGGGTCGGTGCGGGCCGCGACGATGATGAGGTCGCCCTGGTAGCCGTTGGTGATGAACGTCTTGGAGCCGTTGACGATCCAGTCGTCACCGTCGCGCACCGCCGTGGTCTTCAGCGCCGCGAGGTCGGAGCCGCCGGAGGGCTCGGTCATGGCGATGCCGCAGATCAGCTCGCCGGCAGCCATGCGGGGCAGCCAGCGCTGCTTCTGCTCCTCGGTGCCGAGGTCGACGATGTAGGGCGGGCACACGTCGGCGTGGATGCCGAAGCACGAGGACACTGCGGCGTTGAACTTCGAGAACTCCTCCGCGGCCACCGCGTTGAACAGGAAGTCGTCGGCGCCGGCGCCGCCGTACTCCTCGGGGATGTCCAGGCCCAGCAGGCCCTGCTTGCCGGCCTCGAGCCAGACGGCACGGTCGATCGACTTGGCCGTGATGAAGTCCTCTGCGCGGGGCTTCAGGCTCCGCTCGACGAACTCGCGGACGGACGCACGGAAGGCCTCGTGGTCGGGGCCGTACACGTTGCGGGGCATGGGCTACCTCCGAGTAACTAAGCGCTTGCTTAGTCTTCGACAGGTGGGCCATGCTGTCAACCATGACGAACGCCACGTCGACCACCGGCGACACGGCGGGCGGGACGGCCCGCAGGGCCCCGGAGACCGTGCAGCGGCTCATCGACGCCGCGGCCGACGCCTTCGCGGACAAGGGGTTCCACGCCACGACCACCCGGGACATCGCGGCCCGCGCCGGCCTGAGCCCGGCAGGCGTCTACGTGCACTTCGCCAGCAAGGAGGACCTGCTCTTCCAGCTGAGCCACCAGGGCCACACCGCGGCGCTGGAGCTGGTGCAGGCGGCCCGGGAGCGGGCCGCGTCTCCCCGCGACCAGGTCGCGGCGATCGTCTCGGACTTCGCGCGCTGGCACGCCGAGCACTTCCGCACCGCCCGGATCGTGCAGTACGAGTTCCCCCACCTGTCCCCCGAGCACCGAGACCAGGTGCGGGCCCAACGCAAGCAGATCGACGCCGTCGTGCGCCAGGTGCTGGCAGCCGGCGTCCGCGCCGGCGACTTCGAGGTGCCCGACGTCCCCGGGACCACCCTGGCCCTGCTGTCGATGTGCATCGACGTGGCCCGCTGGTACGAGCCGGGGACCCGGCGCACCCCCGAGGCCATCGGCACGGCATACGGGGAGCTGGCCCAGCGGCTCGTCCGCCCCTGAGACGACGGAGCCCGCGCCCCCTCGAGGGGGACGCGGGCTCCGTCGTGTCCGTGGTATGCCGTGTGGCTCAGTCGCGGGTCAGCTTGCGGTAGGTGACGCGGTGCGGGCGGGCTGCGTCGGCGCCGAGCCGCTCGACCTTGTTCTTCTCGTAGGACTCGAAGTTGCCCTCGAACCAGAACCAGGAGCTCGGGTCCTCCTCGGTGCCCTCGTAGGCGAGGATGTGCGTCACCACGCGGTCGAGGAACCACCGGTCGTGGCTGATGACCACGGCACAGCCGGGGAAGTCGAGCAGGGCGTTCTCCAGCGAGCCCAGCGTCTCGACGTCGAGGTCGTTGGTGGGCTCGTCGAGCAGGAGCAGGTTGCCACCGAGCTTGAGGGTCAGGGCCAGGTTGAGCCGGTTGCGCTCACCACCGGAGAGCACGCCGGTCGGCTTCTGCTGGTCCGGGCCCTTGAAGCCGAAGCTGGACACGTAGGCGCGGGACGGGATCTCGACGTTGCCGACCTGGATGTAGTCCAGGCCGTCGGAGACCGTCTCCCAGACGTTGCGCTTGGGGTCCAGGCCGGAGCGGTTCTGGTCGACGTAGGAGATCTTGACCGTCTCGCCGACCTTGACCGTGCCGTCGTCGGGCTCCTCGAAGCCGACGATGGTCTTGAACAGGGTCGTCTTGCCGACGCCGTTGGGGCCGATGACACCGACGATGCCGTTGCGCGGGAGCGTGAAGCTCAGGTCGTTGATGAGGACCCGGTCCTCGAAGCCCTTGCGCAGGTGGTCGACCTCGATGACGACGCTGCCCAGGCGCGGGCCCGGCGGGATCTGGATCTCCTCGAAGTCGAGCTTGCGGGTGCGCTCGGCCTCGGCGGCCATCTCCTCGTAACGGGCCAGACGTGACTTGGACTTGGTCTGGCGGGCCTTGGCGTTGGAGCGGACCCACTCCAGCTCGTCCTTGAGGCGCTTGGCCAGCTTGGCGTCCTTCTTGCCCTGGACCTGCAGCCGCTCCTGCTTCTTCTCCAGGTAGGTCGAGTAGTTGCCCTCGTAGGGGTAGAGGTGACCGCGGTCGACCTCGGCGATCCACTGGGCGACGTTGTCGAGGAAGTACCGGTCGTGGGTGACGGCCAGCACCGCGCCCGGGTAGGAGGCCAGGTGCTGCTCGAGCCACTGCACGCTCTCGGCGTCGAGGTGGTTGGTGGGCTCGTCGAGCAGCAGCAGGTCGGGCTTGCTCAGCAGCAGCTTGCACAGCGCGACCCGGCGGCGCTCACCACCGGACAGGACGGTCACGTCGGCGTCCGGCGGCGGGCAGCGCAGCGCGTCCATCGCCTGCTCGAGCTGGGAGTCGAGGTCCCAGGCGTCGGCCGCGTCGATCGCCGTCTGGAGCTTGCCCATCTCCTCCATCAGCGCGTCGAAGTCGGCGTCCGGCTCGGCCATGAGCGCAGAGATCTCGTTGTAGCGGTCGAGCTGGGCCTTGATCTCACCCACGCCCTCCTCCACGTTGCCGAGGACGGTCTTGTCCTCGTTGAGCGGGGGCTCCTGGAGCAGGATGCCGACGCTGTAGCCCGGGGTCAGCCGCGCCTCACCGTTGGAGGGCTGGTCGAGACCGGCCATGATCTTGAGGATCGTGGACTTGCCGGCTCCGTTGGGGCCGACGACGCCGATCTTGGCGCCGGGGTAGAACGACATGCTGACGTCGTCGAGGATGACCTTGTCGCCGTGCGCCTTGCGCGCCTTGGTCATGGTGTAGATGAACTCGGGCATGGGCGTCAGGCTATCTGCCTGACGCCCAGCCGGGTTAATCAGATCCCGCCGACCGGGCAGGTCAGCACCGCTCAGGCGCCGGAGGCACCTGCCAGCGCGTAGTCGTCGGTGTCGGCGGCCTCCTCCGGGCGGTCGAACCCGCCGGCCCCCGCCCCGTCGTGCTCGCCCCCGAGGTCGACCCGGTCGAGCTCGTCGTGCGCCTCCTGGACGGCGGGGTCGGCCAGCCGGTCCTGCGGGTCGAGCTGCGGCTTGGCGACGCGGGTGAACTGCGACTGCCCGCGGGACAGGTCGTGACCGACGTTGTAGGCGTCGATCTCCACCGACGTGCCGCTGCGGTCGCCGTTGACCCACTGGTTGATCCGCATCCGCCCGTAGACGATCACCGGGTCACCCTTGTGCAGCGAGCTGGCGAGGTTGACCCCCAGCGCCCGGAAGGCCGTGACGTTGACGTAGTTGGTGCCACCGTCGATGTACTCCCCCGTCTTGCCGTCCACCCGCCGCACCGTCGAGGCGACCCGGAAGGTCACGAACGGCACCGAGGCCCGCGTGGTGCGGACCACCGGGTCCCCCACGACGTTGCCGCTGACGGTCACATAGCTCTCGTTCATCTGTGCATCCCCTCATCTGGTGTCCCGCCGACCGCTCGGCGGGTTCCTCCAGACTCGGGTCTGCACGGTGAACCGGGCCACGGGCCGGTGCGGCCTGTGGATGGTGGGACGAACCCCCACCCCCCATGTGGATGACCACACCCGGGGCGCCGGGCGGGCCTGCCGCGCCGTCGTCAGCAACAACAGGGTCAGGCCGGCCCGATCAGGCCGCCGCGCCGATCAGGCCGCCGCACCGGCCTCCTCGAGCAGCTCCCGGGTGCGCCGGTGCTCGGCCAGCACGGCCTCCAGCGGGGCGACGATGTGCGTGTCGGCGACCTCGGTCACGGCCTCCTCGAGCCGGCCGGCGACCAGCTCCTTGCGCCGGCGGGCCCCCACCTGCGCCGCGGACCGGCAGCCGAACCCGAGCAGGAAGCCCAGCACCAGCCCGGCGATGAGCAGCACGGTCGGCAGCGGCACCGGACCCACGTAGGGCGTGGGCACGGCAGGCAGGCGCAGCCAGCCCATGACCGACAGCACCCCGAGCCAGACCGCGCCGGCGACGGCAGCCGCGGCGAGCACCATCTGGGCGATCCCGGTGACGGCCCACCAGAGCGGCTTGCTCGCCCGCAGCGGCGTCTGCAGGACCGCCTGGTCGAGCGCGTCGGTCAGCTCGGGGCGCTGCTCCTGGGCTGCGTCGGCGACTGCGTCCGCCCACGGCTGGGGCAGGCCCTCGGCGGCCTGGTCGACCAGGTCGCGGGTGGCGAGGTCGACGGCGGCCCGGGCGGCAGGCGTGGCCGGGGGCAGGGAGGAGCGGCCGAGCACGGCCCGGACGTCGGCGGCGGTGATGCCCGGCACGGCGGTGTCGGACTTCTCCGGCTGCAGCCGCAGCCGGGTCAGCGGGTCGGGCCGGAAGGCGCGCACCCAGCGGGTGAACGGCCACCCGGTGCGGGCCCATGCCTCACGCCGGTAGTCGCGCTCGACGGCAGCCAGGATGGTCGGGACCCCGGCGGCGCGGATGAGCGCCTCGACCAGGGGGCCGTCGGCGGCCCCCTCGAGGCTGGGCTCAGTGTCGGCGACGGCGTCGCGCAGGCGGCCCGCGGCATACCGCAGGTCACCGGCGAGGCGCTGCTGGGCTGCGGTGCGGCGGCTGACCGCCTCCCCCAGCTCACGGCGCAGGTCGCGGATCCCCTGGCCGGTGTGGGCCGAGGTGACGATGACCTCCGCGCCCGTGGCGCCGTCCTCGTGGACCAGGCGGGTCAGGTCGGCGCGGCACGCGGCGAGGTACTCCGGGGAGAGGCGGTCGGCCTGGTTGAAGACCACCAGCGTGACCGCCGCGTGGCTGGCCAGGGTGCGGATGTACTCGTCGTGCAGGCGGGCGTCGGCGTACTTCTGCGGGTCGGTCACCCAGACGAACACGTCGGCGAGGTCGAGCACCCGGTCCGCCTCGGCGCGGTGCTCGGCGTTGGTCGAGTCGAAGTCGGGAAGGTCGAGCAGGACCAGGCCCTCGAGGACCTCGGCATCCTCACCCGCGTCGTGCCCCTCGACGGCGTGCCGGCGGCCCACCCCGAGCCAGTCCAGCAGGCGGGTGGCCGGCTCGGCGCCCCAGACGCCGGCCGTCGGCAGCGACGTCGTGGGCCGGCGGGTGCCGACGTCGGCGACGTCACCGTTGACCAGCACGTTGAACAGGCTCGACTTGCCGCTGCCCGTGGCGCCGGCCAGGGCGACGACGGTGTGCCCACCGGTGATCGCGGTGCGCTCGTCGACCTTGTTGACGATGCTCTTGGCGATGCGGCGGTCGGCCGGGTCGAAGCGGGTGCCGCCGGCCTCCAGCGCGGCCCGCAGCGCGACGGCCTGTGCCCCGAGGTCCCCCACCGCCGGGGCGGTGGTGTTGGGGCGTGACCCCAGCTTGAGGATGCTCACCGCGCGGCCTCCACCGCTGCGGCCGCGTCGGTCAGCTGCTTCGCCTGCGATGCCACCACTTCCACGCTCTCGAGTGCACGGTCGAAGCGCTCGCGCTCCTGCGCGTAGAGCGCCTCGACCTGGTCCATGAGTTGCTTGCGGGCCTTGAGCGCGAGGGTGCGCACGGCCTGGTCCCCGAAGATCGCCTCGAGCAGCCGCTGCGCGAGAACGGCCGCGCCACCGGCGACACCGACCTCCGCCCCGCTGAGGCCCCACGTCTGGCTGAACACGACCAGCATGAGCACGACGGCCAGGCCGTTGACGCCGAAGGCCATGATCCGCGCGGTCGTGCGCCGGTCCTTGCCCTCGGCCCGGACCAGCTCCAGCAGCTGCCCCTGCCAGTCGCGCACGAGGCGCTCGACCCGCTCGTCGAGGTCGGCGGAGGGGTGGGCCAGCTCGGGGTGCTCCTCCAGGAGGGCGGCCCCGCCGGGCAGCTGCCGCCAGCGGCGCGCGGTGGTCGCCGCGGCACCCTGGGCGTAGGCGCGCAGCAGCTCGGCGACACCGGACTGCAGCGCCTCGCCGAGCGGCGCGGCCGGCGGCGGCGTGCCCTTGATCGCGGAGGTGAAGCGGTCGCGCCAGCTGCTGATGTGGGCCTCGACGTGACGCAGGAACTCCCCCGTGCCGACCAGCTGCTGCCACCGGGCGAGGACCTCCCCACGCAGCAGGGTGCCCTCGCTGATGCCGGACTCCACGGCCTCGACAGCCTGGGCGTGGGCCCGCTCCGCGGCACGGCGCAGCTCCTGGGTGGCCTCGTGCTGGGCCTGGCTGGCCTGGGCCAGGTCGGCGACCCGGTCACGCAGCGAGTCCAGCGCCCCGCCAAGGGTGCGGCGGACGATGATCGAACGGGCCTTGGCGTCGCGGGCGAGCGCGGCCAGCCAGGACCGGATCCGGGCCACCTCCTGCGGCTGGAGGTGTCCCTCCCGGGTCAGCGTGGCCTCGGGGACGGTGAAGATCGGGGCGGAGGCCAGGCCCTCGCCGCGCAGCATCTCGCTGAGGTGGCCCCGGACCTCCTCCATGTGCTCGCGGGGCACCCGCGCGAGCACGATGGCGACCGAGGTGCCTCGCTCGGCGGCCTGCCGCAGCATCGCCCACGGCACCGCGTCGGCGTAGCGCGAGGACGTGGTGACGAACAGCCACAGGTCGGCGGCCGAGAGCAGCTCCGCCGCGAGCTCGCGGTTGGGCCGCACGACCGAGTCGATGTCCGGGGCGTCCAGCAGCGCCAGGCCCGAGGGCAGGGCGTTGGACTCGACGAGACGCACCTCGGAGGGGTCGTCGACGGCGTGCAGGCCACCGGTGCCCGTGCCGCCGCGGACCCGCTCCAGCCCGGGCAGGACCCGGTGGCTGGTGAACCACTGGTCGTCCTCGGGGTTGTGCACGAGCACCGAGGCCCGCGTGGTCGGGCGCAGCACACCGCTGCGGCTGACCGTCGCGCCGACGATCGAGTTGATGAGGGTGGACTTGCCCGCTCCGGTGGAGCCGCCGATCACCGCGAGCAGCGGGGCGTCCATGGCCTTGAGGCGGGGCAGGACGTAGTCGTCGAGCTGGTCGAGCAACGCTTCCTGGGCGTCGCGGGCGACGTCCACGGCGCCCGTGTCGATCGGGAAGCGGGTGACTGCTACGAGGTCGCGCAGCTCACCCGCTGCCTCCAGCAGACCCTCGTCAACGACCCCGCGCATCACAAGGCGCAAGCCTGCCGTTTTCGTCGCGCGGACTCAACTTCGGCTCGCCGTCAGCAACATCACGAAGCGTCCCACCAGCGGCCACACGGTGCAACGGCACGGGCGCCACAGCAGCACCAGGCCTCACAGCGGGACCGCGAGCCGGTATCCGCGCTTGGTCACCGTCCGCACCAGCCCCGGCCCGATCGCGCGACGCAGGCGCGCGACGGTGGCCTCGACCGCGTGCTCGGTGCGCAACCCGTCCCCCGGCAGCATCGCCAGGAGCTCGGCTCGGGAGAGGACGTGGCCGGGACGGCCGGCGAGGGCGCGCAGCATCGCCCGCGGCCCCGGGGTGAGCCGCACCTCCACCCCGTCGAGCAGCACCTGCTCCCCCCGCAGCACGAGCTCGTGGTCGGCCACGACCAGCCGGGTGCCCTGCCGGCGGGTGGCCAGGGCGTCGCCCAGCCCGGCGACCAGCTCGGCCAGCCGCGCACGGGCGGGACGGATGGTCGGCACCCCCCACGCGTCGAACACCTCGGCGGTGACCGGCCCGATGCACGCCGTGACCACGTCCCGGCGCAGCGCCGTCAGGAAGTCACCGTGCCGGCCGGTGTCGGCGGCGACCTCGAGCAGCACCCGCGCCGCCGGGGCGGACGTGAAGGTGATGGCGTCGAGCTCGCGGTCGGCGACCAGGCCGACCATGCGGTAGAGCGGGTCCCGGTCCGCGGCCACGCTGAACCGGTGCACGGTGGCCGTGCTGACGTGACCACCGCGCGAGCGCAGCGTCGCCGTCAGGCCGGGCGCCGACGACCCGTGCTCCTGCACGATGATCCGTCGCCCGTGCAGCTGACGGCCGCCGAGGTGGGCCAGCACGTCCTCCATGGCCTCGGAGTCCGAGGCCCAGGTCTCCCGCAGGCCGGCGGAGCGCAGCGCCGCCACCGACCGTGGCCCGCGCGCGAAGATCTCGGCCCGACGCAGCGAGGCCACCAGCTCGCGCCGCCTCCCCCACTCCGCCGCCGCCTCCAGCCAGCCGCTCATGCCCAGCCCGGTCGTGGCGATGAGCATCTCCGGCGGGCGCTCGATGCACCGGGCGGTCACCGCCCGCAGCGCCGCGTCGTCCGGGCACGGCGTGATCGCCAGCGCCGGGGCCGCCTCCACCCGTGCTCCCCGCCGCTCCAGCAGCGCGGCGAGCTCGTCGCCGCGGCGACTGCTCGTGATACCGATCCTGCTGTCCACCAGCGCACCCACCGCGCCTGCCCGCATCGTCATCGACGCCTCCTCCCTGTGTCCGGGACGGTAGGCGGGACAGGTCAAGGCAGCGTTTCGCCACGTAACGGCTGGGAAAACTGTTGGTCACCCCTGGCGCTCGGCACCACCGAGCCCGATCACCGCGGCGGCCCCGAGGACCGCGGGCAGCAGGAGCAGCCCGATCGAGGCCAGCGCGATGATCATGGAGACCGCCAGCGCCGCCACGGCGAGGATGAGGACGAACATCGGCGCGCGCCTGATCGCGGCGCCGGCCAGGAAGAGCCCGGCGACACCGACGAGGGCGACGTACCACCACGCGACCGGGGTGTCCCCCTGCTGGTCGATGAGCGCGACGTAGACGAGCAGGTATGCCGTGACCCAGACGGCCGTGGCCGCGGCGAGGTAGCGGGCGCGCACCCTGACATCCCAGCACCTGCCGCGGTGCGGCACCACAGGAAACGTGATCAGACCGCCTGGGCGACGCCCGTGTCGGCCGGGGCAGGCAGGACCGCCTTGGCCGGAGCCGTGGCGGCGGACTCCTCGGCCACCACCGCCGCGGGCTCCTCGGCAGCCAGCGCGGCGGGCTCCTCGACCGGCTCGGCGGCCGGCTCGACGACCAGCAGCTGGGCGACCGGCTCAGCGGCCGGCTCGTCCACCCGTTCGGAGGCCGGCTCGGTCAGCGTCAGGCGGCGCACGGAGGGAGAGCACAGGGCCGCCAGGGTGGCCAGGACCACCATGCCCGCGCAGAGCTCCAGGGCGTGTGCCGTCTTGATGGCCGTGGCCAGAGGGCCGGCGACCAGCAGGCCGAGCGGGGCGAAGGCCAGGGAGCCGAACAGGTCATAGGCGCTGACCCGGGACATCGCCTCCATGGGCACCTCGCGCTGGATGGTGCTGACCCACAGCACCGCGCAGACGTCGGCCGCCACGCCGCACAGGAACATGGCGCCGGCGCTGACCCACAGCGGGGCGCCGAACCCGAGCGAGGCCATCGGCAGGGCCGAGACCAGGGTCACCAGGACCGTGGCCAGGATCGGTCGCCGAGCCCGCACGCGGGTGGCGACGACGGCACCGAGGATGCTGCCCGCGGCCTGAGCGGCGACCAGCAGGGCCCAGCCGCGGGCTCCCCCGAGCTGGTCGCGGGCACGCAGGGGGCCGAGCACGCCCAGAGTGGCCATCATCGCGGCCAGCACGAACGCCCCCTGCACGACGACCACCCACAGCCACTGGCGCGAGGAGAACTCGCGCCAGCCGTGCCGGAGGTCGGACAGCGCCGACCCGTGCAGCGGGGCCCGGGAGGGCAGTTTCATCCCGAGTACCAGCACCGCGCTGAGGACGAACGAGGCGGCATTGGCCGCGAGGGCCCAACCGGGACCGAACACTGCTGCCGTGACGCCGGACAGGGCCAGGCCCAGCACCATGGCGACGTTCTGTCCCACACGCAGCACGGCGTTGGCCGCCTGGAGCTGCTCGGGGGCGACGAACTCCGGGAGCACCCCGCTGAGGGCCGGCATCAGCAGCGCGCCTGCCAGTCCCGACAGCGCGGCGGCAACCAGGATCGCTGGCAGGGGTGCCCATCCGGTCAGCTGCATCGCGGCCAGCGCGCCCCAGGCCACCGCCGCGAGCAGCTCGGCCCCGACGATGAGCCGGTAGCGCGAGAAGCGGTCGCCGATGACGCCCGCGGCCAGGATGAACACCAGCGCGGGCAGTGCCTGGACGGCGAGGACCAGCGAGAGCCGGGCTGGGGTGGCGCCGGGCATCGCCAGGATCGCAAAGGCCAGGGCCACCCGGCCGAAGCCGGAGCCCAAGGTCGAGATCGTGCGCGCCGCAGCCAGCCGCAGGAAGCGGCGGTCCCGGAGCACACCCGTCGTCGGTGACACGTCCCCCATGGGACCGGGACTCTAGGGCTTGCGCCACCCGAAGAGACCCTGCTTGACCAAGATTAGAGCCACGACTGACCCATTCGGGGAGCGCGGGAACGATTCAGGCAGAAGGCCGTTCGCGCCGACCTCTCCGGAGCGCCGCCGTCCTGCCGGCCGGGAGTGTCGGCCGCGATCCGGCTCGACCGGTCGATGGCCGAGGCGCAGCGGGCGGTGCCGAACGTGCCGGCGCCCGGATGAGCCCTCGCGTCCGGACCTGGCACCCCACGAGCAGGGCGGTTCGCGCCGCGGACAGGACGGGAAGAGAATGGGCCGGTGGACTGGTTCCTCAAGGCCGATGACGCCAGCGCCGTCGGCGAGCTCCGACGTGAGGTCGTGGCCTACCTGCGCCGCCACGGAGAGCCCGGCAGCGAGGTCGAGGACGCCGAGCTCGCGCTCAGCGAGGTCGTCGGCAACGCGGTGCGCCACGCCGGCGGTCCGGTGTGGGTCTCGCTGTCCTGGGCACAGCCCCAACCGGTGCTCACCGTGCGCGACCTCGGGCCCGGCTTCGACCCGGCCCGGCTCGCGCAGCCGGTCACCCTGGCACCCAGGGCCGGGTCCGCGACCCTGGCCGAGGCGGGGCTCGGGCTCTTCCTCGTCTCGCAGGTGACGCCCAGCCTGGCGGCCGAGGTGCGCCGTGCCGGCGGGATGACCGTGTCGGTGACCCTGCCGGTCAACCGGGCCCCCGCGGTAAGCCACGACCCTCCGCTGCGCACCTTCGGCGCACTCCCGGAGCTGGACGAGGCGCTGCCGGGAGGCGGCTTCGGCAAGGAGTCGTTCCTGCGCGCCCTGGTCGTCCAGCTGGCCCGGACGGTGGAGACGCAGCAGGGCCCCGACGCCGCCGCGGCGGCCGTCGCCCAGGTCGGTGCCGACATCGGCGGGCAGATGGAGGAGGAGTTCCGCGCCGCCGAGGCCATCGTCGGGCGCCTGACGCCGGAGCAGATGGCCGACTGCTACGTCCGGCTGAAGCACGCCATCGACGGCGGCTTCTACGTCATCGAGGCCACCGAGCACCGCATCGTGCTGGGCAACACCCGCTGTCCGTTCGGGGACGTGGTCCAGCGCGCCCCTTCCCTGTGCCGGATGACCTCCAGCGTGTTCGGCGGGATCGCCGCCCGCAACAGCGACCACGGCGTGGCGGTGCTGCTCGAGGAGCGCATCGCCGTCGGGGACCCGGGCTGCCGGGTGGTGGTGGACCTCGCCCCAGCCCCCGAAGGCGGCCGGCCGCTGGCGCACGAGTACGCCGCGGCGGCGGACGCCACGCTGTTCCCCGGCTGAGCCGCGGTGGCCGGCGTCCACGCCGGCCCCGGGCGCGGCGTCCTGGGCGCAGCTGCGGCCGGGCGCGGTCAGGCTCGCTCGCGCGCCACCTCGGCGCCGGGCTCGGCCGGCGTCTGGGCGCCGTGGCCCGAGACCTCGCAGGCACACCAGCCGGCGCACCCCTCGTGGATGCCGCTTCGGCAGTCGAGGCACGCGGCGGGTGGACGCGCGCCGGACCCGTTCGGCACGAGGCGGTCGAGCAGCTGGCGAAGCACGCGGTCCTCCGGCGGACTGGGGTTCCCTGGTCGGGCTGATCCCACCACACCACGCCGTGCTTCGTGGTGGCTGGGCCGAACCTGAGGATTGGCTGGACGAGCGGTCCGCCGGGGTCGTTCGCCTCTTGCGGGGGCCGGGGTCCCGACGGCTAATGGGCAGGTCGTCGGGTGCAGGAGGTGTCGTGGACCAGTCCGTCGATCCCCTCGCGCACACCCCGGACAGCTCGGTGGACCCGCAGGAGTCGCTGGAACGCCTGCTGCGCGACCTGCGCACCCGTCGCGAGGGACTCTCGGACCGCGAGGCCGCCCGCCGGCTGCAGGCGGGCGGCCCCAACGAGCTGGTGCGACGTGGTGGCACCCAGTGGCCCCGCCAGCTGGTCGACCAGCTCGTGCACCCGTTGGCGCTGCTGTTGTGGGTCGCGGCCCTGCTCGCGGAGGTCAGCGGCACACCGGCGCTGTCGGTGGCGATCGTGGCGGTCATCCTGCTCAACGCCGTGTTCGCCTTCGCCCAGGAGCGACAGGCCGAGAAGGCGGTCGAGGCCCTGTCGGCGTACCTGCCTCCCCAGGCACGCGCGATACGCGACGGGGTCACCCGCCTGCTGGACGCCCGGATGCTCGTCCCCGGCGACGTCCTTGTGCTCAGCGAGGGTGACCGCGTCTCGGCGGACGCGCGCCTGCTCACGGGGTCGGTCGAGGTCGACATCTCGATGCTCACCGGCGAGTCCATGCCGGTTCTGCGCACCCCCCTGCCGGCCACGGGACACCGGCCACTGCTCCAGGCCCACGACCTGTTGTTCAGTGGGACGAGCTGCACCGGCGGCGAGGCGACCGCGGTGGTGTTCGCGACCGGGATGCGCACCGAGCTCGGTCGGATCGCGGCGCTGTCCCAGCGAGTGGAGCACGAGGAGAGCCCCCTCGAGCGACAGGTCAGGCACGTGGCGCGGCTGATCGCCGTGGTCGCGGTGGTCATCGGGGTGGCGTTCATCCCGCTGGGCACGGTGTTCGCCGGGCTGTCCCTCGGCCAGACCGTTAACTTCGCCATCGGCCTGCTCGTGGCGAACGTCCCGGAGGGCCTGCTGCCGACCATCACCCTGGCACTGGCCGTCGGGGTGCGGGCCCTGGCCCGGCGCGGCGCCCTCGTCAAGCGGATCTCCGCGGTGGAGACACTGGGGTCGACCAGCGTGATCTGCACCGACAAGACCGGGACGTTGACCCTCAACCGGATGCGGGTCGTGCGCTGCTGGACCACGCAGGGCGAGGTTGCGGTGGCCTCCGTCCGGTCTCCGGTCAGCGGCCCACTGGCACGGATGGTGCAGGCGGGGGTGTCGTGCAACAACGCCAGCTGGGACCCGACGCGGGCCGACTCCGAGGCTGGGGACTCCACCGAGCTGGCCCTGCTGCACCTGGCCGACGCCGTCGACGTGGCTTTCCCCGCCGGGCACACCGACCGGCTCCTGCAGTTCCACTTCGACCCCCAGCTGCGCCGGATGACGTCGGTGGACCGGTCCGGGGACGGCGCCGTGGCGCGGGTCAAGGGGGCGCCCGAGGAGGTCCTCCCCCGGTGCACCTCGGTGGCTTGCGACGGAGCCGAGCAGCCGCTTGACGCGCCGACGCGGGCGATGCTCGACGAGCTCGTCGCCACCTGGGCGCGCGAGGGGCTGCGCGTGCTGGCCGTCGCCGATCGCGCGCTGGCCCGTGACGAGCTGGCCCGCCTGACCAGGTCCGCCGCCGAGGACGGCCTCACCTTGCTGGGCCTCGTGGCACTGGAGGACCCGCCGCGACCTGAGGTGCGCGAGGCCGTGGCGCGGTGCCACGCGGCGGGAATGCGCCTGATCGTGGTCACCGGCGACCACGGGCTGACCGCACGCGAGATCGCCAGCAAGGTCGGCATCGGAGGGCCCGGGACCCCGATCGTGACCGGTCGGGACCTGGAACGGATGCCCGAGGCGGACCTGGACGTGCTGCTGGCCCGCCACCGGGAGCTCATCTTCGCGCGCAGCTCGCCCGAGGCGAAGCTGCGGATCGCCGACGCCCTGCAGGACCAGGGCCAGGTCGTGGCGATGACCGGTGACGGGGTGAACGACGCGCCGGCACTGCGGCGGGCCGACATCGGCGTGGCGATGGGGCGTTCGGGGACCGACGTCGCCCGCGAGGCGGCGACCATGGTGCTGACCGACGACAACTTCGCCACCATCGTCAGCGCCGTCGAGGCGGGCCGGCAGGTCTACGAGAACGTGCGCAAGTTCATCGTCTACATCTTCGCCCACGCCACCCCGGAGGTCGTGCCGTTCCTGGTCTACGCCCTCTCCGGCGGCCGGATCCCGTTGCCGCTGACGGTGATGCAGATCCTGGCCATCGACCTGGGCACCGAGACGCTGCCCGCCCTCGCCCTGGGCCGCGAGCCGGCCGAGCCGGGCCTGATGGACCGGGCCCCGCGGCGACGCGGGCAGAACGTCATCGACGGCCCGATGCTGGCCCGGGCCTGGGGCCTGCTCGGCGGGGTCTCGGCGGTCCTGGTGACCAGCGTCTTCCTGGTCACGCTGCTGCACGGGGGCTGGACCCTCGGCGCCGATGTCGACTCCGGGCGGCTGCACCACGTGTGGCTGCAGGCGACCACGATGACCTTCCTCGGCATCGTGGCCTGCCAGGTCGGCACCGCTGTGGCCGCACGCACCCAGCACTCCTCGTTGCGCCAGGTCGGGTTCACCAGCAACCGGCTGCTGCTGTGGGGCATCGCCTTCGAGCTGGCCTTCGCGTCCGCCGTAGTGGCCGTGCCGGCGCTGCAGCGCGTGTTCGGCACGGCCATCCCGCAACCGTGGCTGCTCCTGCTGCTCCTGCCGTTCCCGGTGCTGGTCTGGGGTGTCGACGAGACCTGGCGGTGGTGGCGGCGTAGGACCGCCCGGATGCCGGCCGCTTTGGCATGATCCGCGGCATGGACGAGCTGATCACCGCAGCGGACCTGGCCTCCCGGCTCGGCGAGGTCAGCGTGCTGGACGTGCGCTACAGCCGCGAAGGGCCTTCAGGGCGCGAGGAGTTCCTGCGCGGGCACCTCCCCGGGGCTGCCTTCGTCGACCTCGACGCCGACCTGGCCGCCCCTCCCGCCGCGGGGCGCCACCCGCTGCCCGACCCCGGGCACTTCGCCGCCGCGATGCGCCGGTGCGGGGTCTTCGCGGACCGGCCGGTCGTGGTCCTCGACGACGCCGCCAACACGTTCGCGGCGCGGTGCTGGTGGTTGCTGCGCCACCACGGTCACGACCAGGTCCTGCTCCTCGACGGCGGGTGGGCCGCCTGGCTCCGCTCTGGCGGACCGGTCGAGACCGGTGAGGCGGCAGTGCCTCCCGGGGACTTCCGCGCGGCACCCGGCCGGCTGCCCGTGCTCGATGCGGCCGGGGCCGCGCGGGTCGCCCGCGAGGGCGTCCTGGTCGACGCACGGGCCCCCGAGCGCTACCGCGGGGAGGTCGAGCCTCTCGACCCGGTGGCCGGGCACATCCCCGGCGCCGTCAACGTGCCGACGTCCGACAACCTGGACGGCGCCGGCTTCCGCCCGACCGCGCAGCTGCGAGCGCGTTATGCCCTGGCCGGGGTCACCGACGAGACCGAGGTCGGCGTCTACTGCGGCTCGGGCGTCACCGCCGTCCACGACGTCTTTGCGTTGCAGCTGCTGGGGATTCGCGCTGCGCTGTATGTCGGGTCGTGGAGCGAGTGGGTGAGCGACCCCTCTCGTCCGGTGGCCCTCGGCGAGCGCGCCGACGGCGACGGCGTCGATGCCCGTACTGCCGGGTAACCCGGGTCTGGGTAGGGTCGTTGCCAGGGTGCAGGGCCCGACGCCAGTGCCGGGGCTGGTGTCACCGGGGCCCTGACCTGCGGCTGCCCCCCACCTCTGAGGAGACTCCCGATGCTGCCCCCGCCGACGGTCAAGGTCTGGATGGTCAGCCTGAGCACAGCCTCGGTCATCGGCCTGGGCATCGGTGCGGTCTGGGCGCACCTGGACGCGCCGGCCGCCTCGGCCCCGGCGGCGACCCAGCAGCAGCCCGGGCCGGCCACCACACCGGTGGCTGCCACCCCCGCCGGCAACGACACGACCGCCACTGGTTCCACCGCCGCTTCCGGCATCGGGCCCACGCACGACGTCCCAGGCAGCGACCAGGGCACGACGTCGGCCACTCCGGTCGCGCGGCCGACCAGCTCGACCGCGGCGCCGAGGCCGTCCGAGGGCCCGACCACGCCCCGGAGCACGACCCCGCAGCCGTCGACGTCAGGCACCGGGCCGACCAGCGCGCCGCCCAGCCCGACCAGCACGTCCCCCTCGCCGACGAGCTCGAGCCCTCAGCCCTCGCCGACCAGCACGGGACAGACCGACCCGCCCACGCTGCCGGGCACCTGACCGGCAGAGCCGGCCCGCCCCGCGGTTGAGAGTCGTTTCGGCCCGGGGCCAGACCGCCCGTAGAGGGCAGTGCGCCACCAAGAAGGCGAAGACGCTCGGCGGCGCACTCTTGCGGCAGGTGCGTGCGCTCTCGTGCCTGGGCTGGCAGCATCCTGAGGTGCCCCCCGGCCAATGGGGCCCTCGCCAGGGAGGTGAATAGTCGATGTGGCGTCCCTTCGTGCTCGCAGCCCTCCTCTTGATCTCGTTTCTCGGCTTGGTGGCCCAGGCCTTGCCACATGGACACCTTGCCCGCGGACTTCTCTACCTGCTGGCCGCCTTGGGCTGCTTCCTTGTCCTGGTGGTCCCACATCTTGTCCGGCGCCGGGTTGTACGACACCACGTTGCGATTCCACTAGGGCGCCATTCACGTCCGCCGACCTAAGTCGTCGGGGTGGCGTCGTGCTTCATTCAGGACGTCACGACAACGGCAGCATCAGCACGTGGGAGGCGCTGGGGCGGGAAGGGCAATCCATGCCGATTGAAACAACCTGTGCCCCCGGCAGGACTCGAACCTGCGACCCAGAGATTAGAAGGCTCTTGCTCTATCCAGCTGAGCTACGAGGGCTCGTCGCGGGTGCCCGAGGCGCCGCGAACGCCTGAAGTGTAGGCGAGCACACGGCGTACCCGGGGGCAGTCCGGCAGAGAGCCGGGCCGAGGCGCTGCCACGGGAGGGAAAACGCCGGCACCCCCGGCGCGAATCCCGTTGCGGCAGCTGACATTGCGGCCCCCAACCACCGCGGTGTGCCGCCCGCTCCCCTCCGCGCGCGGCATTCCCGCCGGGCCCCGAGCCGGTCGGCAGGGGTGGGTGAGGTGGCCTCATGCACGCGTCCAGCGGCGCATCCGCCAGAAAGCGGGGTCACGGGCGGCCCGCGCACGGTTCACTGAAGGGGTGCAGCAGACCAGCCAGGCCCCGCCGATGCGCTACTTCGACCCGCGCCTCGTCGGCACGCTCGAGTGCGAGACGTGGGTCAGCTACTACCGCCACGAGTGGGTGGCGTTCCTCAAGGCCGCGGTGCGGGTGGTGCGGCATGCCTTCGGGCTCAGCCGCACCCGCACTGCCCTCGGCGCGTGGTGGGTGCTGCGGGCCAACCAGGTGTGGGCACCGTTCCCCGACAACGACCCGGAGGCGGCGCGCCAGTTCATGCGCAAGTTCTACGCCCTGGTCGCCCGCACCCACCGCGAGAACTTCGACGTCACCGAGGCGGCCCGGCTGGAGGTCGAGTGGTGGCGGATCCACCGGGGCGTGCAGCGCGGCGAGAAGCCGCCCACGCCCGAGGCCGTCGAGGAGCTCGTCCAGGCGCTGCAACGGCTCTACGCCCACACCTACCGCGTCGACCCCGCCGAGGTCCGCCTCGCCGCCGAGCAGCGCGCCGAGGCCATGCGGCTCTCCGACGAGTGGGTGCGCGACGGCCACCACCGCGGCAGCCCCCTGGTCGCGCAGGAGCGGGCCGCGCTGGTCCGCTCGTATGCCGCCCTGCTGGCGGCGGTGCACACCGCCTGATCGCGGTCAGGTCAGGACGGTCCCCGCGAACTCGCGGCGGCGAGCCGCCAGGTCGAGCAGCAGGGCCTCCTCGCGGGCCGGCGCCTCCGGCCCACCGGCACCGCGTGCAACACGCATCCGCAGCACGGCCAGCTCGCTGGCCACGTCCTGGAACGCGGTCATCGCCGCCAGCGAGCGCCGCCCACCGGTCATCCGCGCCCACACCCGGGCCCGGCGCCGGTCGGGCATCGAGGCGAGCATGCGCACCTCCGGGTAGGTCAGCCACCCGGCCTCGGCATACGGGGCCAGGTGCACGCCGATGAGCCGGCCCTCCCGCCGGCGCGCCCACAGCGCCACCCCGATGAAGGCGGCGAACAGGGGCACCTGCAGGAACACGTAGGCCACGAGGAAGCCCTGGATCCCCGCGACCGTGGTCAGGTTCCAGGTCGCGTGCAGCGTCACCGCGGCCAGCCAGCCGAGCAGCGGGGCCAGCACCCGCGTGCCGGTGCGCCGGGTCGTCGCCGCGACGCCCAGGCCGATGCCGGTGCAGATCGTGAAGACCGGGTGGGCGAACGGGCCCATCACCCCGCGCAGGAGGAAGACGGTCGCCAGGCCGGCGCCGCCGGTGTCGTGGAACGCGCGGGCGAGGTAGAAGATGTTCTCCGCGAAGGCGAACCCGGCAGCGGACAGCCCGGCATACACCATGCCGTCGACGATGCCGTCGAACTCCTGGCGGCGCAGCCGCCAGATGAGCAGCACGACCAGGCCCTTGAGGGTCTCCTCGACGACCGGGGCGACCACGACCGCGCCGAGGGTGAGCGGGTCCTGGCCGGCGTTGCGCAGCACCACCATCGTGGAGGTGTTGAGCACGAGGGCCCCCGCGCTGGCGACGAGCGCGCCCCAGAGGAAGGTCAGCACGAGCAGCCGGGTCGGCTCGGCCTCGAACCGGTCCAGCCACAGGAACGCCGGGACGACCACGCCCAGGGGCAGCACGGCGAGCAGGACGCCGAGCAGCGAGGCCCCCACGCCGGCGCTGACGCCGGCCGCCTCCCCCAGCACCAGCGCACACACCCCGAAGCCCACGATCATGACGGCGCCCTGGACCCAGCGGCGGATGACCGACCGCGTTCCCCACGTCATGACGCGCAGGCTAGTGCAGCCTCCCCCTTAGGGTGTCCTGCGTGACGACGAACGGTAACGACCGCGCGACCAACGACCGCATCGTGTGGATCGACTGCGAGATGACCGGCCTGAGCCTGGAGCACGACGCCCTCATCGAGGTCGCGGCCCTAGTCACCGACTTCGAGCTCAACCAGCTCGGCGACGGGGTCGACCTGGTCATCAAGCCGCCGGCCGCGGCGCTGGAGCAGATGGACGACTTCGTCCGCGACATGCACACCACCAGCGGCCTGCTCGAGGTGCTCGACGGCGGGATCAGCCTGGAGGACGCGCAGAACCAGGTGCTGGCCTACGTGCGCGAGTGGGTGCCGGAGCCGCGCAAGGCGCCACTGGGCGGCAACACCGTCGGCACCGACCGCAACTTCCTCGCCCGGGACATGCCCGAGCTCGAGGCGCACCTGCACTACCGGATCATCGACGTCTCCTCGATCAAGGAGCTCTCGCGCCGGTGGTACCCCCGCGTCTACTTCAACTCCCCCAAGAAGTCCGGCGGCCACCGCGCCCTGGCCGACATCCGCGAGTCGATCGCCGAGCTGCGCTACTACCGCGAGGCGGTCTTCGTGGAGCAACCCGGCCCGGACTCGGACGCGGCGAAGGAGATCGCGGCCCGGCACGAGATCCCGGGCTCCTGACCTGCGCGGACGCGCCGCGGGTGGCGTGCTGCCGGGGGGTGGTCAGAACACCCCGCCGGACCTAGTACGATAGGCGCCGCTGAACACGCGACCGCCACTCTTGCGGCGGTCGTTCGGCATGGTGGGTGTAGCTCAGCTGGTAGAGCGCTGCGTTGTGGTCGCAGATGTCGCGGGTTCAAGTCCCGTCACTCACCCCACAGGGATCGGGCCCCGGCACCGCGCAAGCGGAGCCGGGGCCCGACTGCTTCCCCGGCACCGCCCACCACAGGGCGTCGTGCGCCGACTCAGCCGGGCAGGAAGCTCAGGCGCACCTGCCGCTCCTGGTTGTCCACGTTGAGGTCGACCAGGCAGATGCTCTGCCAGGTGCCCAGTGCCAGCCGCCCTCCCAGGACCGGCACCGTGGCGTAGGGCGGGACGAAGGCGGGCAGGACGTGGGAGCGCCCGTGCCCGGGGCTGCCGTGGCGGTGGCGCCACCGGTCGTCGGCCGGCAGCAGCTCGCGCAGCGTGGCGAGCAGGTCCTCGTCGCTGCCCACCCCCACCTCGAGGATCGCCAGACCCGCCTCCGGCGGTCAACCGACCCGGCGGCAGCCCCGCACCCGCGTCACGGCACGGTCAGCGTCACCTTGTTGGACAGCTGGCCGCTGCCGACCGCGTTGACCGCCTTGACCTGGTAGACGTGCGTGCCGCTCGGCGGCTTGCTGTCGGTGTACGACGTCGGCCCGCCCGGCGTGGCCGTGAGGGTCACCAGCCGCACCCCGTCCCGCAGCACCACGTACTTCGTGATGGGCGAGCCGCCGTCGGCCGGGATCGTCCACGTCAGGGCCACCGCGGGACCGGCCACGAGCTGGCCGCTGAGGGCGGCGGGACCCGGCTTGCCGGCGCCCAGCGTCGCCGAGACCTCGGCCGAGGCCGGGCCCGCCCCGACGGAGTTCACCGCCTTGACCACGTAGTAGTAGGTCGTGCCCGCGGTGAGGCCGACCTCGTCGTCGTACGACGTCGTCGTCACCGTGGCGACCGGGTTGGCCAGGTCCTCCCCGCCCCTGGCCGTGCCGCGGAAGACCCGGTATGCCGTGACCGTCGCCCCGCCGTCGCTCACCGGCGGGTTCCACTGCAGGTGGATCAGCCCGGCCGGGTTGCTGGCAGCCACCGAGGTCGGCGCCCCGGGCACCGTCGCGGTGGTGCTGCCGGTCGGCGTCGCCGACGCCTCCGCCGAGGGGTCGCTCGCCCCGACACCGTTGGTGGCCACGACGACGTAGGAGTACGTGCTGCCGTTGGTCGCCGTGGTGTCGGTGAAGGTCAGCGTGCTGTTGGACAGCGTCGCCAGCGGGGTCCCGGCGAGGCGCTCGCCGCCGGGCGTGGTGGCGCGGTAGACCTTGTACTTCTTCAGCGCCGAGCCGCGGTCGCTGGACGGTGCCGACCACGACAGCCGCACCTGGTTGTCGCCGGGGCTGGCCACCAGGCCGGTCGGCGGCAGCGGGGTGCTCACCAGCGAGGAGTCGAGGAACATCGCGAAGTGCGGCTGCGCGACGCCGGCGATCTTGCTGAAGTCCCCGCCCACGTAGAGGTGGGTGGCGTCCGTGGCCAGCGCCCAGGGCCCCTGCGAGCTGTTGACGTTGGGGGCGAAGGAGGACAGCGCCCCCGTGGCGGGGTCGACCGCGGCGAGCTTGTACCGCGTCTGGCCCAGGAACGAGCCCGTCCCGCTGAAGTGCCCCGCGCAGTACAGCTGCCCGCCGGTGAGGCGGACCGACTGCATGTTGCCGTTGCTGTGGTCGCTCCAGACCAGCGCCCCGGAGGTGACGTTCAGCGCCGCGCACGCCCCGCCGGAGCCGGCGGTGGCCGTGTAGACCCGCGCCCCGTCGGAGGTCAGGTCGAAGACCGGTGCGTAGGAGCCGGCGTTGGTCGCCGCCGCCTTGAAGCCGGTGTCCACCGCACCCGTGCCGGTCAGCGCGACCGCGGCCACCTTGTTCGTCGAGGCCTTCGCCGACACGGAGGTGAAGTCCCCGCCGAGGAAGAGCCGGGCGCTCCCGCCGGCGGCGACGTTGAGCGCGCGGACCCGGCCGTCGGGCGCGGGCGTCCAGGAAGGGTCCACGGCGCCGGTGGAGGCGTCCACCTTCGCCACGTAGGCCGGCGAGGTGCCACCGCCGCCGGCGACGCTGGTGAAGTTGCCGCCGGCGTAGACCGACCCGCCGCTCCAGGCGACGGCGTCCACCTGGCCGGTGCCGGCCACCGACGGGTTCCACGGCCGCAGGGTGCCGGTGGTGGTGTCGAGCGCCGCCAGGCCCTTGCGTGCCTGGCCGTTGACCGTCCCGAAGGTGCCGCCGAGGTAGAGCGTCGAGCCACCGTCGGTGGCCAGCGACGTGACCGTGTTGTTCGTGCCTCCGGCGAAGCTCAGGTCCGCCGCGCCCGTGGTGGCCGAGAACACCGCGACGTTCTGGGCTGGGTAGCTGCGTCCCGAGGGGTCGATGATGCTGCTGAACGTCCCCGCCACGAAGATGCGGTCGCCCACCGGCTGGATCGCCAGCACCCGGGGCACCCCTTGCGAGGCGCTCGTGGTCGTGGCCGGGCCGATCCCCCACGTCCGCGCGGGTGCGGCGGTGACGGCTGCATCGGCCGGCGGCAGCGCCACCAGCCCCCCGGTCAGGCCGACTGCGGCCACCGTCACCACCCGCACGACGCTTCGCCGCACTCTCGCGACCATCGCCCTCCCCTTTCCACCCGACCCCGTGGCCCCCGCGGCCTGTGCTCACCATTACGCCGCAGGCGCCCGCCCCGCCCCTCGTCCTGTCGTCGTAACCGCCTCATCCGCCCCTACGCCTTCGGCGGGAGGCTCGCTACACTCGGCGCACCATGACCGGCGGTGGGGCTCGCCGGACCCGAACCGTCGCCGGTCCCCCGGAGGCCAACAGTCCCTACCTGCACACCGTGGTGCCGGCGCGCACCCACCCCCGTCCAGGTAGGAGGATCGTCTCGTGCCATCCCGTCCCCGGCTGTCCGCCCGCGAGCCGGTCGACCCCGACGTCGACGACCGCCCGGCCCGTCCACCGCGGCGGTCCTCGCGCCGCCGCCCCTCCCCCCGCCCGGGTCACCTGCACGACGAGGCCACCCTGCTGGGCACCATCGCGGTCGGCGGCGCGCTCGGCGCCGTCGCCCGGTTCCTCGCCGGGCGCGCCTGGGGCACCGGCGGGGCGGCCTTCCCGTGGACGACGTTGACCGTCAACGTCGTCGGGTGCGCCCTGATCGGGGTGCTCATGGTGCTGGTCACCGACGTGTGGACCGGACGGCGCCTGCTGCGGCCGTTCGTCGGCACGGGCGTCCTCGGCGGCTTCACCACCTTCTCGACCTACGCGGTCGACATCCAGCGGCTCGCCACCGGCGGTCGCGTGCCCATCGCCCTGGCCTACCTGGTCGTCACCGTCGTCGCCGCCCTGGCCGCGGTGTGGGTGGCCGCGGTCGGCACGCGGGCGCTCGTCGAGAGGAGGGCCCGATGAGGCTCCACGGACCGGCCCTGCGGTTGACCGTCATGGTCGGCGAGTCCGACCGGTGGCACCACAAGCCGCTCTACACCGAGGTCGTCCACCGGGCACACCGCGCCGGCCTGGCCGGTGCCACGGTGCTGCGCGGCATCGAGGGCTTCGGCGCGTCCAGCCGGATCCACACCACGCGGCTGCTGAGCCTCAGCGAGGACCTGCCCGTGGTGGTCGTCATCGTCGACACCGCGGACCGGGTCCGGGCGTTCCTGCCCGAGCTCGAGGAGCTGGTCGACGAGGGCCTGGTCACCCTCGAGGAGTGCGAGGTCGTGCGGTATGCCGGCCGCGAGCCGGAGCAGCACGTCGCGCCGGACGAGGAGCACCGGTGACGGTGCTCCTGGTCGTGGCCGGCGCGGCGGTCGGCGCCCCGCTGCGCTTCCTCACCGACCGGTGGGTGCAGGGCCGGCACGACAGCGTCTTCCCGTGGGGGACCTTCGCGGTCAACGTCGTCGGGTGCCTGGTGATGGGCGCCGTGAGCGGTGCGGTGGGGGCCGGTGCCCCGGTGGCCCTGCGCACCGGCCTCGGCACCGGCTTCTGCGGTGCCCTCACCACCTACTCCACGTTCTCCTACGAGACGCTGCGCCTGGCCGAGGACGACGCCCGGCTCCTCGCTGCCGCCAACGTCGTCGGGAGCATCGTCGTCGGCGTCGCCGCCGCCTTCCTCGGGGTGTGGCTGGGCAGGACGGTGTGGGGGTGAGCGAGCCCGGCCGCGACGAGGAGGGCACCTGGCTCAGCCCGGGGGTCGCCGGCGTCGGCGCGGCCTCGTTCTTCAGCGACGCCGGCCACGAGCTGGCCACCAGCGTGCTGCCCGCCTTCCTCACCTCGACCCTGCACGCCGGCCCCGCCGCGCTCGGCGCGGTCGAGGGTGTCTCGGACGCCCTCATCGGGCTGAGCAAGCTGGCCGGCGGCCCGCTGGCGGCCGACCCGCGACGGCGCGGCCGGCTGGCCTCGGGCGGCTACCTCGGGACCGCCGTCGCGACCGCCGCGATCGGGGTGACCACGGCCGTCTGGCAGGTCGGACTGCTCCGTGCCGTGGCGTGGGTCTCCCGGGGCATCCGGTCGCCCGCACGGGACATGCTGCTGACCTCGCTGGTCCCCCCGGCCGCCTACGGCCGGGCGTTCGGGGTGGAGCGCGCCGGGGACAACGCCGGCGCGGTCCTCGGCCCGCTGCTCGCGGCGGTGCTCGTGGCCGCGCTCGGCCTGCGCCACGCCATCCTGCTGGCGTTCATCCCCGGCGTGCTGGCGGCGGCATGCATCACCGTGGCGGCGCGGGCCGCACGCCGGTCGGTGCTCCCGGCGGAGGGGCGCCGCCGGCTGTCGTTCAACCTCGCCGAGCTCCGGCGGCAGGGCCTGGCCCGCGTGCTCGTCCCGGCGACCCTGTTCGAGTTCGGCCACCTCGCGGCGACCCTGCTGATCCTGCGGGCCACGGACCTGCTGCACGGCCCGGCCGCCGGCGGGCGCAGCCTGACGGCCGCGACCAGCCTGGTGATCGTGCTCTACGCCGCGCACAACGCGATGGCGGCCGTGGCCTCTGTCGTCGGCGGGCACCTCATCGACCGTCGCGGCGCACGATGGGTCTTCGCCGGCGGCGGAGCCCTCTACGTCCTGGCCTACCTGACCTTCGCCCGGGAGCAGCACGGCGTCCTGCTGCTCGCCGCGGGCTTCCTGCTCGCAGGCACCGGGATCGGCCTGGCGGAGACCGCCGAGTCCGTCCTGGTGGCCCGCGCCCTGCCCGAGTCGTTGCGCAGCAACGGGTTCGGCGTGCTCGGGCTGGTCCAGTCGCTGGGCGACCTCGGCGCCACCGCCGTCACAGGCCTCCTGTGGGCACTGGTGTCGCCGCAGGTCGCGTTCCTCTACGCCACCACCTGGATGGTGGGGTCGGTGCTCGCGGCACTGACGGTGCGGGCCCGCCCCTCCGCCACCGCACCCCGCCAGGACTGACCGGCGCGGGACGCGCCAGCCCCGACACAGCCCGCGCCACCCGACCCCGTGCCGCACCCCGGGACAGGCTGCGGTCTGGGCGGGCCAACGGTGCGGGACAATGGTCGCCATGGACGCCGCCCCAGCCCTTCCGGAGGACTGGACGTCCTCCTCCCCCGACGCATCAGACGTCGCCGACCTGCTCGACCTGCTGCGCCGCCACGAGCGCACCGCTCGCGGCTGGCCGTCGGCCTCGCGCGCGGCCGTGGAGACCGACGTCTGCGGTCGCGGCGCCGCGACCCGGCGCCACCTGCTGCTCCGCGACGGCTCGGGCGTGGCGCGGGGGTGGGCCACCGTGCACGACCGGGCCGCAGCCCGCGTCGTCATCGCCGTGGTCGTCGACCCGGACCTGGACGCCGCTAGCGCGGACGACGTCGCGGCATACCTGTTCGAGTGGGCGCGCGAGCAGGCAGCCGACCTCGGCCGGGAGCGTGGCGTCGAGCTGACCCAGATGGACAGCGGTGCCTTCGCCGACGACCCGCGCCAGCAGCTGTGGCTGACCGGGCGTGGCTTCCTGCGCATGCGCTCGTGGTGGCAGATGAGCCGGCCTGTGACGCCGGAGGAGGGCAACGAGGACGCGTTCCCGCCGCCGGGTGAGGGCGTGATCGTGCGCCTCGTGGCCCGCGAGGGCGACGCCATGCCGGACGAGGAGGACCTGCGCACGGTCCACGACATCCTCGAGACCTCGTTCACCGACCACTTCAACTCCCACCAGGAGTCCTTCGACGAGTTCGTGGCCCGGCTGCGCGAGGACCCCGGGCACCGTTGGGACCACTGGTGGATCGCCGAGCTGGAGCGGGACGGCATGACGCCGCTCCCGGTCGGCGCCCTCGTCGGGTCGGTCTCCCCCGGCACCGACGGGGAGCCGGACGGCAGCTACGTGGAGTACCTCGGGGTGCTGGCTGCTGCGCGGGGCCGTGGCGTGGCCCGCTCGTTGCTGCACGCCGTCATCGCCGATGCGGCGCGCCGCGGGCGTGACCGGGTGGGCCTCGAGGTCGACGCGGACAGCCCCACCGGAGCCACCGCGCTGTACGAGGCGGTCGGGTTCGCCACGAAGTACGTCACCCAGTCCTGGCACCGCGACCTGCCGGTGGCCTGAGGCTAGCTCCCGCGCGGGCTCGTGGCGTCGCCGGCTCAGCCGACGCTGCCCTGGTCCCCGGCCACGAGCGGTGACACGGCCAGGTGGCCGCCGTCGCAGGGGTCGGCGGCGGCCTGGACCGGGACGGGGTGACTGTCCCCCGGCGCGGTGACGGCCAGCGACTGGGCCGCCGGGCAGGCCGTCTGCCCATCCGCGGGCACGTGGCTGAAGCCGAGGTCGAAGGAGGCCACCTCGCCGGGGGCGAGCACGACCGTGGACGGTGTCCTGGCGGGGAAGGCCAGGTCCCCGTCATGCGTGGCGCGCACGGGCAGGGCCGACCCGTCCTCGGCCACGAGCCCCACCGTGGGGAACCCGTCGAGGGTGCACTCCATGCCCCCGATGTTGCGCAGCGCCACCACGAGGTGCAGGTGGCCGGCAGCCCCGTCCGAGCTCGCGAGGCGACCGGCGAGCGCCTGCCCGCGACACGGCATACCGGCGGTGGATGCCGCGGCGGTGGTGGGTGCCTCCGTGGCCGGTGACGCGCTCACCCGGGAGGCGCTGCCCTGCGACGCGCCGGCTCCGGACGGCGCCGGGGCGGCGGAGCGCGGCACGGAAGAGGACGCCCTGGGCGCCGCGGCGCGGGTCGTGGCCGAGTCCGGGCCGCAGCCGGCGAGCGCAGTCACGGCGGTGAGGGCGAGCAGCCCTCGGACGACGACGATGCGGTGGGTTGGCAAGAGACCTCCTTCATTTGGGTCAACTCTGCCCTGAACGCCCACGCCGACGGGCGTCTTTGGCCTAATCTGCGCACCATGCGTCACTTCCGTCACACGCTCAGCCCCCGGGCGCGCCGTGCCCGCCGGGCGCTGACCGGCGCGGTGGCGCTGCTCGTCCTGACCGCCGGGCCGGCCGGTGCCTCCGTCTACGGCCCGGACGTGTCGAGCTACCAGCACGTCACCGGCTACACCCTCGACTGGGGCCAGGCCCACGCTGTCGGCGGCGCGGCGTTCGCGTTCGTCAAGGCGACCGAAGGTCCGTACCCGAGCAGCCCGTACACGAACCCGAACTTCGCCAAGGACTTCGCCACCCTTGGGGCGCTCGGCATGATGCGCGGGGCCTACCACTTCGCCCGCCCGTCGGGCAGCACGGACCCCCAGATCATCGCGTCGGCCACCGCGCAGGCGACGTACTTCGCGACCGCGGTCGGGCCGCTCAACCACCCCGGCGACCTGCCCCCGGTGCTGGACCTGGAGCAGAACGGCAGGCTCACCCCGACCCAGCTCGCCCTGTGGACCCAGACGTGGCTCACCCAGGTGCAGCAGCGCACCGGACGACTGCCGATGATCTACGCCGGGCCCTCCTTCTGGTCCACCTCCATGGCGGGGTCGAAGGCCTTCGCCGGCTACCCCCTGTGGGTCGCCAGCTTCTCCGCCACCCAGCCCGCGCCCTTCGGCGGGTGGACCTCGTGGACGTTCTGGCAGTACACCGACCAGGCGACACTCCCGGGGTTCAGCGCGCCCCTGGACATGAGCCTGTTCAACGGCAGCGCCGCCCAGCTGGCGGCAATGGCCAACGGTGCGCCGGCGCCGGCAGCGGTGAGCGCGCCCGCACCGAGCCGGTTCCCGCTGCTGACCGCCGACGCCTTGAAGACCACGCTCGTGGCCAACTACGGGCGCCTCCTGAGACCGGACGTCGCCGGGCAGCCGGTCGCCGCGGTGAAGGTCGCCGCGGTGAAGGCGGTCCAGCAGGTGATCAAGGTGGACAACGACGGCGCCTTCGGCCCGCAGACCGCGGCAGCGCTGACCGCCTGGCAGAAGGCGCACCAGGTGCCGGGCTCCGGACAGGTCGACCTGGCCACCTGGAACGCCCTGCTCGCCTCCGTCGGCGCCCCGATCCCGGCCCCCAACCCGACGCCTCCCCCGACTCCCACCCCGGCGCCGCAGCCGACTCCGGCTCCCACGCCGGCCCCGACGCCTGCGCCCAAGCCGACCCCGGCGGCCAGCCCGCTGCTGCCGTGGGTCCACACCGTGCTGCGCACCGGCGCCAGGGGACCGGCGGTGGTCGCCCTGCAGAAGGCGCTGCACATCACGCCCGACGGCAGCTTCGGCCCTGCGACGGCCAAGGCGCTGATCGCCTGGAAGAGGTCCCACCGCCTGACCGCCACCGCCGTCGTCGACGCCACCACGTGGACCGCGCTCGTCAGGGCGACCACGCCGGTGGCACCGGCCCCTGCGCCGGCGCCCACGCAGTCGCTGCACGCCTACGCCGGGACGGTCCTGCGGGTGGGCTCGCGCGGCCCGGCCGTGGCCGCGCTGCAGAAGGCTCTCCACCTCGGCGCCGACGGGGTGTTCGGTCAGCTGACCAAGGCTGCCGTCGTCCGGCTGCAGCAGGTCCACCACCTGCCGGCGACGGGCGTGGTCGACGCACGCACGTGGAAGGCCCTCGGCGCCTGACGACGCCGGCTCATCCCCGTCGCTCGCCCACCTCCGCGTGGACCCGCCGGTCCAGGTGCCAGTGGTGCTCGACCAACCAGCGGCCGGACCAGCGCTCCAGCAGCACGTCCGCCGTGGCGCGCTCGCTGTTGGTGCACACCGGGCCCACGCCGGAGGGGTCGTCGTACTGCACCGTCACCGACTCCGCCGGGTCCTGCTCGACGGCCACCCGCACCCGACGACGGCCGACCGTCCCGGACACCGACCAGTGCGGCAGCCGCAGGTCAGCGGTCAGCAGCGGCGCGGCCATCAGCGGGTGCCGCGGCCAGGTGCGCCCGCCCACGCGGAGCTGCAGCAGCGGCAGCGCCTTCAGCGAGCGCAGGCCCGGGCGGGTGGACACCGCGGCCACCACCTCGAGCACGTCCTGTCCCCCGAGGTCGGCGTGCAGCCACCCCCACCGCGCGGCGTTGCCTCGGCCGTAGATCCGGGCGACCGCACCCGGCGCCTCGGCAACCTTGAGCTCCCGCCCGCCCACCCGGACGCTCCCCGAGAAGGTGGCGGTCGGGGCCGGCACGACCTGCGCCGCGGGCAGCAGCTCGCGCTCCCACGCCCAGCGGGGGAAGGTGAACAGCGGAGGCCCGCCGTCCTCCACCTCCAGGTCCCACTCCAGCTCCCCCGCCTTCCCGGCGAGCCGCTGCGGCGTCACGCACACGCCCGACAGCCCGACGAGCCGTCCGCCGGAGGTGTCGTTGCGCGGCGCGGGGCCGAACCGGGCGAGCACCGGCGGTCCCCCCGCCGGGAAGGCGGCGGCCCAGCCGTGCCAGCTCACCGACCCGTCGCGGCCGGCGACCATCTCGTGGTGGAGCCACAGACCCAGACCGGTCGCCGGGTCGGTGAGGGTGGCGTACCAGACCTCGAGGCGCCCGCGCTGGCCCCGCCACCGCGCGGCATACAGGTCGGTCACCGGCGCAGCAGGGGCAGCACCGCGCGCCGCCCGGCGGTCTCCCCGCTCGGGGCCGGCGCGCCGTAGCGCACCTCCGCCCCCGCCTCGGCCGCGCTGGCGACGATCGCCGGGGCGGCCCGCTCGGCGAGCGCGGCGATGGTCAGCGACGGGTTGACGCACAAGGAGGTCGGCACCGCGGACCCGTCCGTGACGAACAGGCCGGGGTGGCCGCGCAGCTCGTGGTTGCTGCCCAGCGCCGAGCTCGCCGGGTCGTCACCGAGCCGGCACGAGCCGAGCGGGTGCGCGGACAGGGCGCCGGCATCCGAGGTCCACGGCTGCCACTGCGCGAGCCCGTCCTGCTCGACGACGGCCCGCACCTCCGCGTCGGCGGCGTCCCAGCCCTGCCGGGTGCGCGCGGTCGGCCGGTAGGTCAGCTGCCCCTTGGCCAGGGAGGACGCCACCCGGGTGAAGCTGCCGGTCGGTGGCGGGGGGCCGAACGTGCCCTCGTTGTCGTCCTCGGTCATCGCCAGCAGGGTCAGCCACGAGCGCCACCTGTCGGTCATGGCCTTCTTGCCCACGCCGTACCAGCCCGGGTCCCCGCCGGTCTGCCCGAGGATGTTGGTGATCGTCGGGAAGTAGATCTGCTGCAGCGAGAAGCGGTCGAACTCCGGTGCGCCCGCATCCAGGCCGTCGAAGGACATCGAACCGATCGGCTTGCCGATGTGCAGGGCGTCGTAGGCCACGCCCGGCGCCCGCTCCAGGCTGAGCAGGTCGCGAACCCGGTCCTCGTCCATCACGGCGACGCTGACCCGGTCGCCGTTGCCGCTGAAGTACCTGCCGACCGCCGTAGGCACGCCGCCCAGCAGCGCGGCCGAGCGCTGCAGCACCACCGGCGTGCCCATGGCGCCCGCGGCCAGCACCACCACGCGCGCCTCGATCGCCCCCGCACCGGCGGGCACCCGGGGGTCGGCCGGGTCGACCGCGGTCCAGGCCACCCGGTAGCGGTAACCGGGCGTGGTCGCCGGGGCGATGGTCTGCACCTCGTGCAGCGGGCGCACGTCGGCCCCGTGGGCCTCGGCGGCGGGAAGGTAGTTGAGCAGCATCGAGCGCTTGGCCCCGAACCGGCAGCCGTTGAGCATCCAGTTGCAGTTGGTGCACCGGGCCAGGTCAACAGCCACCGGCACCGGGTTGCAGGTGCGCCCGGCCCGGTGGCAGGCCGCCGCGAACAGCCCGCCGGCATACGGCACGTCGTCCCAGTCCTGCTGCGCGACCGGCAGCGTCTCCTCGACCCGGTCGTACCACGGGTCCAGCGCGGACCGGGTCAGCGCACGCGGCCACTGCCGTATGCCGGTGCCGCGGGTCCGCTCGAAGACGAAGCCGGGCGCGCGCAGCGAGGCCGCGAAGTACACCACGCTCGAGCCCCCGACGCAGTTGCCGGCGACGACGGTCATCCCGTCGCCCTGGACCAGGTCGACGAACCGGGTGTACGTCCCCAGGCGCAGGTCGTGGGTGAACTCCTCGGTGGCCATCCGCGGGCCGCGCTCGAGCACGACGACGTCGGCGCCGCCGGCCGCGAGGTGGTAGGCCGGGATGGCACCCCCGAAGCCGCTGCCGATGACGACGACGTCACACCGCTCGACGGTCACGCCGGGCTCCCGCTCGCCGTGGTGGCCGGGTGGCAGTCGGCTAGCTGCCGCGCGTAGGAGAACGCCGGGAAGCGGTAGAGGCCGTCGGGGTCCGGCGCCGGGAAGCGCAGCCGGGACAGCCCCGGGTGGTGGTGGGCCACCGCCTCCTGCGTGTGCTCGAAGCCCGCCGTGTGGAAGGCGATGAAGGTCATGAGGGCCAACAGGATCCACACCTGCTGGTCGGCGTGCGCGGGGTCGAGCAGGCTCCCGACCAGCCCGGTGCGGGCCTCGAAGGGCAGGGCCACCATCGGCGGGACAGTGGGGTCGGGCACGATCGCGTGCGCGGCCGCCCACGCGGTGGCCTCCGCGTTGAGCAGGGTCGACAGCTCGGGCAGCAGCAGCTCCATCCCGGCCTCGGGCATCGTCAGCAGTGCCAGCGCGCCGGCCTGGACGGCTCCGGCGCCGGGGGCGGCGCCGGCCACGACCCGGTCGCCGAGGCTGCGCTTCTCCCCAGGGATGAGCGTGTCGGCAAACGCGCCCAGGGTCGGGGCCACGCCCGGCGGCAGCAGCGCCACCCCGGTGGGCACGAGGTCGCCCAGCCCGGCCGCCCGGGCAGCCGGAGCCGCCCCGGCCTCGAGCAGGGCGATCGCGGCGACCATCCCCTGGAGCAGCTGGCGGCGGCTCAACCGGGGACTCACGACGCGACCCGCGGGCACGCGAGAGTCGCCGGCGGCGGGGTCAGGGCCAGTCCCCCACCACTGGGCCCACCGGCATACCGCAGGAGCTGGTCGGCGAGCGCGGCCGAGACCGGGCGCACCGCCTCGGCCGCGGTGGCGATCCCGACCGGCTGGCCGTCGACGGCGAGGTTGCGCAGCCGCGCGCCGGCGGTGCCCTGGGTGCGGTCGAACCAGTACGAGCCGTCCCACGTCACCACGGCCGTGTCGGCCCGGTCGACCTGCACGCTCCAGTGGTCGACCTGCCAGTACCGGCACGCCTGCCCCGCGACGGCGAACCGCGAGGGCTCGGCGAGCAGGAACCGGGCGGCGCCGCCGTTGTCGACGGTGATGTCGCGCTTGGCGTACTCCACGCACAGCGGGTCCCGGCCGGCGACGCCCAGCGGTGGCTGCTCCCCCTCGCCGTAGCGGAGGAACCGGCACTGCGAGGCGAACGGCGGCGCGGCATACGGCCCGACGAGGCCGACCGGTGCGCGCGTCGGGTCCGGCGACGGCAGGGCCGAGGCGGTGGCGGTCGCACACCCGAGGGCGCTCAGGGTCAGGGACAGCAGCAGCAGGGTCCGGCGCATACCCGGGAAACGAGTCGGTGTGACGAGGGTTACGCACCGGTAACCACGGCGACCACATCGTGGACGACCCGCCGATCCCCCTGTGGCACAAGCGGGTTCGCCCGCAGGAGGGGTCGCGGATGACTGACTCCCGACGGCCGCCGGGCCGCCGCCCGGGCGCGTCCATGTCTGCCTGCACCGCCGCCACCAGCCCGGTGCTCGTCACCGCGGCCGCCGCCACACGGCAGGATGCACCCCATGACGTTCACGCTCCGCCCGCAGCACGCCACCCGCTACGCCGCCCTGGCCCGGCTGCTCGTGCGCTACGGCCGCTCGGACCTGGTCTCCGGGGTCGGCATGGACGAGTTCCTCGAGGCGACCGAGCCCTCCGAGGACGCGGCGGCGAGCGCCGAGCAGCTGGCCCGTGACCTCGAGGCCATGGGCCCGACCTGGGTCAAGCTCGGCCAGCTGCTCTCCACCCGCGTCGACCTGCTCCCCGAGCCGTGGACCGACGCGCTGAGCCGGCTGCAGGACGACGTCGAGCCGATCCCGTTCGAGGACGTCGAGCGCGTCGTCACCGAGGAGCTGGGCGTCTCGCTGCGCCACGGGTTCGCCTCGTTCGACCGCACGCCCCTGGCCGCTGCCTCACTGGGGCAGGTGCACCGCGCCGAGCTGCCCAGCGGCCGGCAGGTCGTGGTCAAGGTGCAGCGGCCCGGCGTGCGCCAGGTCGTCCGCGACGACATGGCGGCGCTCACCGAGCTGGCGGAGCTGGCCGACGCGCACACCGAGCTCGGCCGGCGCTACGGCTTCACCCAGCTGCTCGAGCAGTTCCGGCGCTCCCTGGCGGGGGAGCTCGACTACCAGCGGGAAGCCGCCAACCTGACCCGGATGGCCGAGCTGACCGCCCCCTTCCCGCACCTGCTCGTCCCGGCCCCGGTGCCCGACTACACGACGCGCAGCGTGCTGACGATGGACTTCGTGCCGGGCCGCAAGGTCACCGCCCTCGGGCCGCTCGGCCGGCTCGACCTGGACGGCCGGGTGCTCGTCGAGGAGCTGTTCCGGGCCTACCTGCAGATGATCCTCGTCGACGGGTTCCTGCACGCCGACCCGCACCCCGGCAACGTGCTGCTCACCCCGGACCACCGGCTGGCCCTCATCGACCTCGGCATGGTTGCGACGGTCCCCGCCCGCGTGCAGGGCCAGCTGGTCAAGCTGCTGCTGGCCATCAGCGACGGCAACGGGGACGACGCCGCGGCGGTCCTGGCGAGCATGGGGCACCGGGGCGAGGGCTTCGACGCCTCCGCCTTCGGGGAGCAGGTCGCCGAGCTGGTCAGCCGCACCGTCGCGCTCGGCAGCGACCTGGAGGCCGGAGCCGTGCTCGTCGAGCTCAGCCGGCTGTCGGGCACCCACGGCTTGCGGCCACCCGCAGAGATGGCCATGGTCGGCAAGGCCCTGCTCAACCTCGACCAGGTGACCCAGCACCTCGACCCTGACTTCGCCCCGGCGGAGACGATCCGCGCGAACACCGCCGAGATCCTGCGCAGCGGCATGAAGCCCTCGCTGGGCGGCGCCATGGCCGCGGCCATCGAGGCCCGCGAGTTCGCCACCCAGCTGCCCGCCCGCGCCAACCGGGTCATGGACGCGCTGGCCGAGGGCAGCTTCACGGTCAAGGTCGAGGCGATCGACGAGGTGCAGTTCCTCCACGTCATGCAGCGCCTGGCCAACCGGGTGACGGCCGGCGTGATCGTCGCCGCGATGGTCGTGGGGGCGGCGCTGATGATGCTCGTGCCGACCCGCTCGCGGATCCTGGGCTACCCCTCGATCGCGATGATCTGCTTCAGCCTCGCGGCCATCGCCGCCGCGGTGCTGCTCACCCTCATCCTCGTCACCGACCGGCGCATCGCCCGCCGATCCAAGGCGGACCGCTAGCGACGGAGGGAACCACGCCCGCGGTCTGTCAGCATGGGGGCGATGTATGCCGGTCCGTTGCGCCAGGCACGCGCCCTCACCCTGAGCGGTGCGTGCGTCGCGCTGTCCCTGCTGGCCCACGTGGCCGGCGGCGGATGGACCACTGGCGCCCTCACCCCGGCCTCGGTCTGCGGACTGCTGGCCCTGACGACCCTCACCACCCTGGCGGTCGGCGCCGCCAGCGGTCGCCGCTGGTCCTTCGGGCGGGCGGTCCTCGCCCTCGCCGCGAGCCAGGCCTGCCTGCACACGGCCTTCGGCTGGCTGCTGCCCGGCCACGACCACATGGCGATGCCGCACCCGGCACCCTCGGGCTGGGTGATGGCAGCGGCCCACACCGTCGCCGGCCTCTCCGTCGCCGCCCTCGTCGCCGTGACGGACCGGTCGCTGGCCACCGGATCGGCGGTCCGCGCCGGAAGGTCCGGGCGCGGGCGGTGGGCGACCTGGCTGACGGCGACGCTGGCGCGGTCGGCGCTCGCCCGCTCGATGGCCGAGCCGGCGCTGCCCGACCCGCTGCCCCGGGGGGCGGGGACCGGGTGGGCGCGACCGCGCATACGAACCGACCTCGTTGTCCTGGAGTGCCTTTCGCGGCGGGGGCCACCGGCACCGGCCTGACCCGTCCCCTCCCCGTGACACCGGGGCCCCGCACGGGGCCCGTGAAAGGCCTACCTCGATGTCCCTCCGTTCCCGCGTGCGCCGCACCCTCGGGCTGCTCGCCACGACCGCCGCCCTCGCCGGCGGCACCCTGGCGCTCGCCCCGTCCGCCTCCGCGCACGCCACGCTGCTCAAGGTCAGCCCTGCCGACGGCGCGACGCTGACGACCGCGCCGCGCCAGGTCGACCTCACCTTCGACGAGCCGGTCTCCTCGCGCTTCGCCACGGTCGTCATCACCGGTCCGTCCGGCGAGGACGCCACCGCCGGGCCGGCGACGGTCAACGGCGCCCACGTCGCCGCAGCCCTGGCGGGTGGTCTGGCCTCCGGCGAGTACCGCGTCGCGTTCCGCGTCGTCAGCGACGACGGCCACCCCGTCACCGGCCAGTCCCGCTTCACGCTGAACCTCCCCGCTGCTGGGCCCTCCCCGAGGGCCCCGGCACCGTCGGCCTCACCCCTCGCCGCGCCCTCCACCGCCGCCGCCCCAGCCTCCCTGGCCGGGGACGGCTCGTCCTGGGTGACCCAGCACCTGCCGGCGCTCTCCGGGGCGTTGCTGCTGGTCGTCGTGGGGGCCGGGGCACTGGTCTGGGACCGCCGCCGGGGCTGACCCGGCAGCACCGGGACCCGGATTTCGTCGTTGGGCCCCGGTGCTGATAACTTCTTCCTCGTTGCGCCGTTAGCTCAATTGGCAGAGCAGCTGACTCTTAATCAGCGGGTTCGGGGTTCGAGTCCCTGACGGCGCACCAGGAAGCATCGAAGCGGCCTCGTCCTCCGGGACGGGGCCGCTTTCGCGTTGCAGGACAGGCTGTTCGCGTCTCGGCGGACCAGCAGCCGTGGTCGACCAGGAACCAGCCAACCGCTTCCGCTCCACCTGTTCGCCCGTGGTCAGTGTGGCTGTGCCGACGCCGGATGCACGTACCACGTCTTGTGGACGATGCACCACGTGCCGTCGATGCGCAGCAGCGACAGGTCGTCACTGAACCACTCCCCTGCGAACTGGTCGCCAAGCCTGATGGCCGCCGTGTCGCCGACGATCGAGAGATCCTCAAGCTGCCACACGACCGGCCCGGCGTCTTGCGCCGCCTCCTGGCACTCGTGGATGAACTCCTCGAGCGTCTGCCACTCCAGCTCCCCCTGGTCGTTGCCAACGATGCAGGCCCGCGGATGAAACGCTCGGCTCAGCCGCTTCTCGTCACCGGCGACCATCCCTTCGCAGTAATCGCGAACAACATCCATCAGCGCCGCGATGTCCGCCTCGTTCGTCTGCCCACCCATGTCTCAGGTCCTCCCTCGCGCGACCGGTCATGCGATCTGCCCCCCTCCCGGCATCGACTCCGGCGGGTCGGCCGCAGCCGCAGCGCGCTGACCTCGCGTTTCGTCGTCCGGGGCGTCTTCCTGATACCTTCCTCCCCGCGCGCCGTTAGCTCAATTGGCAGAGCAGCTGACTCTTAATCAGCGGGTTCGGGGTTCGAGTCCCTGACGGCGCACCAGGAAGCCTCCGCAACGGCCTCGCCCCTCCGGGACGGGGCCGTTTCCCATGCCGCCGCCGGCGGGATCCCCCGCCGCTGCACCGTCGACCGGTGACTAGTCACCGAGTAGTCAGTTCGGGTCATTTGACCCCAAGAGCGTCCGGTGCGTCCGATTTACGCGCCACTCTCGACAGTGCCTCGAGGACGTCACTCCGCCAGGGTGAGCGTCCGCCCCGGGACCGCGACGTCGCTCTCCCGGGCGGGGCCCAAGACCCCCACCAGAACGGGTGGGGCGGTCCGCGCGGTCGCCGAGTCCTGTCACCCGCCGGATAACACAGTCGAGCCACTGCAGTCTGTGACAGGAGCGGAAGACCCAGCACGACGAGGCGCGACGCGTCTCTTGGGGTGAAGCCAGCCACGGCTGGCCGGGCAACTTTCGGCGTCCGAACCCGACAGGTCATCTTTCGCAGGCGGTTCCGAAGGAATCCCTCCCATGCTCCACCTTCGCATCGCCCGATTCGTCCTGCCCGCAACCTTTTCGGCCCTGCTCGCCGCCGCCGGCGTCATCGGGCCCGTCGCCTCGGCGACACCCGCCTCCGCCGCCGTCGCCTCGATCGGCCTGCGCGCCGAGGCCCAGGCGGCCTCCCGCAAGGGCGCGCCCTACCAGTGGGGCGCCGCCGGCCCCCGCAAGTTCGACTGCTCCGGCCTGACCCTGTGGTCCTACGCCCGGGTCGGCAAGCGCCTCCCGCGCACCACCACCCAGCAGTACCGCGCCACCCTGCACGTCAGCCGCGCGCAGGCGCGTGTCGGCGACCTGGTCTTCTTCCACAACAAGAGCGGGATCTACCACGTGGCCATCTACGCCGGCCACAACATGATCTGGCACGCACCCAAGCCCGGCCGGCGGGTCAGCCTCGTGCGGATCTGGACCAGCTCGGTCTACTTCGGCCGCGTCCGCTGAGGGAGGCACGCGGCATACCCCGTCGGTATGCCGCGTGGCCACCTCAGGTGAGCTCGGCCCGGAGGTGAGCCACCAGCTCGCGGGCCTCCTCGCCGCGCTCGGGCCCCGGCCCGGGCGCGGCGAACAGCTTCTCCAGCTGCCGCGCGAGGTCCGAGGCCTGCGGCAGGCCGAACGTGCCCGCGGAGCCGGCGATCTTGTGGGCCTGGAAGGCGGCCCGCTCCCGCGCGTCCTCGCCGAGCTGGTCCTGGAGCAGCGCGGTGACGGCGACCTCGATGTCGGGCACCTTGGCCAGGTTGTTCACCCGGGCGCGGCGCTTGAGGTCCTCCCAGCCGGCGCCCAGGCCGGTCGCCTCGGCGTCGGTCATCGGCTCCTCGCCCACGGCCTCGTTCCTCTCTTCACGTCAGGCTCCAGCCGACCAGCTCGGCCACCTGACCGGCCAGCCGCATGGGGTCGAACGGCTTGGCCAGTACTCCCGCCACCGGCAGGCTGGCCCACTGCCGCTGCTCGGACTGCTGCACCTTGGCGGTCAGCAGCACGATCGGGATCCCGCGGGTGAGCTCGTCGGCCGCCAGCAACCGGCACGCCGTCGGGCCGTCCATCTCCGGCATCATCACGTCCATCACGATCGCGTCGGGCACCTCGGCCCGGGCGGTCGCCACCGCCTCGGCCCCGCTCGACGCGGTGATGACCTCCCAGCCCGCCACCGCCTCCAGGCTCATCTGGGCGACCTCGAGGATGATGTCGTCGTCGTCGACGACGAGCACCCGCTTCACGGCGCCGTGCCGGGACGGTGCTGCCCGAGCACCGTGGACACCGACCCGGCGCTGGCGATTGTCGTGCGGTGGCTGCCGCCGCGACGGCTGATCCCGCCCGGGCCGGTCGGCAGGGTGAAGGAGAACGTGGCGCCCGTGCCCGGCCCCGCACTGGTGGCCCAGATGTCGCCGCCGTGCTGCTCGACGATGCCGCGGCAGATGGCCAGGCCCAGGCCGGTGCCACCCTTGCTGCGCGTGTCGGAGGCGTCAACCTGCTGGAACCGGTTGAAGATCTCCTCGAGCTGGTCGACGGGGATGCCGGGCCCCTCGTCGACGATGTCGAAGCGCACCTGCCACTCGCCGGCCACGACCGTGAGCCGCACCACCGACCCCTCCGTCGAGAACTTCACGGCGTTGCCGAGCAGGTTGGTCAGCGTCTGCACCACCCGGTCGCGGTCAGCCCAGACCGAGCCGTAGACGGCACCGACCTCGATCCGCACGCCCGCGTCGTGGGCCAGCGGGGACGTCTCGTCCACGGCGGTCGCGACCAGCTGCATCACGTCGACCTGCTCGTGGCGGAGCCGGAGCTTGCCGGCGGCCATCCGCTCCACGTCGAGGATGTCGTTGATCAGGCGGATCAGCCGGTCGCTGCTGTCGCTGGCGACCTCGACCATCCGGTGCGCGCGAGGCGGGAGCTCCCCGGCCGCGCCGCCGGCGAGCAGGCCGAGCGCGCCCCGGATCGAGGTGAGAGGGGTCCGCAGCTCGTGGCTGACCACCGAGATGAACTCGTCCTTCATCGTGTCGACCGCCCGCCGCTCGCTGATGTCACGGAGGATCACCACGGAGCCGACGACGCCACCGTCCTGGACGATGGGCGCCACGATCCGCTCGGAGTCGAAGACGCGACCGTCGGCCCGGACGTGCCGTCCGGTCACCAGGCGCGTCGCGGTGCCCATCCTCTCCCCCGTCGACTCACCTGCTGACTGTCCGGCCGGCTCACCGGCGGGCTCCGCGGTGACCTCCCCGGCGATGTCGTCGGTGACGTCCTCGGCGCGGATCACCTCGTCGACCGGGCGGCCCAGGACCGCCTCGCGCGGCAGGCCGAGCAGCCGGGTGCCGGCGTCGTTGATGAAGGTGACGCGCCCCTCCTGGTCGAGGCCGTAGATGCCGTCGCCGGCGGAGTTGAGGATCGACTCGTGCTGACGTGAGAGGCGTTCCAGGACCGTGGTCTGCTCGCGCACCTCGCGCTCGAGGCGCCGGTTGGCCGTGACGTCGCGGAAGCTCCAGACGCGGCCGACGCTCTCGCCGTTGAGCCGCTGCGGCTGGGAGTAGCGCTCGAAGACCCGGCCGTCGCGGAAGTGCAGCTCGTCGAAGGTGCTGGCGGTGGGGTCGGAGTAGAGCTCCTGGACCCGCTCGACGAAGGCGTCGGGGTAGACCAGCTGGCGCAGGACCGAGGACATCACCGTGCCGTCGTCACCGGAGGCGAGCAGCTCGGGGTCGATGTGCCACATCTCGGCGAACTTGCGGTTGGCACCCGCGATGCGACCCGAGGCAGCCACCACGAGGATCCCGTCGACCGTGGACTCCAGCGTGGCCTCCAGCAGCGCCAGCGAGGTCGCCACCCGGTCCTGCTGGGCCGCTCGCTCCAGCACGGTCGAGGCCAGCCGGGCACCGGATGCCGCGAGCTCGTCGTCGGCGGGGCCGCGGGTGCGGCCGGGCGGGTAGCGCAGCACGAGGCGGCCGACCTCGCGCCGTCCGTCGCGCACCGGGACGCGCAGCTCCTCGCCCTTCCAGCCGCGCACCGGCGAGCCGTCCGCGACGTCGGCGCGGGAGACGAAGGCGTGGCGCTCCTCGGAGGCGTCGATCTCCAGGTGGCACAACGCCGCTCCGCTGGTCGTCTCGAGGGTCTGTGCGAGGTGGCTGAGGATCTCGGGCAGCGGCTCCCCGTTGACGACCTCGCCGAGCAGGTCGGTGTGGGCGGCCAGGAGCATCTCGGTGCGCTTGCGCCGGGTGATGTCGGAGAGCAGGCCGTGCTGCACGAGGCCCTCCCCCTCGACGTGTTCGAGCACGGTGTCGTCGAGCACCCAGACGACCCGCCCGTCGGCGCGCACCATGCGGTACTCCGCGGCGTTGCGGAAGCCGGCGACCAGGCTGCGGTCCTCGGCCTGGACGACCCGCTGGCGGTCCTCGGGGTGCAGCCGCTGGAACCACAGCTCCCGGTCGTCGAGGAACTGCTGCGCGGTGAAGCCGAGCAGCTCCTCGACCTGGTCGCTGATGTAGAGCCACCGCCCGTCCGCCCCGGGGACCGCGGCGTAGACGGTCACCGGGAGCCGCGCGACGAGCAGGTCCTCGGCGAAGTGCCGGAGGCGCGCGTCGCGGCCGGTCGCGGCGGGGGCATGGCCTGCCTCGGACCGACCCATCGCGCACCCTCGCCGTCTCCAGAAACGCCGCCCCTGCAGGGGTCCGGGCGCGGGTGCCACGGGTGCCCCTCGGGCGTGTCGATGATATCCAGCAGGGGCCGGACTGGAGGCGATTCGCCGAACCCGTTCCGGGAGAGGGAAAAGGGTCACCCGACCTCGGGGGTCACGGTCGGAGACGTCGGCCCTCGTCAGCCGCTCAGCATCGCGAGAAGGCTTTGGGCATAAGCACATTCAGCGTCCCGGTGCCCCGACCGTTCCTGACGGCCGTCCCACGCCGTGACCACGACGAAGCCGGCGTCCCCGGTCTCGAGCCGGACGAAGCGGGAGCCCAGCCGTTCGCGCAGCTGGTGCTCCCACGGCAGCCAGACGACCTCGTGCTGCTCGATGCTGTCCAGCGCCCACTCGGTGGTGCCGTTGAAGCCGATGACCCGGCCCGTGGGGAACTCGTGCACGTCCACGAGCATCGTGCTCACGACGAAGACCTCGTCGTCCATGTCGCGCCCCGGCACGACGAACCGGTCACCGGGCTCGGGCTCCCACACCAGGCCCGCCGACCGCAGCCTCTGGGCCAGCTCCAGCGAGATCACCCGACCAGTGTGCGTCCGACCGGGTGGGCGCGCCCGGTGGGACCGGGCGGCTCACCTAGGCTGGGCAGCCGCGGCGGTATGCCGTCCGCCCCCGTCACCGGGGCAACGAGAGTGGAGATCATGAGCGGCATCGTCGAGGGCCTGCTGAGCGTCGAGAGCATCTGGGTCTACGTCCTCGTCGCCACCCTGGTGTTCGCCGAGGACGCGATCTTCGTCGGGTTCGTCATCCCAGGCGAGACCGCCGCGGTGCTCGGCGGTGTCGACGCGAGCCGCGGCCACGTGAGCGTCGTCCTCATCGCCCTCGTCGTCGTGCTGGCCGCGATCGTCGGCGACACGGTGGGCTACGAGGTCGGCAAGCACCTCCTCGGCCCCCGGTTGCTCGGGCACGACCGCCTGCGCCGACACCACCAGCGCATCCACGACGCCCAGGACTTCCTCGCGCGGCGGGGCGGTTGGGCGGTCTTCCTCGGCCGGTTCACCGCCTTCTTCCGCGCGGTCATGCCGGCCCTCGCGGGGTCCGCCCGCATGCCGTACCCACGCTTCCTCGCCTTCAACGCGCTCGGCGGGATCCTCTGGGGCATCGGGTTCGTCGTGCTGGGCTACCTCGCGGGGAGCTCCTACAAGACCGTCGAGCAACAGGTCGGGCGCGGTGCGGCCTTCGCCGCGGTGGGACTGCTCGTGGCCGCCCTGGTGGTGCTGCACCTGCGGCGGCGCCGGTCCGAGCGGGCCCGCGAGCTCGCCGACTGACCACTTGGCGGACGTCACGTCCGCATCATGGGACAGGCACGGTTCTCCGTTGCCGCCCGTCGCGGCCCCGTGCTGCACTGGAGCCATGTCTTCGACCGTATGGCGCACGCCGACGCACATGGTTGCCATGTGCTGCTGCGCCATGCGGTGCCGCTGCCAGGCCTGACCACCAGCCCGCAGCCCCGCCGCTCCCCACCCCAGCGGCCACCCCCTCGGAGACCTCGCATGACGCACCCCCGCAGCCACACGGCATACCGCCGGCGGCACATCGACCTGCACCGGATCGCCAGTGCCCTGTGTCAGCGCACGCGAATGCGCACCGCGACACCTCGACCGCACTGACCACCAGGAGCACCACATGACCCTCGCACCCTCGACCACCCGGGGCGGCACCGCCGGCGTGAACCGGTTCACCCCCGACCAGCTGCTGCGCACCGCCCGGCTCTTCGCCACCGACCCCGACCTCGAGCGCCACGTCGACCTCACCACCACCGAGCGGCAGTGGGCCGTGCTCGACTCCACGCCCCACCTGCAGATCTGGCTGCTGACCTGGCCGGAAGGGACCGGCACCGGGTGGCACGACCACGTCGACTCCGCCGGCGCGTTCCTCACTGTCCGCGGCCACCTGCTGGAGCAGTCCTGGCACGGCAGACGGACCGAGTCCCGTTCGCTCAAGGCCGGAGACGGCCGCTCGTTCGGGTCCCGGCACGTGCACAACGTCGCCAACGCCGGCGTGGGCACCGCGCTGTCGATCCACCTCTACACCCCGCGGCTGAGCGCGATGACCCGGTATGCCGTGACCCCAGATGGCTTGCAGGCCAAGGGGATCGAGCGGGCTGGGGTGGACTGGTGACGACGGCCGCGCCCTCACCGGCGCCGTCGCCATCGTCGGAGAGCCCGGCGCTGCACTGGCAGACCGAGCTGTTCGCGACCCGTCGCCGCCCGGGCGAGCACCCCGGCCGGGGCTGGGACGCACCGGTCTACGCCGGGATCGACGACCAGCTCGAGGACTCGCGCTCGCGCCTGAGCCGGGTCAGCGCCCGCACGGCCTACCAGGAGGTCCTGCACGGACGGGCCGTCATCGTCGACATCCGCCCCCAGTTCCAGCGGGAGCGCGACGGCGTCGTCGACGCCTCCCTCGCCCCGCTGCAGGTGGAGCGCAACCACCTGGAGTGGCGGTTCGACCCGCGGCACGAGGCGCGCCTGCCGATCGCGGCGTTCGACCTGCGGGTCATCGTGATGTGCGAGGAGGGCTACACGTCCTCGCTCGCCGCTGACGCGCTGGTCCGGCTCGGCGTCTACCGGGCGACCGACGTGGTCGGCGGGTTCGCCGCCTGGGCGGCCGCGGGTCTGCCGGTCGCGCCGGCCTGAGACCGGTCTGCGGCCCCGGGGGCGCAGGGGGTGACCCGGAGCCGCAGACCACCTCGCGGGCGCAACGTCACGAAGGCGTCGACCTCCGGGCGTCGCCAGCCCTGCGGCAGCGACACCGCGTGGTCGCGGAGCAGCTCGGCCAGCAGCACGGTGAGCTCGACGAGGCTGAAGCCGCGCCCGATGCACAGCCGGGGGCCGAGCCCGAACGGCAGGTAGTCGGCCCGGGCCGTCGTGGTCGCCGTCCCGGACACGGGGCTGCCGGGATGCCCGGGGTCGAAGCGCCCGGGATCGAAGGTCTCGGGGTCCGGCCACGCGGCGGGGTCGCGGTGCAGCAGCCACGGGCTGACGATGGCGATCGTGCCGGCGGGGACCGCCCGGTCGCCCAGCACGTCCGGCGCCATCGCACGCCGCGAGACCACCCAACCCGGCGGGAAGAGGCGCAGCGACTCGTCGACCACCGCACGAGTCCACGGCAGCTCGCGGCGCAGCTGCAGCGCCGGCACGTCCCCGGTGGCGCGGACCTCGGCCCGCAGCCGGTCCTGGTGGCCCGGCTGCTCGGCCAGCAGCATCAGCGTCCACGTCAACGCCGAGGCCACCGTCTCGTGGCCGGCGACGACCATCGTCACCAGCTCGTCCCGGACCGCGTCGTCCGGCAACCCGGCCGCGAGGAGCAGGCCGAGCAGGTCGTGGTGCGACGCCCCGACGCCGCGCAAGCGGCGGCGGGCGATCACCTCGCGACAGATCCGGTCGAGGTCGCGCACCGCCCGGCGCAGCCGCCGGTTCACCGGGGTCGGCACCCATGACGGCAGCGGCACGACCTGGCGCCCCTGGGCCACGACGAGCTCGGCCGCCTCGTCGGTGGCGTGGACCAGGGCGTCGGTGACCTCGGCGAGGTCCTCGTCGAACAGGGTCCTGCCGATGACGTCGAGCGTGACCCGCATGGCCAGGGCGTCGACGTCCAGCACGGCACCGTCCGCCGACAGGGACCGCCACTCCCCCACCACGCGGCCGGCCGCCGACCGGATGCTCTCCGACACCGCGTCCAGCCGGGCGTGGTGGAAGGCCGGCTGGGCGGCGCGACGCCGGGGCAGCCACCGGTCGTCGGCGACGGCGAGCAGGCCGGGACCGGTGACCCGGGCCAGCGCGGCGTACTGCACCGTCGCCTTGGTCCAGGTCCGCGCCCCCGACTGCAGCACCCGGCGCACGTCGGCCGGGTCGCTGACGAGCAGCGCCGTGGTGCGCGGCACCGGGAAGGCGACCAGTGCGCCATACCGGCGGCGGGTGTCCTCGAGGAAGCCCAGCGGGTTGTCGCGGATGGCGGCGAACCCGCGGGCCATGTCGAGCGAGCTGGGGCCGGGAAGGCCGAGGGTGCTCAGAGGTAGAGCCCCGTCTGGCCGTCCTCGACGCGGGTGGCCGCGACGGCGTGGATGTCCTTCTCGCGCAACAGGACGTAGTCCTTGCTGTGCAGCTCGACCTCGGCGCGGTCCTCGGCGTCGAACAGGACGCGGTCCCCGACCTCGACCTGGCGGCAGTTGGGGCCGACCGCGACGACGGAGGCCCACGAGAGGCGCTTGCCCATGCTCGCGGTGGCCGGGATGACGATGCCGCTGCCGGAGCGGCGCTCCCCCGGCTCACCCTCGAGGGAGACGAGGACCCGGTCGTGCAACATGCGGATCGGCAGCCGCTCGGCCGCCGAGGTGCCCTGCTTCTCAGTCACGCGTGCGACGCCAGATGACCAGGCCGAGCACGGCAGCGACGGCAGCACCGATGGCGGCCACGCGCTCGACGCGCAGGTCACCCTCGGGGGTGTGGGTGGCGGCGTACAGGCTCGCCTTGACCGACGCGACCTCGCGGCGTGCGATCTCCTTGGGCTGCGCACGGAACGCGAGCTCGTCGATGGTCGCGGCAAGGCGGTCACGCGTCGCGTTGATGTCGGCCTCGATCGCGCCGACCGACGTGCTCTTCTGCTCGAGCTCAGCCATGGGGGGCTCCCTCCGTCCGGTGCTGCGACGATAACGCAGACTGGACCTTGCGTTCTCACCCTGACCACGGAAGAGGAACCCATGCCCCGCCTCGAGACCCAGCAGCCCGCGCCGGACTTCAGCCTGCTCGACCAGGACGGAAACACCGTCTCCCTCAAGGACTTCGCCGGTCGCAAGCTGATCATCTTCTTCTACCCCGCTGCGATGACGCCGGGCTGCACCAAGGAGGCCTGCGACTTCCGCGACTCCCTGGCCCGGCTGCAGGGCGCCGGCTACGAGGTCGTCGGCATCAGCCCCGACACCCCGGAGAAGCAGAAGAAGTTCATCGAGAAGGAGTCGCTGACCTACCCGCTGCTCTCCGACCCCGACCACGCGGTCATGGACGCCTACGGCGCCTGGGGCGAGAAGTCGCTCTACGGCAAGAAGGTCACCGGCGTCATCCGCTCCACCGTCGTCGTCGGCGAGGACGGCACCGTGGAGCTGGGGAAGTACAACATCAAGGCCACCGGCCACGTCGCCTCGCTGTCCAAGGCGCTGGGACTGGACTGACCGGCATACCCCTGCCTGGTATGCCGTGCGGCCGGGTCCCGGTGGTGTCCACCGGGACCCGGCCGTTTCAGTAGAGTCGGCGCCGCGCGGAAGTGGTGAAACTGGCAGACACGCAGGATTTAGGTTCCTGTGCCTTCGGGCGTGAGGGTTCAAGTCCCTTCTTCCGCACCAGTTACCTGGTTATGGCCCAGGAGGGCGGGCGTTCACCCGGCGGGTGCCCGCGGTGAGAGGCCCCTCCGGAGCCGCTCCCGGGTCGGGACCCGTCTCCGCTGCGGGAGCAGGCGCGCCGGGGACCTGGGCCATCGTCCCGGCCACTCCTCACGCACTCGACGGAACCCCGTCAGGGGGCGCTTCGTCGAGTTCCACGAAGCCCCTCGAGGGGTCCGTTGTTGGTGGTACTTTGCCTGCATCGATCGCAGCGCCGACAGCCGGCTGCCGAGGAACAACGGGGGGATTCCCAGTGGCAAATGTGAACGTGACCTACCAGGACATGCAGGACCAGGCGACCAAGCTCGCGGCCGCCAAGCAGGACATCGAGAACCAGCTCAACCACCTCAAGAGCCAGGTCGACCAGCTGATCTCCGGTGGCTTCGTCACCGACTCCGCGTCCGGACAGTTCGGCTCGTCCTACGAGGAGTTCAACACCGGCGCCAAGAACTGCATCGAGGGCCTGGAGGGTATGAGCCAGTACCTGACCAAGGCTGCCCAGGCGTTCCAGGACGTCGACCAGCAGCTGGCCTCTGCCCTCAAGGGCTGACCACCGCACCGCCGACGAAGGGCGTTCTCCCCCGTGGGGAGGACGCCCTTCGTCGTCCCGGGGCTCTCTGGACACCGGCGGCCAGGTGGCACCGTCCTCCGCGTCGCCCCTAGCGCTCCATCCCGCCGCCGAGTGTCGTGCCAGGCATCGCGACAGGTCCCAGTGTCTCGGTGAGACGACCGTGTCTGGTCCTGCACCGACGCACGTCGGCGAGATTGCCCAGACGCCGTCAGGAAAGCGCGGTTGCCACCCGGACGATGGAGCCGTCACCGAGGTGCAGCAGGCCACGGCCGGGCTGGATCGGCTGGCCGACGACGCTGCGCGGCAGCTTGACGCCGATCAGCTCGCCGTCGCCGCCGCCCTGCGGGGAGAGCAGCATGCCCTGGCGGGCCTTCCTGGCCTCGACGTGCCAGCCCGAGAAGCCCACGGAGAGCGCGTCGGCCTGCCCACCGAGCAGCAACCAGCGGTCCTCGTCGGCACTGCCGCGCACCAGCCCGTGCAGGAACGGCCCGGCAGGGGCGTCCTTGAGCTCCTCGCCGTCGTCGACGACGACCAGGACGGGTCCCTGCACCGGCGCCAGCAGCTCGGTCAGGGCTTCAGCGGTGGTCGTCGGGTCGGTGACCACGGCCACCACCCCGTCGGTCCCGGCGAGGTCGCGGAGGGGACCCGGGCGAGGAGCCAGACAGAGCACCCGCGCGCCTGTCTGGATCGCCGAGAGGGCCGCGCTGCGCAGCACGGTGCTTCGCCCGGACCGGTTGGGCCCGACCACCAGGAAGGTCGAGGAGCGCCGCAGGTCAGGGGCGTATGCCGTGAGGTCGTCACCGCCCACGCCGACCAGGACGAACGGGTCGCTCGCGCCGGCCGGCCGCAGCGCGAGCGCCTCGGGCAAGGTGAGCCGACTCGGTAGGACGTCAACGCGGAACGGCTTCCCGGCCGGGTCCAGGCCGGCGTACCGAGCGCGCGACTCCTCGGCAAGACGGGCGAGCACCGCGGCCTGGGCCTGACCGCCCTCGTCGAGGTCGAGCAGCATCACCTGGGTCTCCGTGCCGGCGGGGCTGAAGCCGCGCCCTGCGGGCAGCCGGTCGGGGATGGTCCGCGGGGAGAGGCCGACCAGCGAGAAGTCGGACTTGTCGGCGAGGCGGAGGGTGAACTTCGACTCCGTCATCGTCGCGATGCGGTTGTTGGCCAGCGTGCGGTCGCCGGTGACGACGGCGTGCACGCCGAGGCTGGCGCCCTCGCGGAGGATCCGGCTCACGGCGTCGGTCATCGCACCGTTGTCGAGGTCACCGAACGCGGCGACGAAGCCCTCCCAGCGGTCGAGCGCGATCACGATGTGTGGCAACGGGTCCTGGCCGGAGCGACGCTGCTCGCCGACGTCGGCGAACCCGTGCTCGGCCAGCACGACCTGGCGACGGTCCATCTCGGCGCCGAGCCGTCCGAGCAGGCGGGCCACGCGCTCGGGCTCGGTCCGACTCGCGACGGCGCCGCAGTGCGGCAGCGCGGTCAACGGGTTGAGCGCACCGTTGCCGCAGTCGATGCCGTAGACATGCACGTCGGCAGGCGAGGTCAGCCGCGCGATCGAGGCGGCCAGAGCACGGACCACCTGCGAGCGCCCACTCCGGGCCGCGCCGATGACGAGCAGGTGGTCGTCGTGGTTCAGGTCGAAGGTGGCGGCCTCCTGGCGCTGGTCGCGCGGCAGGTCGCGCCGGCCGAAGGGCAGCGGAGGCAGGCCGGCGGCCTCGGGGAGGTCGGCATACACCTCCTCCATGGTCAGCTTCTCGGGCAACGCGGGCAGCCATGGCTGCCGCTGCGGGGGTACGCCGTCGCGCCCAGCGGCCTCGCGCACCGCCGAGACGAGACCAGCAAGGTCGGTGTCCTTGACGTCGTCACGGTCGGCGCTCGAGGGCAGCGTCGGCAGTTTGTAGCCCAACGACTTCCAGTCGATGCGCGCGACGAAGGGCGGCTGCAGCTCTTCGACCACGGCACCCGGTCGGCGACCGCCGACCCGACCGGCCTGGAAGGAGAGCAGGTTGCCGGCGCCGAGTCGGGCGTAGCCGCGACCGGGCGCGGACTTGGGAATGCTGGCCGCCTCCGGTCCCTGGAGGACGTCAACGCTGTCGGTGGCGTCGGTGACCCGCAGCGCGATCCTCAGGTTGGTGTTGGCTCGGATCTCGGGCGAGACGACGCCGCTGGGGCGCTGGGTGGCCAGGATCAGGTGGATGCCGAGGCTGCGTCCCCGCTGGGCGATGCCGACGAGGCCGGAGACGAAATCGGGCAGCTCCTTGAACAGCGCGGCGAACTCGTCGATGACCAGCAGGAGCCGCGGCAGCGAGGGACGATGTGGCTCCTTGGACTGCAGCAGCTGGTAGTCCTCGATGTCCTTGACCTGGGCCTCGGCGAAGAAGTGCTCGCGGTAGCGCAGCTCGGCCGAGAGCGACTCCAGCGCCCGCTCGACGAGGTGGGGGTCGAGGTCGTTGACCTTGCCGACGGTGTGCGGCAGGTTGACGCAGTCCTTGAAGGCGCTGTCGCCCTTGTAGTCGACGAGCACGAAGTTCAGCTCGTCGGGCCGGTTGGCCAGGGCCAGCGAGGCGATCATCGTCTGGAGGAGCTCGGTCTTGCCCGAGCCCGTCGTACCGGCGACCAGCCCGTGCGGGCCGTCGCGGCGCAGGTCGAGGGTGAACGGTCCGTCGAGGCCGGCGCCGATCGTCATCGCGGTTGAGCGCGGGGCCATCGCCCAGCGGGCCCGGACGGCGTCCACCGTCGGCGGGTCGAGGTCAAGGACGTCGAGCAGGCGGCAGCTGTCGGGCAGCACCGCCTCATCCACGTCACCACCCACGTCGACCAGCGGCGAGATGGCCCGGGCCACACGCTCACACCACCGCGGCGTGACGCCCTCGAGCAGCACGTCGGGGGTGTTCGGCCGGCCCGTGCGGCGAAGGGTCGCGTAGTCGGGGCGGGCCGGGTCGACGACCACGGTGGCGGTGCACTTCTCGGGGAGCAGGCGCTCCTCCTCGTCGGTGCAGATCGCGAAGATGCCGTATGCCGGGCCCTCCTCGAGCAACTGCCCGAGACCGAGGGTGGTCCGCATCTGGCGATAGCCGTGCACGACGAGCACGTGGGCCGGGAAGCTCTGCGCGGAGATCCCGGAGCGGCCGTTGCTGGCCTGCTTGCGGGCGGTGAGCAGGGCGTTGAGGTAGCTGATCTGGGTGGTCACCGTGTGGGGGTCGTTGCCGATGAACACCGGGCTGCTCTCGGCGTCGCGCGGGCGCAGGTGGGGCAGCCAGCGCACCCAGTCCCAGTGCTTCTCACCGTGGTGGGTGACAAGGCTGATCGTCAGGTCTCGGGTGGGATGGTAGGCACACAGCTGCACGACCATCCAGCGCAGCAGCGCCGCGACATTCTCCGACGCGCCGGCGAGGCCAACCACGCCGCACTCCCCCAGCGGCAGGCTGACCGGCACGCAGTGCAGCCGCTGGTCCTCGTCCGCCGCGGCGACGTCGCCGGTGAGCCGGACCGTCGAGGGCAGGTCGGCGCTGCCGACGCGCATCACGAGCGAGTCGGCGTCGTGGCGGCGCCGCTCCCAGAGCCGGCGACCGGGCAGCACGCAGGTCAGGAAGGTGGCTGCGGCGTCGGGCAGCTCCTCGCGCAGTCTCGCCTGCTCCTCGCCGACGAGGCGGGTGAGCCTCTCCTGGCTGGCCGCGAGGTCGGCGTGGTACGTCGCCACTGCCGCCTTGTGGTCCTTGGCGCCGGAGCGCTGGTCGGAGAAGTAGTTGGCCGCAAGCATGGCCGGGCTCATCAGCGCGAACAGGAGGTACTGCGGCGCGTGCATGATCGTCGCCATCGTGACGCCGAGCAGGAGCGGGATGACCATCGCGATCACCGGGATCCGGCGCTGCGGCTGCTCCCGCGGGGCGTTCGGGATCTGCACCTCGGGCTGCACGTGGTGGGGCAGCATTCGCGGCTGGCGCAGGAAGTGCGCGTGGCCCGGGTCGGCCAGCTCCGTCGCCGCGTCGGAGGGCCGTGCCGGCGTCAACGTCACGACGGAGTGACCGACCGAGAGCATCTGGCCCAGACCCATCGGCGTCGCGACGTTCGCCTCCAGAGGCACACCGTCCAGCCGGCTGCCGTTGCTGGACCCGAGGTCGGTGACCTCCGCCCCGGAGCCGTTGACCGTGATCCGGGCGTGCTGGCGCGAGAGCGCCGAGTCCATGAACGAGACCACGCCGCTCCGGCCGACGACGTGCTCACCCTCGGGCAGGGCGAACACCGCGCCGGCGTCGGGGCCGGCGACGACGTGCAGCTGCCACCCCGAGGTGCTGACCTCGGGGTCGGGCGCGACCTTCGACCCCAGGCCGACGCGCATCCCGTCGAGGAGCTCGAGCTCGGCGAGGGTCGCGTCCGGCGCGACCGGCTGGTCACCGACGACGAGCTCGCGGCTGGTTCCCGGGATCAGGTCCCCCAGTGCCTCGCCGAGAGCGGCGGCCGTGGTCTGCTCGTCGCAGTCGAGGAGGACGTCGACCGTCTCCTCGGGCGCTTCCACGGTGAGATTCAGCCTCATCGAGTCCTACCTATCCGCCCAGTCCGGCGATCTGAAAGGTGTTGCTCCGCAGATCGGTCAGGTTCCCGACGGTCGCGTCGATCTCGCAGGAGTCGGACTGGTGCAGCACCGAGACGAACAACCCCTTGCGGATCGACACGGCGCCGTTGCAGCCGTCGGTGAGACGCACGCCGGCGAGACCGCCGGCAACCTCGTCGAGCAGGTCGGTGGTGTCGCCCTCAGTGCTGTCGTAGAGCACGTGCTGGGTGTCGACCCCGGAGCCCACCCATCGCGGGTAGAGCACGACCCGCAGCTGCCCGGTCCGCGTGGTCGCGAAGTCGGGAGCCTTGACCTCGACCGACTCCAGCCGCTGGATGGCGTACGCGGTGTTGTTGGGGCCGGTCTGCTGCAGGGCCTGGCTCGTGGCGTTCGCCACCTGGTCGAGCCAGTCCCCGAGGGCCTTCTCGGGGTCGCCCTTGAGCGTGAGCGGGAGCGTGGCCTTGACCGAGACCGTCTGCCCGGCCGGGATCTGCGGCACGTCGAGGCGGTAGGCGCACGGCGCGGTGATCCCACTGACCAACGCCGAGTCCTTGGTCACCGACGCGCCGTCCCACGCCACCAACGGGCACTGCTCGCCGCCCTGCGGCAGCGGGATCACCTGCAGCACCGGACCCTGTAGCGCCACCCGGTCGGCCTTGAGGTGGACGGTCATCTCGACGCTGCGGCTCTTCGTGTCGTACGTGGCCTCGCGAGCCAGCTCGAGGCCGGTGCCCGGAACGGTCTGGTCCTGGCGGAGCGCGTCGACCCGGCTGCTGCGCGACGCCGCGCCCGCAGTGGCGGCCGGGTCGACCCCGCCGTGGCCGCCGCCTCGAAGGAGCACGACGGCGATCACGATCGCCGCGACGAGGACGAGCGCTCCCCCGACGTACATGGGGGTGCGCAGCCGGCGCCGCCCATCGGCGGTCGGTGCGTCGACGGACGGGGTGAGCTCGGGGGCGACGTACTCGCGCGGGAGGCCGCCGACGTTGGTCACCCCCGCGTC